>JBIITW010000236.1:0-7080 GCA_044340265.1 Burkholderiales bacterium | reverse complement strand
GCCCTGCATTCAGGGACACCGCGCCATTGGTCGTCGCGAGCGTCGAACCCAGCTGCAGGTCACGCCCCGCCTGCGCGGTCAGCGACTGGCCGGCACCGTTCAGCGTCACGTTCGCGTTGAAGCGCAGGTCGCGCGACGCATACAGGGTGACGTTGCCGACGACCCTCATCGACAGGGTGTCGGGCGACACGGTCACCGCATTGTTCGGGAAGTCGGTGCTCTCGTCGATGATGTTCGGGTCGACGCCACCGACGGTGTCGATGAACAGGTCGAGCGGATCGAGCAGCAGGCTGCCGAAGCGCCCGTTCGGCGCGCCCAGGTCGGCGCCACCGATGAACAGCAGTTCACCGCGGCCCGACACCTCGGCGCGGCCGCCATCGCCGCCCCGCGCCCCGCCGCGTGCCGACAGCGCGCCCAGGAACCGCGTGTTGCCGTCGGCCCAGGCGACGATGGTGCCGCCGTTGCCGGCGTCGGTCGCGTCGGCCTCGAGCGTCGCGCCAGCCCCGACGAAGGTGGAGGTTGCATTGCGTACGCCTGGGTTGCCGCCCTGCCAGTCGCCACCGACCAGCACGGTGCCGCCGCCCGCCGCACCCGAGGCATCGGCCGACGCGTTGCCGGTGACCACCACCCGGTCGCCGGTGATCTCGATCCGCCCGCCCGCACCTGCACGGCCGGTGGCCGACACCCCGCCCTCGACCCGCGTGGTGCCGGCCGAGTCGACCTGCACGGTGCCGCCGCTGCCACCATCGGCCCGCGTGCTGCTGCCTGCGGTGAGCGTCGTCGCGCTCGAACCCTGCAGCACGATCTGGCCACCGGCATCGCGCACCAGCGCGCTGGCCCGGATGTCGCCGCTGTGGCGCAGGCTTCCCGCGAACGCCCGCACCACGCCACCGTCGGCGAGCAGTTGCCCGACGTTGACCACCGAATCGGACGGCGCCTGCAGCTCGAAGCTGACCGCGCTCGCGTTGAACGAGGTAATGGTGACCGACTTGCCGGCAGCCAGCAGGATCTCTCCGCCGGGCGCCTCGATCAGACCGGTGTTCTCGATGTGCGGCGAGACCAGCATCACCTGCCCGCCGAAGCCGGTGCGGATCGAGCCCTGGTTGACGATGCGCCCGTTGCTCGATGCATCGCCCTGGAAGCGCAGCCGCCCGTCGATGAAGTCGCGGTCGAGCATCGGCAGGGTCGAACCGATGAAGGCCGCGGTGTCGATCACCGCCCCCGGCCCGACGACGATGCCGTTCGGGTTCACCAGGAACACGCGGCCGTTGGACTGCAGCCGGCCCATGATCTCCGACATCTGCGAGCCGGTGACCCGGTTAAGCACGGCGCTGGCGGCGTTCTGCTGCACGAAGCGCACCAGTTCATTCGGTGCGATCGAGAAGCTCTGCCAGTTGATGATCGCGCCGGGATTGTTGGTGATGGTCAGCGCGTTGTTGACCGGTGCACCGATGGTGGCCGAGCCCGGGACGACGACCTGCCCCCCGGTCGGCAAGGCATACAGTGGCAGAGACCCGAAGGTCGCCTGCAATGCAGCCGCCACCATGAGGGAACGACGTACGGAATCGCGGAGCACGAAGCCCCGCACGCGTCTGGCCATGATCGACTACCCCCCGCCGACTCGCCCGTACCTGCAATCGACGAAGATCGCGGACGGTTCTGCGGCCTCTTTACCAACGGATGATCATGTACCCGCGTCACGCGCAGACATGAAAATCCTGATCCCAGACGAACATTTTGCAGGATTCTGGATGGCCTGTGTATGACAGGCACAGGTCTTTTTCCGCACCGGGCGAGAAATCTTTGCCGCTGCGGGGGGGGGCGCCGCCGTCAGGTCAGTCGGTGAAAGGACCTGGATCAGCACCAGGTCGGATCGCGACCAGCGCCTCGATATCCGCTCCCGTGTCCAGGAGCCAGGCATCGCGGCCGTTGCCCGCCGCGAGCTGGAGGCTGGCCTGCCGGCCATCCGCGCCGGGGCCGGCAGGCAGCGGCAGGGCGAGGACCGGATGGCCGGAGTGGTTGAACAGGCGGGTATGCCGGATCAGCAAGCCGGTGAAACCATGGTCTCGACCGTCGAGTCGGACCTGACGGGCATCGGCTGCCGGTGCCAGCACCGGCAGTGTCGGCGACAGCAGCAGATCGACCGTGTCGAGGAGTCGTTCGACATGGCGCCGGATGCCGGCCCGCGCAGCCATCGCGGCGGCATAGGCCTCGGGCGACACATCCCTGCCGGCCAGCAGCGTATCCCTCACCATGGATGGCAGCTTCGCCAGGCGCCGCGCATCGCCAAGCATCGCCGCCCAGGCCAGCGCCGCCTCGTGGCAGAACACGGTTTCATGCACATGCTCGAGCAGCGGATCGCCAGGCAGGTCGACAGGGACCAGCACCACCCCGGCCGAGCGGAACTGCTCGAGTACCCGTTCCAGCGCAGCCGTGACCGGGGTGTCGCTGGCGGCGATCAGCGCACGCGCTACGCCGACCCGCAACTGGCCCCAGCGATGCGACCGCGGTCCCGCGACGATGCTGCCCGGCGCCGGCGGAACGCCCTGCGGGTCCAGCACCTCCTGGATGCGGCGGGCGGTCGCGACATCGATGGTGATCGGGCCCACATGGTCGAGCGACGCCACCAGCGTGCGCACACCATCGACCGGCACCCGTCCCCAGCTCGGCTTGAAGCCGACCACACCACAGCAGGCGGCCGGGATGCGGATGCTGCCGCCGGTGTCAGTACCGAGGGCGGCCGGCACCCAGCCGGCGGCGACGGCCGCGGCCGACCCGCCGCTGGAGCCGCCGACGGTGCGGCCCGGCGCCTTCGGATTCCGGACCTGGGCCGTACGTACGCCGAACCCCGCATTGTCGGTATGCGCGACCCCGATCATCACTGCGCCCGCCGCCGCCAGGCGGCGTACGGCTTCGGCAGGGTCTACCGGCCGCCAGTCGTCGAACACCGCGAGCCCTGCGCGGCAGGCGGCCGGTGGGGTATCGATCAGGTCCTTCACCACCACCGGCATGCCGGCGAGTGGAAGAGCCGCGCGCGCCTCGGGCGCCAGTGCATCGATGCGCGCGGCAGACCGCAGCGCGGCAACGTCGATCCGGTCGCTGAACGCCCCGACCTGCCGGTCCTCGACGCTGACGCGCCGCAGCAACGCGGCTATCCGGGCATGGACCGGGCCCGGCTCCATCGCCCTGCCCTACCGGTCGCGCAACTGGTCCATCAGCGGCTTCTGCTGGCCACCGTCGATCTCGATCATCGTGCCGTTGACGAAGAACGCGAGCGGCGAGGCCAGATACGTGCACAGGTTGGCGACTTCCTCGACCTCGGCGATGCGTCCCAGCGGGATGCTGCGGGGCGCAAGCTGGTCCGCCTCTTCGTGCGAAAGCTTCATGTCACGTGCCATCGCCCTGACCAGTCCGTCCCAGCGCTCGGTGCGGACCGGGCCCGGATTGACCGCCACGAAACTGATGTTGTGCCGGCCGTACTGGCCGGCCAGTGCCTTGTTCATGTTCTGTCCGGCCGCATTTGCAGCGCCGGGGGCTATCTCCCAATACGATTCCTTGATACCGTCATTACCGATCAGATTGACGACGCGCCCCCCACCCTGCGCAACCATGATCGGCAGTGCATATCTCAGGCAGCGGATGTAGCCCATGAATTTCAGTTGCAGCGCCTGTTCCCAGTCGGCTTCGCTCAGCGTCTCGATCACGCCACCGGGCGCGGATCCGGCATTGTTCACCAGGATGTCGATCCTGCCGAGCGCGCGATGCGATTCGCGCACGAAGGCCTCGGCGTCGCCTGCGCGCGTCAGGTCTGCCGCGATGGTGAACACCGTGCGCCCGGTTTGCGCGCGGATCTCGTCGGCGGCCGCATCGAGCCGGGACTTGTCGCGCGCGCACAGCGCAACGTCGCAGCCTTCCCTGGCCAGTGCGATCGCTATCGCCTTGCCGATGCCCATGCTGGCACCCGTGATCAGCGCCTTCTTGCCGGAAAGTTGCAGGTCCATCGAGATCTCCTGTGGGTGGGGGCGGCGGGTGCGACGACATGCGTGACAGATTGGTCAGCTGGCGAGGAACCAGGATGGACGCGGCACGATCCGCTCATCTCACCAAAGGATAAGGCTATACTGCCTTATAAGAAGAATCAATCAAGAAAAGACCCAGATGCCCACTCGAAAGACCACCTCCCCGTCTCGAGCAGCCACCCCCCGCGCCGCAGCACAGAGGCCGAAGGAACTGCTTCCGCTCGCACCCGCCAAGCGCATCCGCGGCACGGCCAGTTCGCGCAAGGTGCTGCAGGTGCTCACCACGTTCACCCCCGACCGGCCGATCGTCACCGTCGATGCCATCGCGAAGAGCGTCAAGGTGCCGTTGTCGACCGCCTACCGGTACATCGCCCTGCTGCGCGAGGTGGGCCTGGTGACCGACGACGGCCACGGCGGCTACCACCTTTCGCCGCGCATGGTCGAACTGGCACGCGCCTCGCGCGCCGCGTTCAGCTTCATCGACGTCGCACTGCCGGTGATGGAGAAACTGCGCGATACCTCCGGCGAGACCGTGATCCTCGTCCGGCGCGTTGGCGATGCAGCGATCTGCATCGAGCGCGTCGAATCGATACAGCGTGTACGCCTGTCGTTCGATGTCGGGGCATCCTTCCCCCTGCATCGCGGCGCGTCGCCCAAGCTGCTGCTTGCGAACATGGCCGATCGCGAGCGCAACGAGTATCTCGTCCGCGCACGCAAGATCGATCCTGACCTGCGCCGGCGCCCCGGTCCCTTCGCCGAAGAACTCTCGGCCATCGCGCAACAGGGCTGGTCCGAGAGTTCCGAGGAAATCACCCCCGACATCTGGGCTACAGCCGCCCCGGTGATCGAAGGCACCCGGCTTGCCGCTGCGCTGTCGGTGGCCGGCCCCGCGTTCCGGCTGACCGAGCGACAACGTTCACGGATCATCGCGCTGACCCGCCGGGCGGCTGACGATATCAGCGAACAACTGGTCGCGATCGGACGCTGATCGGCGACGCGCCATTGCTCCGGACACGGCAGAGGGTTCGATGCATCGGCGAGAGGCCTGACGGCGTGCCACATACCGGGGATTGGTTTCCCGGCATGTGGCGATCCGGCATCAACCTTGCTTTCAGATTGGGCGTAGACTTCCACCTGGCTCCACAGGGAACGCTGCACGCGAGATGAAAGCTGCCCCCTTCGACTACGTCGCCCCACGCTGCCTTGACGAGGCACTTGCGGCGCTATCCCGGCACGGCGATGAAGCAAAGCTCCTTGCCGGCGGCCAGAGCCTCGCACCGGTACTTGCATTGCGCCTGGCAAGCCCCGCAGTGTTGATCGACCTCAATCGCGTCTCGGGGTTGTCCGCACTGTCGATCGCGGCCGACGGCACGACATCCGCCGGCGCGATGGTTCGCAGCCGCACGCTCGAACTGTCGCCCGAAATTGCCCGTGCGCAACCGCTGCTCCACGCGGCCATGCCGTGGATCGCCCATGTGCAGATCCGCAATCGCGGCACGATCGGTGGCAGCCTGGCCCACGCGGATCCTTCCGCGGAACTGCCCGCGGTCGCGCTCGCCTGCAACGCGACGCTGGTGCTGCAGGGTCCGTCCGGCATGCGGGAAATCCCGGCCGGATCCTTTTTCCAGGGTCTGTTCACCACCGCGCTGGCGGCCGACGAGATCCTGGTCGAGGTGCGTTTTCCCGCCTGCCCGCCCGGGCGGCGCCACGGCTTCACCGAGATTGCCCGAAGGCATGGCGACTACGCGATGCTCGGCGTGGCATTGAACGTCGATGTCGATCCCGGCGGGCGGATCACAGCGGCGTGCGTCGTGCTGTTCGGAGCCGCGGACCTGCCGGTGCGCGCACATGCCGTCGAAGCGGCACTGGTCGGCGAGCGGGCCGACGCAGCCCTGGCGACACAGGTAGCAGAGCTGGCCAGCGAGGGGCTGGACCCACGATCGGACCACCAGGCGAGCGCGGAATACCGTCGGGAACTGGCGCGGGTGCTGGTGCGACGCACGCTCGAGAAGACGCTTGCGCCCGCGGGAGATCTCCGATGACCCATACGCTGCGCCTGACGGTGAATGGCGATGCCGTCGAACGAACCGTAGAACCGCGGATGACACTCGCCGATTTCCTGCGCGAGTCGCTCGACCTCACCGGCACCCACCTGGGCTGCGAGCATGGCGTGTGCGGCGCATGCACCGTGCTGGTCGATGGTCGATCCGTGCGGGGCTGCCTGATGTACGCCGTACAGGCGGACGGCGCATCGGTGGTCACGGTCGAAGGACTGGCCGAACGTTGCCCGGTCAACGGCGCCGCAGTCATCCGCGGCGAGGCGACCCTCTCGGTGCTGCAGACGGCGTTCCATGAACACCATGCACTGCAATGCGGCTTCTGTACGCCCGGGCTGCTGACCACCGCGTCTGCCCTGCTCGAAGAAACACCGGATCCGACGCCGGACGAAGTGCGCCACGCGATCTCCGGGAACCTGTGCCGGTGCACCGGCTATGTGCCGATCGTGGAGGCCATCCTCGACGCTGGGCGCCGGCTGCGTGCCGGCATCGCCGGTTGAGCGCGCCGACACCCGACCCGCACCAGGCAGGCGGCGCGCCTGGTGCGCGCCAGGGTCCCCAGGTGGGGCGCCCGATCCCGCGCACCGAAGACGCGCGTTTCCTGACCGGACAGGGCGTCTTCGTCGATGACCTGAAGCGCCCGGGACAGCTGCATGCCGTGGTACTGCGCAGCCCGCACGCCAACGCACGCATCGTGCGCATCGATGCCTCCCGCGCACGGGGCATGCCGGGCGTGGTCGCGGTCTACACATGGGCGGACATCGCTTCGATCGCGCAGCCGATCCCGATCCGGCTCGCGCCGCTCGAGGGCTTCGAGCGCTACCTGCAATACCCGCTGGCGAAGGATCGCGTGCGCCACGTCGGCGAGCCGGTCGCACTGATCGTCGCCGACGGCCGCTACCTCGCTGAAGACGCGCTCGACGGCGTCGATGTCGAATACGAAACCGAAGCCGCGGTCACCGACCTGCGCCGGTCCGAGGCAGGCGTCGAACTGGTCCACCCCG
>JBIITW010000235.1:0-7101 GCA_044340265.1 Burkholderiales bacterium | reverse complement strand
ATTTCCTGCGCAAGGCCAACATCGGGGGCGAGACGATGAGCCGTGAAGACCAGCAGCGGGTGCGCGACATCGCCGAGCGCTGGCCGCGGGTCGACGAGGCCGGTTTCGAGACGCCGTTCCTGACCGCGGACGAGATCGCCAACCTGACCATTTCGCGCGGCACGCTGACCGCGGAAGAGCGCAAGGTCATCAACCACCATATCGAGGTGACGATCCAGATGCTCGAGGCGCTGCCCTGGCCGAAGCACCTGCACAACGTGCCCGAGTTCGCCGGTGGCCACCACGAGCGGATGGACGGCAAGGGCTACCCGCGCGGACTGACCCGCGACCAGATGTCGGTACAGGCACGCATGATGGCGATCGCCGACGTGTTCGAGGCGCTGACTGCCAGGGACCGCCCCTACAAGGCCGGCAAGACGCTGACCGAGGCGCTGACCATCCTCGGCAAGATGAAGATCACCGGCCATGTCGACCCCGACCTGTTCGACGTGTTCGTGCGCGAGAAGGTCTACCTGCGCTACGCAGAACAGTTCCTGGATCCCGAGCAGATCGATGACGTCGATCCGGCATCGATCCCGGGCTTCAGTGGCTGAGCGTCCCATCGGGCCGTGAACCGCTTCACGGTCGCGGCGGACCTGGTCGACACACTGCCAATTTTCGTCACTTGTTGACGTCCGGTTCACGCCAGGCCGGCGCCGGTCGTTGGCTGGTCGTTTAGAAAAGCATTATGGATCAGTGGTTTGGTGGAAATGCTGGGCGCTGGCACAGGGCTTGCACCTGTTGGCAGCGTGAAGCGCTCCCCCCGCTTCCGTCATTCCCCACACCACCCCAGGAGATGTCATGAAACAGATGCAGAAGGGCTTTACCCTGATCGAACTGATGATCGTGGTTGCGATCATCGGTATTCTGGCCGCCATCGCGATCCCGCAGTATCAGGATTACGTCCAGCGCGCGCGCTGGGCCGAGAACAACACCGCCATTGCGCCGGTGAAGACGGCCATCGCCGAGTGCCTGCAGAACCGCGGTGGAGTGTTGGCCGACTGCGACACCCCGGAAAAAATTGGTCTGTTTGTCAACGGCGCGTCGAGCATCACTAACCCCACTAGCGGTGTTATCGCGGTCATCGCAACTACTGCCGCCATCACGGTGACCGGTAACGGTGGCGTCCCGTCTGCCTGTGTCATCACGTGGACGCCGACCGTCGGTGGCACTGCCGTCACCTGGCTCGCGACCCGCGCGGCTGATCCGACATGCACGAAGGCCAAGACCGGCCTCGGTACCTGATCTAGCGGTAGCACAAGCCTGACAGGAAGGCCCTCCGAGATGGAGGGCCTTTTTTCTTTTTGCCGGCGCATCGCCGGGCGGATAATGATCGTCGCCTGTCTGATGGCGACCGATGATCGGGAGCAAGGTTTTGATGAACGTCAGGCCGCCCGGAGTGCTTGGCTTGCCAGGGCTTGTTGCGGTCGGCACATCCGTTTTTCCGCTGGCGTGCTTCCTGGTCCTGTCTTTCAATGTGAACGTCGCGCCACACCTCTACTGGTATGACCAGCAGCGCATCGGACAGGTCGCTGCGTTGTCCCTGATGGCGCTGACGTGCGTGGCCTGTCTCGTCGTACCGGCCTGCAGCATGCGATTCGTGATGCCTTCGCCGTGGGTCCGCTGCGCGCTCGCCGTGTTCTTCGCAATGGGCGCCGTGTCCGCTGCGCGCGCCGCAAGCGTTCCCGACGCGTTGCTGGAGTGGTCGAGGTTCGTGCTCCTGGTGTTTCTGGCGTGGGTCGTCAGCACCGGTACCAGAGCGTATCCCCGCGCTGCGTGCCTGATGTTGATGGCGAGCATTGCAGTGGCTGTCGCGTGGTTCCTGGGCGCGCGGCTGGGCCCATACGTGGCCATCGTCACGCTGAGCCTGCCGTTGTCGCATACCGCCTTCCTGGACGGATTCGACAACCCCAGGTTCTTCGGCCAGTTGCAGACGATGACCCTGCCCCTGCTGATGCTGCCGCTGATCCTTCCAGGCATTTCAGGTCGGATGCGCCTGTGCGCATGCGTGCTGCTCGCGGCCTGGTGGACGCTCGCATGGTTGTCCGGCAGTCGCGGGACGCTCTATGCCTTGCTCGCCACCGGCGCCGCTTCGGCAATCCTCTTCGGTGCATGGGGGCGCAGATATGCACTGCTCAGCCTATGCCTTGCGCTGGCGGGCGGCCTGTCGTACTGGCTGCTCTTTTTCGTCGTTCCACACTGGTTGGGCTCCACCATCGACGGGACGTCATTTGAGCGGGGGGCATTCACGCTATCCAGCCGCGAAGCGCTCTGGACCCTTTCCATCCAGCGTCTGGCGGAGCATCCGCTGCTTGGCATCGGGCCCATGCATTTTGCGCGCGAGGCTAATCCTGTTGGCGCCCATCCGCACAGCATTCCGCTGCAGATCGCGGCTGAATGGGGGGCACCGGCGGCGTTCGTCGCGATGGTGGGAATCGCACTGGCTGTCGCTGGGCGTACCGTCGAGCTTCGAAGGTTGCTGCGCGAATCAAGGACCGGGTCCGAGGTCCAGATGGATGCAATCCTGCTCATCGCCATAGCGGCCGCTCTGACGCAAGGCCTGGTCGATGGTGTGTTCGTCGTTCCGTACACCGAAACGCTGTTGGCTACGTTGATCGGGTTCGCCTGGGGCAGGGCCGGTCTCGAGCATGCTGGGCGTCCGATCCCGTACGGCGGCCGGCTGATCCTCGGACTTGGCTTGTCTTGCGTCGCCATCATGCTGGCGGTCATCACGTGGACGCAAGCTGTACACCTCGACGAGCGAATCCTCGAACAGGAGAGCCGGGCCGCCGTGCTCCTGCCTCGATTCTGGTCTGCAGGATGGATCGACTCCGCACCCGAGTAATGGCCCAGCATCGCGGCAGCCATGTCAGAACCATCAGCCCGCCACCAACGTCTCCACGCCTTCCCGCGCCCCCCGATTGTCCACCCACGCCAGCGCCACCTTGTCGCCCGGCTTCGCACCGCGCACCCGGATGCCGACGAACGGGTCTCGGGCGACTGCCTGGCTCCACTGGGCATCGAGCACGATGCGTCCGTTGTGGGTGATCTGGACGCGCTGGATGAAGTGCAGCGGCACCAGCTGGCCCTTGGCATCCCGCCGGTTGCCGGTTTCCATCGGATGCAGGACCAGCGCGCGGATGTCGGCATGGTCCTGCCGCATGCGGGCGGTGATGCGCGTGGTGGATTCGGCCATCGGATCTCGTTCCCTCGTTTCGCGGCGTTCAGCCGCAGCCGCCGATGGTGGTCTTCACGTCACGGCTGGTGGCGTACAGGCGACCCCCGGCATTGACGATCACCCGGATGGTGCCCGACTCGGCGACCTTGATCAGCGTGGACACGTACGGCTCGGTACCCTCGCCGAAGGTGAAGGTCGCCGCCAGCGGATGCGGGTTGCGGTCGGTGACGATCGACAGCGCGCGCGTGTCGGGGATGCGGCTGGTGACCTCGATGCGGGTGCGCGCGCCGTTCTCGATCACGTCCTGGATCTCGATCAGGATGTCCTTGCTCGAGGCGGGCGGGCCGGCGCCCAGCTGGCGGATCGCGTCGGCCGCGGTCTTCGCCTCGAAGCCGGCCTTGTTCCAGTCGCCGACCGCCAGTGCCGGCTGCTGCGCGAAGGCCGAAGTCGCCCGGCCGGACGCGGCCAGCGCGAACGAGGCGGCGCCGGCCTGCAGGAGCCCGCGGCGCCTCATTGCTGCACCCCGGGCCGCACCCCTGGCTTGCGCTGCACGGGTGCCTGTTCCGCCGGGCGCTGCCAGTGGCCACTGCGGCCGCCGGACTTCTCGAGCAGCGCGATGCCCGACATCGCCATGCCGCGGTCGATCGCCTTGCACATGTCGTAGATGGTGAGCAGCCCGACGCTGACGGCAGTCAGCGCCTCCATCTCGACGCCGGTACGCCCGACCGTCTCCGCGACCACGGTGCAGCCGACGGAGTGGTCGGTGTCGTCGAGGTCGAACTCGGCCTCGACCCGGGTCAGCGGCAGCGGGTGGCACAGCGGGATCAGGTCGGAGGTGCGCTTCGCCGCCATGATCGCGGCCAGGCGCGCGATGCCGATCACGTCGCCCTTGGCCATCGAGCCGGCGCGGATGCGTTCCAGCGTGGCCGGCTGCATCGAGATGCGGCCGGTGGCGCAAGCGCGGCGCGCGGTCTCGGCCTTGGCGCCGACATCGACCATCACCGCGCGCCCCTCGGCATCGAAATGCGTGAGGTCGGAGGCGGTGGAACCGGGTGCGTCGGAGGGGGAGGTCAAGGCAGGCACCGATGGGTCAGGAGTCTGGGGTCTGGGGTCTGGGCTCATGGTCGGGCGCAGCGGCAGCGCACGAGGACCGGGCGACCGACGGATCGAGACTAACGGGCAGATAACCCCCGGCCACGCATTGAATTTACTATAACACCATGCCTGTCCGCTCCTGCCCGCCCGAGTCCCTGGCCAGCCCGCCCGCGCCCCGCGCCTGGCGGGTCCTGCGCGCGTGCGCCGTGGCGGCGGCGATCTCCATGCCGCTGGCGGGCGCCAGTGCGCTACCCGACCTGGGCGACGTGTCGCGCGGCGTGCTCTCTTCCGTGCAGGAGCGGCAGCTCGGCGTCGAGGTGATGCGCGAAGTGCGCAATGACCGCAGCTATTTCGACGATGCGGAACTGAACACCTACCTCGCCAACCTCGGCTACCGGCTGGCGTCGAACAGTCCGGATGCACGCATCGCGTTCGAGTTCTTCGTGATGAACGAGCCGACGATCAATGCCTTCGCGCTGCCCGGCGGCTTCATCGGCGTGCACACTGGACTGATGGCCGCGGCGCAGTCCGAATCGGAGCTCGCGGCGGTGATCGCGCACGAGATCGCGCATGTCACCCAGGGCCATATCGCGCGGCTGGTCGCCAACCAGCAGCAGGCGCAGATCGGTTCGATCGTGGCGATGGCGCTGGCGCTGCTGGCTGCGCGCTCCAACCCGCAGGTCGCGCAGGGCGCGATCATCGGTGCCCAGGCTGCGGTGGTGCAGAGCCAGCTCAACTTCACCCGCGACATGGAGCGCGATGCCGACCGGGTCGGCCTGTCGATCCTGGAACGGTCGGGCTTCGACGTGCGCGGGATGTCCTCGTTCTTCGAACGCCTGCAGCGGGCGACGCGCAGCTTCGAGACCTCGGCGCCGGCCTACCTGCGCACCCACCCGATGACCACCGAGCGGATCGCCGATGCGCTGAACCGGATCGATTCGCTGCCCTACCGGCAGGTCCCCGACGATCCCGAGTTCCAGTTCGTGCGCACCCGGCTGATCGCGATGCAGGGTGCGCCGCGCGACGCGGTGCAGGCGTTCGAGACCGGCCTCCGGCAGGGCGCGTTCATGAACGAGGCGGCGCAGCGCTTCGGGCTGGTCCACGCATTGATGCGCAATCGCGAGCTGTCGCGTGCGCAGAAGGAACTGCGGGCGCTGCGCGCGATCGCCCCGCGGCTGCCGATGATCGATGCGCTGGAGGGTGACCTGCTGGTCGCTTCGGGCAACCTGAAGGGGGCGGCGTCGTTCTACCAGGCGGCGCTGCTGGAACATCCGCGCTACCGCGCGCTGGTCTATGACCAGGCCGACGTGCTGATCCGGCTCGGGCGGCCGGCGGAGGCGCTGAAGGTGGCGTCCGACAGCCTGCAGTTCTTCCCGACCGACCACCGGCTTTACTTCCTCCAGGCCCGCGCCTATTCCGAACTGGGTCGCGTGCTGGCGCAGGGCAGGGCGCAGGCGGAGGCGAACGTGCTGCTCGGCAACCGTGCGCTGGCGATCGAACAGCTGCAGAACGCGCTGAAGGTCGGCGATGGCGACTTCTTCGAGCTGTCGGCAGCCGAGTCGCGCCTGCGCGAACTGCGGCTGCAGCAGCTCCCGCGCAAGGGCAAGGGGTGAGCGGGATTTCGCGCCCCGGCCCGCGTCTTCCGTGGCCGGTGCCTGTCGACCTGCCGGGCTGTCGGGCGGCCGGCTTGCGCGCTGCGGCAGGTTGTTTAGAATCGGCGAATTACAGGCGGGGGCGGGGAGGGAAACATGACTGACGTGATCGAATCCGACCGCGAGCTGGACACGCGCGGCCTCAACTGTCCGCTACCGATCCTGCGCACGAAAAAGGCCCTGAACGAACTCATTTCGGGACAGGTGCTCAAGGTGGTATCGACCGATCCGGGCGCGACCAAGGACTTCCAGGCGTTTTCCCGGCAGACCGGGAATCCATTGCTGGGGGCCTCCGAGGCGGCCGGCGAATTCGTCTTCTACCTCCGCAAGAAGTGAGCGTCCTGGCACCTCGAGCGCGGGTGAGGGTGCCGGCGGGTCGGGCAGGACAGGCAACCCCGAGGCGCGAACGGTGAGCCTTACAGTGGGGCCGCCGGAACGTCGCCGCCCCTGGCGACTGGTCGACACCGGGCTGCGGCCGGCGGTGGAGAACCTGGCGCTGGTACGGGCGATGCGCGAGAGCCGGGTCGACGGGCATGCCCCCAACACGCTGCATTTCTTTACCTCGGAGCCTGCAGCGGTCATCGGCTGTGCGCAGAGCGTCGCCCAGGAACTGGACGTCGAACAGTGCCGGCGCGAGTCGGTCCCGATCGAGCGGGCGGCCGACGCCTGCCCGGCGCGTTTCGTCGATCCGCGGCAACTCTGCTGGGAATTGATGGCGCCGCGCGCCGACTTCCACCGGCGTGACGCAACCGGGATCTTCAATCGGGTCGCGCGCACGGTCTGCGATGCACTGGCGGCGCTCGGGGTCGAGGCCACGCCGCGCGGCAGTTGCGAGCTGGCCGTCGACGGCCGGCGCATCGGCGAGGTGCGGGTGTCGATCGACGGCGGCTTCGCCTGGTGCCACGGTGCGTTGTTCGTCGACTTCGATCCGGGCCGTGCCGAGCGCATCCTGCGCAGCGCGCTGGGCCGTGCGGCGCTGCCGGGGCAGTTGCCCGGGTCGATGCCCGGGCCCCTGCACGATGGCGCGCCCTCGATGGCATTCCAGATCGCGTTCCACATGGCCGAGCGGGTGACCAGCCTGCGCGAACAGCTCGGTCTCGCGCCCAGCCTGCGCCGCGTACGCCAGGCGGTCGTCGA
>JBIITW010000045.1:0-25306 GCA_044340265.1 Burkholderiales bacterium | reverse complement strand
GGCCGCGGCGGCAGCGGCGCCTGCCCCACGCCTTCCTGAATCCAACGGAGCAACCTGAATGAACAAGCATCTGCGCTCGCCTGGCGGCACCGTCCGCGCACTCGCATTCGGGGCCGCGGCCCTGGCGACCGGTGCAACCGCCTCGCTCGCCCCTTCCGCTGCGCACGCCCAGCAGGCCTGGCCGGTCAAGCCGATACGGATGCTCATCCCCTGGCCGCCCGGAGGCTCGAACGACGTGGCGGGCCGCATCGTCGCGCCGCGGCTGGCCGAAGCCCTCGGCCAGCCGGTCACCATCGAGAATCGCGGGGGTGCCGCAGGCACCGTCGGTGCGGACGTGGTCGCCCGTGCCGAGCCGGACGGATACACCTTGATGCTCCATTCGGTCACCCATCTCTCGAATGCAGCGCTGTATCCGAAGCTTTCCTATGACACGGTGAAGGACTTCACGCCGATCGGCATGGTCTCGACGCAGCCGACCCTGCTGGTCGTGCATCCGTCCTTCCCCGTCAAGTCGGTGAAGGACCTGATCGCACTGGCACGGGCCAAGCCGAAGCAGGTGCTCTACGGTTCGGCGGGCAACGGCAGTGCGCCACACCTGTCGATGACCTTGTTCTCCTCGATGGCGAAGGTCGAACTGGAGCACATCCCGTACAAGGGTGGCGGTCCTGCGCTGGCAGGCCTGCTGGGCGGCGAGGTTCCACTGATGCTGGCGACCGTGCCGTCGGTGATGGGACAGGTGAAGGCCGGCAAGCTGCGCGCGGTGGCGACCACCTCCGCGCGCCGCCTGCCGATGCTGCCCGACATCCCGACGGTGGCCGAGTCGGGCCTGCCCGGCTACGAGATGAGCCCGTGGATGGGCATGTGGGGGCCGGCCCGCCTGGCGCGGCCGATCGTCGACCAGGTCAGCCGGGCGCTCGCAAGGACGCTCGCGACGCCGGACGTGCGCGATCAGTTCCTGCAGCAGGGGCTGGAGCCGATGGCGATGAGCGTGGACGAGTTCAGCGCGCTGATCCCGCGCGAGATCGAACGTTATGCGCGGCTGATCAAGCTGTCCGGCGCGCGCGTCGAATAACCCGGCCGGAGACTACCTTGCCGAAGATCGTCGCGATCCACCAGGCCACGGCGCCGATCGCATCGGCCATCCGCAACGCGTACATCGACTTCACGAAGATGAACGCTAGCATCGTCGCCGTGGTCACCGACGTGGTTCGCGACGGCCGGCCGGTGGTCGGATACGGATTCAACTCGAATGGCCGGTATGCGCAGGAAGGCCTGCTGCGCGAGCGCTTCATCCCGCGCCTGCTCGAGGCCGAGCCGGCATCGCTGCTCGACGCGTCCGGGGACAACCTTGACCCGCACAAGGCCTGGGCCTGCATGTTCGCAAACGAGAAGCCGGGGGGCCACGGCGAGCGCTCGGTCGCGATGGGGGTGCTGGACATGGCCCTCTGGGACGCCGTGGCCAAGATCGAGCGCAAGCCGCTGTGGCGCCTGCTCGCAGACCGCTACCGCGACGGCGTGGCCGATCCGCGCGTGTTCGTCTACGCGGCCGGCGGGTACTACCACCCCGGCAAGGACCTCGCGGCACTGCAGGACGAGATGCGCGGCTACCTCGACCTCGGCTACTCGGTGGTCAAGATGAAGATCGGCGACGACCTCGACGAAGACCTGCGGCGGATCGACGCGGTGCTCGCGGTCGTCGGCAGCGGCGATCGCCTCGCGGTGGATGCCAACGGACGTTTCGACCTTGCGACGGCGGTCGCCTATGCCAGGGCGCTCGCGCCGTACGGACTGTTCTGGTTCGAAGAGGCGGGTGACCCGCTCGACTACGCGTTGCAGGCGGCGCTGGCTGAGCATTACCCGCACCCGATGGCCACCGGCGAAAATCTCTTCTCGATGCAGGATGCGCGCAACCTGGTGCGCTACGGTGGCATGCGGCCGGATCGTGACTGGCTGCAGTTCGACTGCGCACTGTCCTACGGACTGGTCGAGTACCTGCGCACGCTAGCCATGCTCGACGCCGCCGGCTGGTCGGCGCGCCGCTGCATACCGCATGGCGGGCACCAGATGTCGCTCAACATCGCGGCAGGCCTCGGACTCGGCGGTAACGAATCCTATCCTGGCGTGTTCCAGCCGTTCGGCGGCTTCGCCGACGGCATCCCGGTGGAAGGCGGCCATGTCCGACTGCCCGATGCACCAGGCATCGGTTTCGAGGAGAAATCGAAGCTGTTCGCGGTGCTGTCCACCCTCGGCACCGGCGGTAGCATTCAATGAAGTTCCAGCTTGCCGATACCGATGGGCTGAACGCGATCACCGGCCACGGTCCGGATCACGTACTCGTCAACGGCACGCGCCATGACCGGCCATTCCTGGTCGGACCGGATGTCGGCCCGCTCGACTGGCCCGTCGGACGCTTCGACCTGCTCGACGAGGCCCACTTCGACGCCCTGCTCGCCCATCGGCCCGAACTCGTGCTGCTGGGCACCGGACAGCGGCTGCGTTTCCCCGCGCCCAGGCTCACCCGCTGCCTGTCGGTTGCGCGCGTCGGCATCGAAGTGATGGATACACCGGCTGCCTGCCGCACCTACAACATCCTGATGGGCGAAGGACGCCGAGTGCTCGCGGCCCTGCTGTTCGACCCGGGCTGAAGCGGGGCAGCGTCAGGCTGCGGCGCTGTGCTGCAGCCGATCCTTGGCCAGCGCAAGCGCGAACGCCGCCGCCGGCATCGGGCGTCCGAAGTAGAAGCCCTGCACGTCATCGCAGCCATGCTCGCGCAGGAACTGCAGCTGCTCGCGCGTCTCGACCCCCTCGGCGACGACGCGCAGCTTCAGGCTGTGCGCCATCGCGATCACTGCCCGGGTGATGGCTGCATCGTCGGCATCCCCAGGCAGATCCTGGATGAATGACCGGTCGATCTTCAGGCTGTCGACCGGGAACCGCTTCAGCTGTGCCAGCGACGAATAGCCGGTGCCGAAATCATCGATCGACAGGTGGCAGCCCATGCCCTTGAGCGCCGACAGCAGGTGAACCGCCTGCTCCGGATTGTCCATCACCATGCTTTCGGTGATCTCGAGCTCCAGCTGGCCGGGTGCCATGGAGTGGTGTTCGATCGCACGCGCGATCGCGTCCACCAGCGTGCCATAGGTGAATTGCCTGGCGGACAGGTTCACCGCGACCGCGATCGAAGGCAGTCCCGGTACCTGCCAGGTACGCGCCTCCTGGCAGGCCTGCTCCAGTACCCACTCCCCGATCGGCACGATCAGCCCGGTCTCTTCCGCCAGCGGGATGAACTGCGCCGGGGGTACCAGCCCCATCTGGGGATGGCGCCAGCGCAGCAGCGCCTCGGCGCCCGCGATTCGCTGGGTGGCAAGCTCTATCCGCGGCTGGTACCAGAGTTCCAGCTCGCCACGCTCGAGGGCGCGACGCAGCGAAGCCTCGAGCATCAGGCGTTCGAACGAATGTGCATTGAGCTGCGCCGAGTAGAACTGGAACTTGTTCTTGCCCAGTTCCTTCGCGCGATACATCGCGACGTCGGCGTTGCGCACCAGCTGCTGCCGGTCCGCGCCATCGTCGGGGTATCCCGCGATGCCGATGCTCGCGGTGATGTGGAACTCCTGGCCCTCGGCGATGAACGGACGCGCGATCGATTGCAGCACCTTGGCGGCGATGCCGGCAACGGCGGTGACTTCGGCCAGGTCCTCGACGACGATGACGAACTCGTCGCCCCCGAGGCGGCACACGGTATCGGTCACGCGCAGGCAGTCGCGCAGCCGCGAAGCCGCCTCGCACAGCACGCGGTCGCCTGCCTCGTGGCCGAGCGAGTCGTTGATCATCTTGAACCGGTCGAGGTCGACGAAGATGACCGCGAGCCGGCGCGCGGTGCGTCCGGCCTTCTGTATCGCCTGCTCGAGATGCTGGTTGAACGCCGCGCGGTTCGGAAGCTCGGTCAGCGTGTCGTAGTTGGCGAGGTACTGCAGCCGGTCCTCGCTCACCTTGCGCTGGCTGATGTCGGTGGCCACGGTGACGAAATGGGTGACCTCGCCGGCGTCGCTGCGCACCGCGCAGATCGACACCCATTCCGGATAGACCTCGCCATTGCTCCGGCGGCCCCAGAGCTCGCCCTGCCACTTGCCTTCCGAACGCACGACCGCCCACATCGCCTCGTAGTCGGCGAGCGACTGTCGGTCCGAGCGCAGCATGTCCAGCCCGCGCCCGAGCACTTCGCTGCGCTCGTAGCCGCTCACCAGCGAGAAAGCGGGGTTGACGTCGACGATGCAGCCCTGATCGTCGGTGACCACGATGCTCTCCGCGGCGCTCTCCACCGTCTTGCCGGCGAGGCGCAGCTTGGTCTCGGCCTGCTTGCGGTCGATGAACTGGCCGAGCTGCAGCCCGATCGCCCGCACCGAGTCGAGCAGCGCCTGGTCCGGTACCCGGCGAACCCGGCTGAAGAACTCGAGCACGCCGATCGTCGTCTCGCGCGACCAGATGGGAAATGCCAGCGCCGACACGAGGCCCGCCGCGTGCGCGGCCGTTCCGCGACGCATCTCCAGTCCCGGGGCGGTGATGTCCTCGATCCATACGCTCGCGTTCTCGCGCCAGACGCGGCGCGCGATGCCACCGGGCTTGTCCGGACTGCTGCGCGCCGCACGGCTTGCTTCGACGAACCGGTCCAGGGCAGGCGTCCCGTCGCCCCAGGCCTCGGACATGTAGAGCGTACCCGAGGCATCGTGCAGCAGCAGGCCGCCATAGTCCCAGCGCAGCCGGGTGCAGATCGTCTCGATGATGCGCGCGATGGTCGCCTGTATCGGGCCGCTCTCGGCAAGGGTGGCGGTCACCTCGTGTTCCATCGCCCGCCGCGCCTCTTCCCACTTGCGCTCGGTCACGTTGCGGCCGGTCCCGCGATAGCCCATGAAGCGGCCGTTCTCGTCGATGATCGGCCGACCGCTCACCGTCACGTAGTGCAGTTCGCCATCAGCGTGGCGCAGGCGAAGCTCGATGTCGCGGAAGCCCTCGTGCGCGATCAGTCGCGCCTCGAGCGCCGTCCAGAAAGCGTCCGGCATGTCGAACACCTTCACCTCGCGCCAGTGCCGGAACACGCACTCCTCCGGCGCGATGCCCGCCTGTTCGAACGCCTGGCCGGAAACTTCGGTGAAGCGAAGGAAACGATCCTGCTCCCAGTACCAGTCCGACGACAGCTCGGTGAGGCTGCGGAATCGCTCCTCGCTCTTGGTGACCGCCTCCACCATCTTCCAGTTCCGCGTCACGTCGGCCAGCGTGCCGGCGAGCCGCAGGGGACGCCCGAAGTCATCGCTGGCGACCACCTTGCCGGTGGCATGTACATGGCACCACCCGCCCGAACGGGTCTGTACGCGGTGCTGCATCGAGTAATGGTCGGTGATGCCGGTCGCCACCTGGTCGAGTGCACGCTCGACACCGGCAAGGTCGCCCGGATGGACCATCTCCAGGAACTCGTCAGTCGTGCGGGTCACCGCCTGCGCGGGATCCCCGACCATCACCGACCACTGCTCGGTCAGGTAGAGCGAGCCGGATGTCAGGTCGAGGTCGAACAGTGCGACCTCCGACGCCTGCAGCGCGAGGTCCAGCCGCTGCTCGGCATCGCGGATCTGCAGTTGCGTGGCCTTGCGCTCGGCAATCTCGTCGGCAAGGGCATCGTTGATGCGCCTGAGTTCGGCGGTGCGCTCGGCGACCCGCTGGTCCAACCGCTCCTGCACCGCCTTCAATTCACGCTCGATGCGCACGCGCTCGATGATTTCCGCCTCGAGGCGGTTGTTGACCTGCGCCGCCTGCTCGCGCTCGAGGCGATAGCGACCGACGCGGGCAGCCACCAGCAGCAGCGTGATCAGCCCCAGGGCAGCCAGCGTGCCCGCCACCAGTGCCAGCGTGCCCAGTGCGGCGCGAGAAGACTGGTGGAGGTCGGTGACATCCTGCACCAAGACCAGAAGCCCTCTGGCATCCGGCCGCAGGTCCTGCAGCGGCAGCGATACCGCCTGCTGGCAGGCGCCCTGCTCGCACGCCCGGAACCGGAAGGGCAATCCGCCTTCAGCCCTGCCTGCGGCCTGCGGATCGGCGGCGCCGGCTGCCAGCATCGGGTCGATGATCACTGCGATGTCACTGCCACTCGCATGCATCAGCGCCCGGCCTGCTCGCCCGTCGGCGCCGATCGTCGCCTCGATCGCGGCGACCTGCAGGCCAGCGCTGGCCTGCAACCGCTCGGCGATGCGCGACAGGGGCACGGCAAGTGCGATCATGCCGATCACACGGCCCTGAGCCACCCAGGGATGCACCACGACCAGCATGGTGTCGCCCGCGGACAGTTTCTCGATGCCGACCGCGGCTGCGCCACCGGTCGAGGCGTCGGCCACCGCACGCAGCAGGGACGCGTCTGCGCTGCGCTGCGGATCATGCGCCCGCGCGACAACCTGCCGCTCCGGCGTGAGAAAGAACATGCGCTCGATGCCGTGTTCAGCCCGCATCTGCCGGAACGCCGGCCCGGCATGGTCGAGCAGCGCAGCGCGATCCTGGACGGCCAGCGCGCGGCCGAGTTCTTCCGAGCGCATCAATCCGAGCGCCAGCGCGTCCATGGTCGCGATGTGTGCCTCGACCTGCGCGCTGGCCAGCGCCACTGCGGTGCCCGCGCGCTGCTCGAGCGCCGCCTCGCTGCGCGCGAGTTCCATCCTGTAGGCGCTCGCCAGCGTGATGCAGGCCAGCGCCGCGAACAATGCAATGCTGGGCAGCAGCAACCGCCCGCGCAGGCGTCCCCTGGCGGCGAGGGTCGAGCCCATGCCCGCCAGGACGCCCGCACGAGACGCTGCGTCGAGGGTACCCGCCTTGTCGGTGATCGAATCCGCCATGCCGCATTAACGGCATGGCCGCCCGCATCTTGAACCCGGACCCGATGTCACGGAAACTGCAAGCTGCTGATTCAATGGGCCTAAGGGACCAGCCGGTGGCCTGCGCCGCAGGCGCTGCCTGCGCCGGCGCTGTCAGGCCGGCAGCGGCAGGCCAGCCAGCCTGCGCACATGCGCGACGACGCTGCGCGACAGTGCAGGCAGGCTGTAGCCCCCCTCCAGCACCGACACGATGCGCCCGGCACAGAGCGCGTCGGCGGCCTGCATCAGGCGCATGGTGACCCAGTCGTAGTCGGCCTCGACCAGCGCCAGGGACGCGAGCTGGTCGTCACGGTGGGCATCGAACCCTGCCGAGAGGTAGAGCATGTCGGGCCGGAACCGCGCCAGCGCCGGGATCCACTCCTGTTCGACCGCAGCGCGAAACGCCCGGCCGTCGGACTGCGCCGGCAACGGCACGTTCACCATGCGCTCGGAGCGGCCGTCGATCCCGCTGTACGGATACAACGGATGCTGGAAGGTGGAGACCATCATCACCCGCGGGTCATCGCGGAAGATGTCTTCGGTTCCGTTGCCGTGATGCACGTCGAAGTCGATCACGGCAACCCGTTCGAACCCGTGCGCCTCGAGTGCATGCAATGCGCCGATGGCGACATTGTTGAACAGGCAGAAGCCCATCGCCCGCGCATGTTCCGCATGGTGGCCGGGCGGGCGCACCGCGCAGAAGGCGTTGTCCACCTCGCCGCTGGCCACCAGGTCGGTTGCGCGCACCGCGGCGCCAGCGGCATGGCGGATCGCCTGCAGGGTATGTGGATTCATCGCCGTGTCGGGGTCGATCTGGCGCAGTCCGCTCGCCGGTGAAGCACGTTCGATCGCATCCACGAGACGCGGATCATGCGCCCGCTCGATCTGTTCGCGTGTCGCCTCGGGGGCATCTTCCCGGCGCAGCGCTGCCACCAGCGCCGGATCGCGCGCGACCCGGTCCTCTATCGCGACCAGACGGTCCGGACTTTCGGGGTGGTGGTCACCCATGTCGTGCAGCAGGCAGCTGGCATGGGAAAGCCAGGCGGTGGTCATCGTGCAGGACTCCGGCATTTTGGCGAGCAGACAGTTTACCGCCAGCGCCGGGCCCGCGCGTCCATGCGAACATAGCCGTGCGTCGGATCCCTCCGCGCGCAGGTCAAGATGGTGTGCTTTTTGCCGTAATAGCCATTGCCATGAACGATGCCTCCTTCCTCCCTGCCGTCCACCGGGTCATCGACCAGGTGGGTACCGTCATCCTCGGCAAGCGGCCCCAGGTCCGCCTGGCGATCGCGTGCCTGCTGGCGCGCGGACACCTGCTGATCGAGGATCTCCCCGGCGTCGGCAAGACAACGCTCGCACATGCGATCGCGAAGTCACTCGGCCTCGATTTCCACCGTGTGCAGTTCACCAGCGACCTGCTTCCGAACGACATCCTCGGTGTATCCGTGTTCGACATGGCGGCCAGGACCTTCACCTTCCATCCGGGTCCGATCTTCGCCCAGCTGATCCTCGCCGACGAGATCAACCGGGCGACGCCGAAGACGCAGAGCGCACTGCTCGAGGCGATGGAAGAACACCAGGTGACGATCGAGGGCGCGACCCGCCCCCTGCCCGAGCCGTTCTTCGTGATCGCCACCCAGAACCCGTCGCACCAGATCGGCACCTTCGACCTGCCCGAATCGCAACTCGACCGCTTCATGATGCGCATCCGGCTGGGCTATCCGGACGCCGAGGCCGAGCGTGCACTGCTGTCCGGCGCCGAGCGGCGCACCATGATCGACGACCTGCCCGCGTGCATGGACGTCGCCGAACTCGTCCGCCTGCAGGCCGAGGTGCGTGCCGTGTTCGCCTCGCCCGCGTTGATCGACTATGTGCAGGCCCTGCTTTCCCATACGCGGCGCTCTGCCCACCTGGCCAGCGGCCTGTCACCACGTGCAGGGCTGGCATTGCTCAACGCCGCTCGGGCATGGGCGCTGATCGACGGGCGCCGCCATGTCGAGCCCGAAGACGTGCAGGCGGTGCTGCCCTCGGTCGCTGGCCACCGGCTGCACGGACAATCGGCAGGCGGTTCGATGCCCGGCCAGGAACTGGCGGAACGGCTGCTGGCCGAAGTTGCCGTGCCCTGACCAGGCCGCGACCGGGCCGTGACCAACCAGCCTCGCCAGGCGCACGGATGAACGCCACCGACACGGCCAGTGCCGCAGAACGACCCGCCCGTGGCCAGTGGCGCCGTCTTGCGGACTGGCTGTTCCAGCGGCGCGGGCGCGAAGCCGCCCCCGTGCGCCTCACCCAGCGGCGGATCTTCCTGCTGCCTACCCGCTACGGACTGTTCTTCGCCGTGGTGCTGCTGGTCATGCTCGGCGGCTCCATCAACTACGGCCTGAACCTCGGCTTCGTGCTCACCTTCCTGCTCGGATCGATGGCCATCGTATCGATCCTGCACGCGTTCCGGAACCTGTCCGGACTCGAACTCACCGTATTGCCTGCAAGCAGGGCGTTCGCCGGTGAATCCGTAGCGTTCGACGTGACCTTCGCGAACCCGCGCCGGCTGCAACGCTACTCGGTGGCGATCGCGCACCCCTCGGCACCGGCCCAGTCCACCGACTGCCCCGCGCTCGGATCCGCCGCCTGCCGGTTGCGCATCCCGGCGCCGACGCGCGGGCGACTGTTTCCGGGGCGACTGACGGTCTTCACCCGGCATCCGCTCGGCCTGTTCTATGCGTGGGCGTATGTAGAGCCGGACCATGCCGCCATCGTCTATCCGCGGCCGGAAGCGACGTTGTCACCGCTTCCAGGCAGCGCCGGTGGCGACGGGCGCAGCCGCGCGAACCTGGACGGCCATGACGATTTCGCCGGCCTGCGACCATGGCATGTCGGCGATTCGCCGCAGCGCGTCGCCTGGAAGGCGGCAGCCCGCGGCCAGGGCCTGCTGACCAAGCAGTTCGTCGCCGAGGCCGGATCCCTCGCCTGGTTCGACTGGGACGACACGCCGGCCTCGCTCGGCGAAGAGGGCCGCCTGTCGCGACTGGCGCGCTGGGTGGTCGAGGCCGACGCTGCAGGAACGGCCTTCGGGCTGCGCCTGCCCGGGCGGGTGCTGCCACCGGCCAGTGGCGAGGCACAGCGTGAGTCGGCACTGGAAGCGCTGGCACTGCACGGGGCCGATCGATGAACATGCACTTGCC
This sequence comes from Burkholderiales bacterium, assembly GCA_044340265.1. Taxonomy (GTDB): domain Bacteria; phylum Pseudomonadota; class Gammaproteobacteria; order Burkholderiales; family CAIKXV01; genus CAIKXV01. The sequence continues at coordinate 15,237 of JBIITW010000045.1, read as the reverse complement.
GGCGCTGCAGCGGCCCTGGCTGCGGGAGGCGCTGTGGTGCGCACTGATCGCACCGATGGTGGCCGCACCGCTGCTGGGCTTCGGTCCGCGGCCGCTGCTTGCACTGGGCAGCGCCCTCGCCTTCTGGCGCGCATACCTCATCGGCAAGCGAGCGATCCATGCCCGTCAGCACGAGGTCGCGCTGCCGGTGGGGACCCACGGCAACTGGATGCTGCTGGCGTCACTGGCCGTGGTCCTGGCACCGCATGCCCTGCGGCTGCCGGCCTGGTTGACCGTGCTGGTCGCCCTGTTCATCGGCTGGCGCATCGGCGTGATGCGCGCCGGGCTGCATGGAACGACGCAAGGCTCGCGACAGGGCTGGTGGCGACGCGGACTGGCGCCACCCCCGCGGCTGCTGATGATCGTGATGGTCAGCGCCGCGAGCATCGGCGTCTTCCTGCAGTACGGGACGCTGTTCGGCCGCGAACCCGGCGTCGCACTGCTGTCGCTGATGATCGCAATGAAGCTGCTCGAGCTGCGGTCGCTTCGCGACGCGACCGTGCTGGTGTTCCTGGCCTATTTCCTGGTGATCACCAACTTCCTCTACTCGCAGACGCTGCCCACCGCGTTCCTGATGCTGGTCGCGGTGTTGCTCATCACCGCGACGATGATCAGCTTCCACCAGCGCGAACCGCGATTCAGGCAGACGGTGTCACTCGCCGCGCAGTTGCTGGTGCAGGCCGTGCCCCTGATGATCGTGCTGTTCCTGTTCTTTCCCCGCCTGCCCGGTCCGCTCTGGGGCTTGCCGCGCGATGCCGGACATGGCGTGACCGGACTGTCCGACTCGATGAGCCCGGGCAGCTTCAGCCAGCTGTCGGCCTCGGCCGATGTCGCCTTCCGCGTCGAGTTCCGGGATGCGATGCCGCGCACGGGAGATCTCTACTGGCGCGGACCGGTGTTCTGGCAGTTCGACGGCCGCATCTGGTCGATCGGCAGCGGGCCGCCGGGCCCGACCCCACCGCCGACCATACGCGCGCTGTCCGAGCCGGTCGCCTATACCGTCACGCTGGAACCGCATCATGAACGCTGGCTGCTGGCGCTCGACATGCCGACGGCGTTGCCACCGGACACCCGCCTGTCCAGCGAGTTCGTGCTCCTGGCCAACGGTCAGGTGCGCAACCGGGTGCGCTACGAAGGACGCGCCGCGATCGACTATCGGGCCAACGAAAACGAGACTGAAGCGAACCTGCGCCGCGCGCTGCAACTGCCGTCGGGCCTCAACCCGAGGACGCTCGCGCTCGCCGCCGCGCTGCGCGCCGAGGGCCTGTCGTCCGGACAGATCGTCGAGCGGGTGCTGGACCGGTTCCGCAGCGAACCCTTCTTCTACACGACCAGTCCGCCGCTGCTGGATTCCCGGGACGCAGTGGACCAGTTCCTCTTCGAGTCGCGGCGCGGATTCTGCGAACACTATGCATCGGCATTCACCGTCCTCATGCGGGCGGCTGGCGTGCCGGCACGCGTGGTCACCGGCTACCAGGGCGGCGTGGTCAACCCGGTCGGCAACTACCTCGTCGTGCGACAGGCCGAAGCCCACGCATGGAGCGAAGTCTGGTTGCCCGGCCGCGGCTGGGTGCGTGTGGATCCCACCGCCGCGGTGTCTCCCCTGCGGGTCGAGTCCGGCATCGCGGCGTCGATCGCACAGGACGATCCGCTGCCGATGATGGTGCGAGGCTCGCTGCCGATGCTGTCCAGGGCCGGATTCGCGGTGGATGCAGTGGCCAATGCATGGAACCAGTGGGTACTGTCCTACAACACCCAACGCCAGCAGCAGTTCCTGCGCAACCTCGGCATCGATTCGAGCGACTGGAAGACGCTGTCGATGCTGCTGCTGGCGGGCGCCTGCGCCGCGACCCTGCTGGCTGCGCTGTTTTCACTGCGCACGCTGCTGCCGGGCCGCGAAGATCCGGTGGCGAGGGCCTGGGAACGATTGTGCCGCAAGCTCGCGCGCGCCGGACTCGCACGCCTGCCCGGAGAAGGACCCACCGACTTCGCACGCCGCGTAGCCATCGCGCGGCCGGATCTGGCCGCGCCGGTCACGGACATTGCAGACCGGTATGTACGGCTGCGTTACCGGCCGCCGGGGCCCGGTCAGACGGACGCTGCAGGCGCGACGGATCTCCAGCGCCGGATACGGATGCTCAAGACCTGAAATGAAGGGCCGTTAACGGAGTTCCAGCCCTCCTCCGTCCCGACCCGTGATGAGCGAAATCCGCGCAGCATCCACAGCAGGCGCATCCGGTTCCAACGACGACCCGGATGCAACCCTGGTCGCCGCGGAGGGGCGGCCTGACGAAACGGTTGCCCCTGACATGGCGCCGACCGCTGATGCCTTCGACACCATGGGCGCCTCCGACACGGCCCCTCCCGGCGATGAAGCACACGACGGGATCGAGCGGGACGGTTCCGAACGGGGCGACGGTGATGGCGACGGCGACGGCGACGGCGTCCCGCCGGCCCGCGGCAGCCTGCTTTCGCGCATCCCGGGCGAGCGTCGGCACTGGATGCTGGCCGGCATGGTCGCAGGTGGCGTCCTGCTCGGCGGACTGGCCAGCGGAGGCGTTGCATGGAAGCTGATCAGCAATCGCAACGCCGAAGTCGAATCGCGCACCGCGAAACTGGACCTGCAGTCGAGCCGGCTTGCCGAGCAGGAAGCCCGGATCGAGGTGCTGACGCGGGCCATCAAGGAGCGACCGTTACCGGACGAGGCGCCGCTGGCCAATGAACCGCCGCCTGCGCCGAAGGCCGTTGAACCTGCGCCCGCTGCGGCGAAGGCGGTGGAAGCGGCCCTTCCTGCGGCCAGTTCGCTGGAACCTGCGCGCCCGGAGGCAAAGCCCGTGGAACCGCCCCGCCCGGTCGCCAGGGCTGCTGAGCAACCAACGGCGCGCCCGGACGCGGTTCCGGGCCCGGCGCCACAGCCGGGCTTGGCCACAGGCGCTGCACCCTCGGTGGCCGGCAGCGGCATCTGCGACGTGCCGGGCGGCAGCGATGCTGCCGCGCAGATGCGCAAGTGCATCGAATGGTTCGCTGGCCGCAAGCCGGCGGCAAAGCCGGCCCCTTGATCCACCGGCTTGCTCAGCCCGGGATCTCGGGCTCCACTTCGAATCGCACGTGTTCGAAGTTCACCCCCCGTTCCAGCAGTTGCAGGAACTTGATCGTGGTGCGCCGGCCCTCGATCACGAGGCGGAAGCGGGCGTTGTCGATGTAGACCCCCGGCTCCACCAGCACCGAGTTGTCCTCGAGCAGCGCGATCGCATCGAAATAGACCGAGACACCCGGATCCTGGGAGCGCTTGAACACCGACACCTGCCGACTGTCGAGTGCTCCGATGCGGCCACAGCGGCCGCTGCCGGGAAAACGCTGCACGCCGACGGTGGCCTGCCCCTTGACGTTGCGCGACAGCCGCCGGATCACGCCGGCGGTCCAGTCTTCATCGCCACCCCGGCGCAAGCCCAGCAGCACGCCGACCTGCATCCATTGGGTCGTTCCCTGCGCGACCGCGCCGAAGCCGAAATCGGATACGTCGGTCAGCACCCATTCGAGCGTCATCTGCCGGTTCTGCGTCTCGATCATCGCACGCACGCGCGCGACCTCGTCGCTCGCGCCCTGCTGCGGATCACCTTGTTCGGCGACGAATCCGTAGCGGCTGAACTCCTCCCGCTGCTGCTTGCTGAGGCCGGCCCCGGCCGCGCCCTCGGTCAACCGAAGGTAGGCGATGCCGGCGATCAGGCGCCGTATCTCGCGGTAGCCGTGCACCACCTCGAGCCGCTCCTGCAGGGCCGCACGATCGTGCACCCTGCGCGGTGGCGTCCTCGACCAGTTCAGGACGAGCTTCTCGATCAGGTTCACCCCACTCTGCACCCCTTCCAGCCCTTCCAGGGTCAGATAGGCGGGCAGCGCGCGGGTACGCCGTATCTCGCGCGCCAGGCTGACCAGCTGGGCATACACCTGGCCCGGCCCCAGGTAGCGCTGGGACATGCGCGGGATCGCATCGCGATTCCATCGCTGGGGCGGGGCAGACATCGCAAGATCGACCACGAACGGCGTGTCCGCATCCGGCGCTTCACGCACCGCGAAGAAACTCTGCAGTTCGCGCACCACGCGGTCGAGGTATTCCATCTGCATGTGGTCTAGGTTGCCGATCGGTGCCAGCTCGAACCACACGGCGGCGAGCAACTCGCGATAGGCCGTCGTATCCGATGCCGCGCCAGGCAATCGCACGGACTTGCGCGCGATGCCGAGTCGCTCGGCCATCTGGTAGGTACCGTAGAGGTCGCTCCACATCGCAGCGTCCACCGCACGGTAGCGCATCCGTATCAGCTTCTTGCGCTCGACCAGGGCCGCCATCGCGCGCGCGGCCAGTTGCGTCGCGGTGGCCTTGTCCCGTTCCAGCGGCCTGCCTGCGTCGAACAACTCACGCAGCGCGCTGCTGCAGGCAGCAAAAACCTGTCCGTGATACGTCGACAACGTGAACCATGTCTGCTCCGCACGGTGCTGCGTCGGGCTCGAAGACAGGTAGTCGAACATCACTTCGCGGGTGAAACGCGCGGCTTCGGCATCGAACGCGCGGATCGCGGCGAGGCGATCCGGCGCATCGAGGTCAGGTCGATCGGTGAGGGTCAGCCACTCGCCGAGGTCCTGGATCGCATTCATGCCGTTGGCGACCGGAAGCTCGTCGATGATCTCCCGCAGCGCCTCGGCACTGGCCAGCGGGTGCGTCGACTTCTTCCGGATCCCGAGGTTCCTGCTTAGCCAGTCGAGCACGACCCTGATGTCCCCCTTGAACACGGCTGGCGCAGGCTGCGCGGCAATGCGCCCGGCGCAGCGGCCCGGAATGATCGCGGGCAGTGCGCAGTCGGGTGACATAGCCTACCGCCATAACCCTCGTGCGACAACGCATTGTCGAAAAGCACGCCGTGCCAAGGCCGGCCATTTCCGCTCAAGACGCGCCCTCGGGCGGCAGGTAGCGCAGCGGATCGATCGGCCTACCCATGCGGCGGATCTCGAAGTGCAGCTTCACCCGGTCCGAATCGGTGCTGCCCATCTCGGCGATCCGCTGTCCCCGGCTGACGGCCTGGCCTTCCTTCACCAGCAGTTCCGAAGCATGGGCATACACGCTGACATACTGGTCGTTGTGCTTGACGATCAGCATCCGTCCATAGCCACGGATCGCCGAACCGCTGTAGACCACGCGACCGTCCGCGCTGGCGAGGATCGGCTGGCCCGGCTTGCCGCCGATGTCGATGCCGCGGTTGGTGTCGGAGAATCGCTCGAGCAGCGCACCGGTCGTCGGCCATGCCCAGTTGATCACCCCGGCCGGCGTGGCTGCGTCCGCCTTGGGCGGCAGGATCGGGTCCGGCGTGGACACCGCCGGCGGCTCGGGACGAATGATGGCGGCTTCGCCCGGGCGCCGCCCGGCCACGGATGCATCGGCCAGTGCCCGGTCCGAGAACGGCTGTCTGAGTGCACGCGGCTCCGTGCGCACGCCGTCCGGATCGGCCAGCGGCACCGCGCGCGCCAGCCCGCCGGACGGCCTGACCTCGACCGGGCGTGCGGTCGCGCCGCCGACTGTCGCTCCAGTGCCGGCGTCGCCCGGTGGACGCAGCCGCAGCGACTGACCGATCCGGATCAGGTTGATGTTCTCGAGACGGTTCCAGGCGGCCACGTCACGGTAGTCGAGGCCGTATTCGAGCGAGATGCTGAGCAGCGTGTCGCCCTTGCGTACCACGTGCACTTCAGGCCGGGTATCGCGCTCGACGACCGGCGCGCTGCCCGGTACCGTGTCTGTCCGGGTTGGCGCAGGCGTATCCGGAGGGCGCTTGGCAGACACATCCGGCGGCGGCGGCAGTCGCTGCTCGACAGGAGCGGGCGCGGGGGTGGCGCAGGCGGCAACCAGCAGCACGACGCCTGAAAGGAACGCAGCACGGAGCGCACGCGTGATCATGCCGGTCATGCCTTGCCGAGCAACGCCGGAACGAAACGCACCGGATCGAACTCGGTCTCGCGGAAACGGTTGCCGGTGCGTTCGATCAGGCACAGCCGCTGCGCTGCCCCGGCGCTGCCCTTGGGCAGCACCAGACGGCCGTTCGGTGCAAGCTGCGCCAGCAGTTCATCCGGAATATGCGGGAGCGCAGCGGAGATCACGATCGCATCGAACGGCGCAGCCTCGGGCAATCCGCCAAGACCATCGGCATGGCGCAGCCGGACGTTGCCCATCTTCAGTTCACGAACCAGGAGGTGGCGCGCCTTGGCCGCCAGTTCGGCGATGCGTTCCAGCGCGAACACTTCCTTCGCCAGGTGGGACAGTACGGCAGCCTGATAGCCGCTGCCCGCGCCGATCTCGAGGACACGGCCCATCTGGGCCCCGTTGCGGAGAAGTTCTGCCACGCGGGCGACGGTCATCGGCTGCGAGATGGTCTGGCTGAAGCCGATCGGCAGCGCGAGATCATCGTAGGCACGGCTGGCCAGCGCCTCTTCGATGAACAGGTGGCGCGGCACGGCGCCCATCGCGCCGAGCACCACTTCGTCATGGATGCCGGCCGCGCGCAGCCGCTCGACCATGCGCAGCCGCGTGCGGTCGGAGGTCATGCCGACACCGCTCGCGCGGGGCTTGCGGATCACGGCCATGGCCAGCCGATCCCCGCGCGGCATCCCATGCCACGCTGCCCGCTGCCGTCCGTGCCGCCTCGATTCATCGTCCGTGAAATCACGCCACCCGATCCTGCATTGCCAACACCTGCCCGTCTCCTGTCGTATCGGTCCTGTCGTATCGGTCCCGTCGTTCCTGCCGGCAACCGTCAGCCGCGCAGCCAATCACCGAGCATCGACAACTGATCGAAATAGGTCAAGTCCATCTGCAGCGGCGTCACGGAAACGCCGCCATGCTCGACCGTGTGGAAATCGGTGCCCTCCCCCGCATCCTGCGCCCCGCCCGCCGCGCCGACCCAGTAGACCGTTTCGCCCCGCGGATTCCGGGTCGGGATGGCAGGCTGCGCCTTGTGCCGCTTGCCCAGTCGAGTGACCCTGGTCGGTCCGAGCTGGTCATGCGGAAGATCGGGCACGTTCACGTTCAGCAGCATCGGCGCACCCGGCGGCTTGCGCACCACCCGCTCGACCAGTTCCGCGGCGACCCGTGCGGCCGTCGCGAAGTTGCCGTTCGATCGACTGACCATGGACACGGCGATCGACGGCAGCCCGAGCAGGAACCCTTCGGTCGCCGCCGCCACCGTGCCGGAATAGATCGTGTCGTCGCCCATGTTGGCGCCATCGTTCACACCCGAGACCACGATGTCGGGCAGGTGGTCGAGCAGCCCGGTGACCGCGAGATGCACGCAATCGGTCGGCGTGCCGTCCACGTAGAGGAAACCGGAATGCGAGCGGCGCACCCGAAGCGGCCGGTCGAGGGTCAGGGAATTGCTCGCCCCGCTGCGGTCGCGTTCGGGCGCCACCACGGTGACCTCACCGACGGCACGCATGGCCTCGGCGAGTGCTGCGAGGCCGGGGGCGAAATAGCCATCGTCGTTGCTTAAAAGGATACGCATGGCACTCACGGAATGTTTACCGATTATAACCGCGCCGGGGGCAACCGCCGCCGCCAGGCCGAGGATCGTGGCCGGTCAGGGCCAGCGCGTGATGGCGAAGCCGATCCGGAACTGCGCCGGGAACTTGCGGTTGTAGTCGAGGACGCTCTCGCCGTAGCCATCGAAGTACTGGAAGTACACGTAGCCGTCGAGGTTGCCCAGCGAGACGGTGCGCAGTGGATAGGACGCCTCGACCAGGGTGGAACCGAAGCTGCTGTCGGTGCCTCGGCGCACCGTCGCCGCGAACTGCCATCGGGCGGGATGGCCGATGCTCGCGAACAGGTCGGCATGTCCCCGGTAGCGGGCAATGTCCGCGTTGCCCGTGCGGTCGAGGTAGGCATGCAGCCTGGGACCGAGCGTCAGGTGCCAGCCCGCAGGGTCGCCAAGACGCAGCAGGGGCCGCACGAATGCAGTATTGATGCTGCGCGAAGACACGCCGTCGCGACCGTTCGACTCATGTTCGAGCCCGGTGGCGACGCCCAGCCGGACGGCCTTCGCTGCCGAGGTCCAGAGCGCATCGTTGCGGTAGAAAAGGCTGGGACGGTAGCTGGAGTCGCGAAAGGGCGCTGAATCGGATTCCAGGTCCCAGAGGGCAGTCTGCGTATAGCCGAAGTAGAGATGGCGCAGCGGCGCCAGTTCCCGGGCGAGATCGCCCTCCTCGTTGAAGAACCGGTACTTGAAGGAGATCTGGAAGCGGGCATTGCGCCGCTGCCGGTCACCGAACGCGATGTAGACCGGTTCATGGGCAGAAATGGCGCTGCCCAGGCGGTCGGTCAGCGGCAGTGGCACCGGCGTGGTCCGCGCCGGGCGGGCACCGGCGCCGCCCTCGCCATCGGGCACGGGCACGGGCACGGGCCCGGCCGCAACCGCGGAAACGCCTGCACCGCTGTCCGCAGCCAGCGGCCGGTCGGCGTGGACCGACAGCGAATGGCTGCCCGTGGAGGTACGGAAGACGGTCGCGCCAGCCACGCCCGGTGGCAGTTCTACAGAGTACCGGGCGCGCCGGAACTGTCCGGGCCCGAGGGTGACGCGCCCGGCGCGGGCCGCCGCGTCCGGTGGCAACAGCCTGCCCCACAGCCGGTGCTCGCGGCCGCCGGCACTGATGAATACCTCGATCGACTCCGGCACCGCGATCGCCTGCTCGAGGCCGCTCTCGTTGAGCCAGGTCCATATGAGCACCACCTCGCGCCCCGACGGCCCCTGTGACTCCACCGACAGCACGGCGGCGGGCGGCGCATCGGGCTGTGCCAGGGCGTCCATGCAACCCGGCCCGGCGAAGAGTGCCGCCAGCCATCCGGCCCTGAGGGTTCGCGCAGCGAAGCGTTGGCACTCAAGGTTGGTCATCCGTCGATGCTACGATAACCACCGCGGGTACATCGCATCTCTGTGCGCTGCACTACCCGACCGACCTCGCACGCCGGCATCCGGCGCCGACCTCCACCCTCCGAAAGTCACGACATGTCGATCGGCTTCTGCATCCATCCGCGCCCGCCGCGCCCCGCGCGTGCCCTGGTCTCGAAATTCAAGGGGGTCGTCTGCGCCCACCTGTCGGACAACATGTCACGGCTGGCGGGCAGCGACGCGGCGCTGCGCCCGTGGCACCGCAAGGGCCAGCTGCTCGGTGTCGCCCTCACGGTGCGCGTGGCGCCCGGGGACAACCTGATGGTGCACAAGGCGATCGACATCGCCGAGCCGGGCGACGTGATCGTGGTCGACGCCGGCGGCGTGACCACGCAGGCGATCATCGGCGAGATCATGTCGTCGATGGCTGCCGCCCGCGGCGCAGTCGGCATGGTGATCGACGGCGCAATCCGCGATGCCGGCGCCCTGGCTGCGGGCACCTTCCCGGTCTATGCGCGCGCCGCCACCCATCGCGGCCCCTACAAGAACGGCCCCGGCGAGTTGAACGTGCCGGTGTCGATCGGCGGCATGATCGTCCATCCGAACGACATCATCGTCGGCGACGAGGACGGCCTGGTCGCCGTCCGCCCGGACGAGGCCCTCGCCCTGCTCGCCGCGGCGCGCGCCTGGTGCGACAAGGAAGACAAGATGCTGAAGGCGATCCGCGGTGGCAAGCCGATCGACCGCAGGTGGGTCGACGAGACGCTGCGCGACAGGGGTTGCGGCGGAGTCGACTGAAACCTGCCTGAAACATTGCGGTCGCCGGACCGTAATACGAACGGGCGACCATCGGGACAGGATGCCGGCAGATGCCAGGCAGCGAATCAACCTGTTCCCGAGGAACCGATGACCGTTCGTCCGCTGATTGCCCTGATGCTGTTGACTGCCGCGCCGCTTGCACAGGCAGCCGTTGCTTCGCTCGACCTTTCCACCTACACGCTCACCCGCACCATGCCGATCGGCGCCAGCATGCTGCCGAATGGCCTGGAGAGCTCGGCGATCACCTACAACCGGACCCTCGGCACGCTGTTCGTGATCGATGACGAAGGCGAGGCGATCTCGCAGTTCACCCGGCAGGGCGCGTTCGTCAACCGGATGCGGCTGTCTGGATTCGGCACGGCCTCGACCGGCGACCCGGAAGGCCTGACCTACATCGGCAACAACCAGTTCGTGATCGCCGCCGAACGCGCACTGACGCTGTACAAGGTGACCTACGACCCGGCGACGATCCCGGTGCGCACCGCCCTGCCGAACGCGGTGCTGGCAACCCCGCCCGTGGGCAACGTCGGCATCGAAGGCGTGTCGTTCGACCCGCGCGACGGCAGCTTCGTCACCGTCAAGGAAAAGACGCCTTCCCAGGTCAACCGCAACGTCGTGACCTTCGGCACGCCGGGCAGCAATGTCCTGACCAGCCTGTTCGACCCGGCCCTGCTGTCGACGCTCGATCTCGCCGACGTGCAGGTGCTTTCCACCGTTGCCGTGCCGGGCAGCGCGCTGGCAGACCAGCTGTTGCTGTTCAGCCACGAATCGAAGCGACTTCTGCACACGACGCGTGCCGGCCAGATCCTCGGGATGTTCGATTTCTCCGCGATCTCCGACAGCGCCGAAGGCGTGACCATCGACGAGAACGGCGTCATCTATGTCACCGATGAAACGCCGAACATCTACGTACTGGAGCCAGGCGTTGCGGTCGTCCCGGTACCGGCTGCCTGGGCGTTGATGGCGTCCGGCCTGGTGCTGCTCGGCGCAATGCGGCGCCGCCGCAGCTGAGCCGGCTTCGGCACCGGCGGTAGCGTCATCGGCGCAGAAGCCGGGACGTTGCCGCCCGCCGCAGGTTCAGGGAGCCAGCCGGTCGACGCGCCAGCCCGCTCCGGCTGAAGCGGGCGGCAGGTACCTGACCCGATCGTGCAGCCGGCTGGATCTTCCCTGCCAGAACTCGAATGCCTCCGGCACCAGCCGGTAGCCACCCCAGTGGGGAGGACGTTGCGGCTGCTCACCCAGGCTGGCGGCCGCTTCGGTGAAACGGCTCTCGAGCATGGCTCGATCCGCGATCACCTCGCTTTGCGGCGACGCCCAGGCGCCGATCCGACTGCCCAGCGGACGCTGCTGATAGTAGGCGTCCGAATCGGCTTCGGGCAGCTGCTCGATGCGCCCTTCGATACGCACCTGGCGCTCGAGTTCGACCCAGTGAAAGAGCAGTGCGGCCTTCGGGTTCACCGCCAGTTCCCGGCCCTTGCGGCTCAGGTAATTGGTGAACAGCGTGAAGCCGCCCGCCTCGACCCCCTTCAGCAGGACGATCCTCGCCGAGGGCTGCCCTGACGCGTCGACCGTGGCGAGGGTCATCGCCGTGGGTTCTGGCACCTGCCCTTCGATCGCCTGGTCGAGCCAGAGGTTGAATTGCCGGAACGGGTCGGTATCGACGTCGGTCACGTCGAGGCTGGCCCTGGTGTAGTCCTTGCGCAGGTTGGCGATATCCATCACGAAACAATACCGCAACGACCGGCAGGCGGCGAGCCGATCGCCCTTGCCCTGCTCCCCGATGCGCAGGTTCTTCCGTGGCGCGACCGTCGCCATCCTGTTCTTTCTGGCCGGACGAGCCGTGCGCCACGTTTGCGCGAAGCACGACCGGAAGCGTCTCGAGCCGGGTTCGGATCGGCGGCGCGCGTGCGGCGGGACGCTCCGGACCCGACGCCTGCACGGCACGCGTGGCCTGCGTGGGTCGGCGCGGGGAACGTATGGTCAGGGAGACAGGATTCGAACCTGCGACCTCGTGCGCCCAAGGCACGCGCTCTACCAGGCTGAGCTACACCCTGACTTGAAGTGCCGAGTGTAATCAATATTCGAAACCCGGGCGGGCCGCCCGCCACACGGCCTGGCCGCCGCCGAGCCGGTCGCCGGTCAGTTCATCGAAGACAGCCCGTCGGTGACACTGCGGACGCCATCGATGCCACGCGTGATCTCCATCGCCCTGGCGCGCTCGGCCGCGCCCGACACCTTGCCGGTCAGAGACACGATGCCGTCACGGGTCTCGACTTCGATCGCCAGGCCCTTCACCAGCGGATCGGCCAGCAGCGCCGACTTCACCCTGGCGGTCACGACCGTATCGCCCACTGCAGACCCGCTCATGCCCGGCGTGTCCTGTGCCACCGTCGATCCCGATCCCATGCCGGTGCTGCCGGGTGCATTGCCTGCGGCGCCCGGCGCCGTGCTGGCGGGCGGTGCGTCGCTGCGCACCGGCGGGGGCTCGTTCCGGTTGCAGCCGGCCAGGGCCAGCAAGGCCAATGCACCCGCCACTGTCACCGCACGTGCCATGCGCGTCCTGTCGTCACTTCGAATCATCTCGTGCTCCTTGCCGTTGATCTGCGGCCGCGAGCGGCCGCAGGCGCTAGCGCTGGGTGGATTCCCAGACGCTGACCTGTCGCTCCGCCTCGTCCTGGGCGATGCCGTAATGCTCCTGGATGCGCCCGACCAGCTGGTCGCGCTTGCCACCGATCTGATCGAGGTGGTCGTCGGTCAACTTGCCCCACTGCTGCTTGACGTTCCCCTTCAACTGCTTCCAGTTGCCTTCGATGCGATCCCAGTTCATGTCGCTGTCTCCCTGTCGGCCAGCCGGATCGGCTGTCACCGACGTTTCGCAAGCGGCATGCCCACGCGTCAGCGCCGGGCGCGGGCCCTCGGGGCCATGTCGGCGATCGGCGAGCTCACGATCGAACACGGGCACCCGCCCGCTGCCAGCAGCGTCAACCGACCCGAGTCACGCCCTGGCCAGGAGTTCAAGGACCGCGACAGGATCGACCGGCTTGACGAGGTAGTGGTCGAATCCGGAGTCGGTGGCGCGGCCCATCTCGTCCGCCTGCCCGTAGCCGGTGATCGCGACGAGCAGGGGCACACGCGGCAGCCGGCGCGCGGCCTGCGCCACCTGGAATCCGTTCATCCCGGGCAGGCCGATGTCGCACAGCACGACGTCCGGGGTCGCCGACTCGATCAGCGCAAGGCCGGCCACGCCATCGTAGGCGACATGTACCGAATGCCCCTCGAGCTCGAGCAGCATCGACAGCGCTTCGACCGAATCGACGCTGTCGTCGATGAGCACCACGCTGCGGCTGGCAGCGAGGACAGGCGATTCATTGGAGTCGTTCAGGTCGGGCACGATAGGTCGCAGGCAGAACCCTCACGGGGACCCGCACGAAGCGCGCCCGGACCGATCACGGTACGTACCTGCGGTGCTGGACGCAAGTGCCGGGCATGGCCGATGCGAACCACGACAGTCACGGGCGCCCCCGGTTGCCCGGCAGCGTGCCCCCTCACGCTGCATTCCTCCCGCGCCCCCGCGCGGGATTTTTTTCCCGCGAACGCGCAGCGACACGCCGGGACAGCAGCCCTCGCCCGCCGGCCTTGATGGCCTGGCGCCATCCGGGTTACAAATGCGATCGGCTTTCAATAGACTCGGCAATCAATGCGCGTCGCCCGCGCCTGCTCGCCGCACCCGCTTCCGATGACACTGACCGAACTGCGCTACATCGTCGCCCTTGCACGCGAACGCCATTTCGCCCGAGCGGCAGCGGCCTGTTTCGTGTCGCAACCGACGTTGAGCGTGGCCGTGAAGCGGCTGGAGGACGAACTCGGGCTGCCGCTGTTCGAACGCGGAACGGGTGACGTGACGACCACGCCCATCGGCGAGCAGGTCATCGCCCAGGCGCAGCGCGTGCTCGAACAGGCTGCGGTGATCCACGAACTGGCCCGGTCAGGCAAGGATCCGCTGTCCGGGCCGCTGCGCCTTGCGGCCATCTACACGATCGCGCCCTACCTGCTGCCACTTCTGGTGCGCGGCCTGGTCAAGCGGGCGCCGCGCATGCCGCTGATCCTGGAGGAAGGCTACACGCACGAACTGCTGGAGCGGCTGCGACGCGGCGAGATCGACGCCGCCCTCGTCGCGCTGCCGGTACCCGAGTCAGGACTCACCCAGCTCGACCTCTACGATGAGCCGTTCCACGTCGCCATCCCCGCGCATCACGCCTGGGCGAAGCTCAAGCGCATCGAGGCTGCCCGCCTGCAGGAAGAGACGATGCTGCTGCTCGGTGCCGGGCATTGCCTGCGCGACCAGGTGCTCGAAGTCTGCCCGGAAGCCGCCCGCTTCTCCAGCAGCGCCGAGGGCATACGCCGCACGTTCGAAGGGACCTCGCTGGAGACCATCCGGCAGATGGTCGCGTCCGGCCTTGGCATCACGGTGATACCGGCAAGCGCGATCCCGAGCCAGACGCGGCGCGACGACCTCATCGTGTACCGCCCCTTCGATGCGCCGACGCCCACGCGGCGCGTGGCGATCGTCTGCCGCCGCACCTATGCCCGCATGGCCGCCATCGACGCGGTTGCCTCGGCGGTGCGCGAGACCGCGCTGCCTGGAGTGCGGATGATCGGGTGATGCTGCCGGATCAGTGCAACAGCCGGCAACGGATGGTGCCCGGGATCGCCTGCAACTCCTCCAGCGCGACGTTGCTGGCCGCGATCTCCACGTCCATCACGCAATAGCCGATCGTCGGCGTCGTCTGCAGGTACTGCCCGGTGATGTTCACACCGCGTGCGCCGAAGCGTTCGTTGATGCGTGCAAGCACGCCCGGCACGTTGCGGTGGACATGCAGCAGCCGGCACATGCCCGGATGCTCGGGCAGCGTCACTTCAGGGAAGTTGACCGCGGTCAGCGTCGAGCCGTTGTCGCTGTAGCGCACCAGCTTGTCGGTCACCTCGATGCCGATGTTGGCCTGTGCTTCGGCGGTCGAGCCGCCGATGTGCGGCGTCAGGATCACGTTGTCGAAGCGGGTGAGCGGCGACACGAACCGGTCGTCGTTGCCCTTGGGCTCGACCGGAAACACATCCAGGGCAGCGCCCCCGACATGCCCGCTTTCCAGTGCCTCGGCCAGCGCGTCGATGTCGACCACCGTGCCGCGCGAGGCGTTGATCAGGTGGCTGCCGGGACGCATCGCGGCGAGCTGCGCGGCGCCGATCATGTTCAACGTCTGCGCCGTTTCCGGGACGTGGAGCGTGACTACGTCGCTCTCGGCCAGCAGTCCGTCCAGCGTCGCCAGCTGGCGCGCATTGCCCAGCGGCAGCCTGGCCTCGGTATCGAAGAAGCACACGCGCATGCCGAGGTGTTCGGCCAGGATGCCGACCTGCTTGCCGATGTTTCCATATCCGACGATGCCCAGCGTCTTGCCGCGCACTT
>JBIITW010000051.1:0-23981 GCA_044340265.1 Burkholderiales bacterium | reverse complement strand
TTTTTTTGCAATTACAAAAAAAAAACCCCGCACCCCCGGTTCGGACCTCCGGTTCGCCCACAGCTCGCACCGCCCACCGAGAGGATTTCCACCCGATGTCGTCCCTGACCCCGACCCGCTTCGGCGGCGCACTGCTGGCCACCACCCTCGCCGCCCTGCCGTTCACCGCGGCCGTGCACGCCCAGTCCTATCCGAGCCGCCCGATCACCATGATCGTGCCGGTGCAGGCCGGCAGTGGTGCCGACGCGATCCTGCGCATCGTCGCGCAGCGGATGAGCGACAACATGAAGCAGCCGATCGTGCTCGAGAACATGCCCGGCGCCGCCGGCGTGATCGGCGCGGAACGCGCGGCACGCGCGCCGGCCGACGGCTACACCATCTTCGGCGCGAACGATGGCACGCTGAACATGACGCCGCACCTGCGCAAGAAGGTCAACTACGACACGCTCGAGAGCTTCGAGCCGGTGAGCCTGCTGGCCAACATCACCTGGGTGCTGATCGCCAACCCCAGCCTGCCGGCGAAGAGCGTGAAGGACCTGATCGCGCTGGCGAAGGCCAACCCGGGCAAGTTGGACTACGCGTCGGGCGGTGTCGGCAGCCCGCAGCACATCGCGATGGAACTCTTTGCGCTGCAGGCCGGCGTGAAGATGAACCACGTGCCGTACAAGGGCGCGACCCAGGCGGCGTCCGACGTGGTCAGCGGCCATGTGCCGACCATGTTCACCGCGCTGTCGATCGTGCTGTCGCAGATCCAGGCGGGCAAGGTGCGCGCACTGGCGGTCGGCGGTTCGAAACGGTTCCCGCAGATTCCGAACGTGCCGACCGCCTCGGAGTCCGGCCTGCCGGGCTTCGAGTTCGTCACCTGGGCCGGGCTGTACATGCCGCGCGGCACGCCGAAGGCGGTGATCGACCGGCTGGCGGCCGAAGCGGCGAAGGCGATGGCCGATGCGGACGTGCGCGAGAAGCTGACCGCGCTCGGACTGGAGCCGGTCGGCTCGACGCCGGAGGAACTGCGCCGCGCGACCCGCCAGGGTTTCGAGCGGATGGGCAAGACGATCCGCGCGGCGGGCATCCAGCCCGAGTGATCAGCGCGCGCGCGGCGCGGCCCGCTTCCGGGGTACGGGCTTCCCGGGGGGCGCGGCCGTGCGTCCTTCCAGCGCCCTGATCGCGGCATCGCGCAGCGCGAGCGAGTTCTCGCGCGCTATGCGCTCGGCGGCGTCGCCGTCGCCGGCCTCGATCGCCTGGATCAGGCCGTGCCAGGCAGTTGCCGAATCGCGCCGGCGTTTCGTGTCCTGCAGGCCGAGCCGGGTGTAGCGCGCGGTCTGCATCGACAGCGACTCGAGCATCGAGCGCAGCCATGGGTTGGCCACGGAGGCGGTGAAGGCCGCGTTCACCGCCAGCGCCGCGTCGACATAGCCGTCGGCCTCGCCGTTGCCTCTCACCATCGCACGCAGCGCCGCGATCTTCGGCTTCAGGTCCCGGGCGAATGCCTGGTGGCCTGCATCCTCGGCGATCCAGCGCGCCCGCAGGCCGACCAGCGCGGCCCGCACCTGGTACAGCTCGGTCACCTCGCGCACCGACACTTCGCGCACCACCGCACCGCGGTAGGGTGCGATGGTCACCAGCCCCTGCCGCTCCAGGGCGCGCAGCGCGTCGCGCACCGGGCCGTGGCTGACGCCGAATTCCGCGGCGATGTTCGCCTCGACCAGCCGCTGGCCGGGGGCCAGCACGCCGTCGACGATGCGCGTGGCAAGTGCGCGAGCGATGCGGTCGGGCATGGTCGCGCCGAGGCCGGCCGCCGTACCGGCGGGCGCCTGCTGCGGGTTCGATCGGGCGGCCATGCGCCGGATTCTAGCCGCGCTCCGGCAGGAACGGCGACCTTGCAGATTATTGATAATCGACAATACAATGACGCGCATACCGACACCGAAGGAGGATCGCCATGACCCCGCCCGCCACGCTGGACACCGCCGCCAAGGCCGACAGTGGCTTCCACCCCGCCCTGCAGGTGCAGGTCGTGCCGACCGGCAAGGGCGTCGGCGCCGACATCATCGGTCCGAACCTCTCGACCGAACTGTCCGACGCCACCGTGGAAGCCATCCGCGACGCCTGGCTCGACCACAAGGTGCTGCGCTTCCGCGGCCAGGACATGTCCAAGGAAGACCTGCTCGCGTTCAGCCGCCGTTTCGGCACGCTCGACAAGGCGCCGATCAACACGCGCGGCAAGAACTGGATCGACGGCTATCCGGAACTGGCCGTGATGTCGAACATCAAGGTAGACGGCGAAGTGATCGGCAGCCTCGGCTACGGCGAGGCCG
This sequence comes from Burkholderiales bacterium, assembly GCA_044340265.1. GTDB lineage: Bacteria > Pseudomonadota > Gammaproteobacteria > Burkholderiales > CAIKXV01 > CAIKXV01. Next base: position 21,663 of record JBIITW010000051.1, on the reverse strand, counting down.
TCTGGCATACCGACATGTCCTACCAGGAGATCACCCCGTCGGCGGCGCTGCTCTATGCGGTGGAACTGCCATCGAAGGGTGGCGAGACCGGCTTCATCGACATGTACGCCGCCTACGAGACGCTGCCCGCCGACCTGAAGGCCGCGGTCGAGGGCCGGCAGATCAAGCATGACGCCAGCCACAACAGCGCCGGCGAGCTGCGCAAGGGCTTCAAGCCGGTCACCGACCCGCGCGAGGCCCCGGGTGCAATCCACCCGATCGTGGTCCGCCATCCCGAGACCGGCCGCCGCGCGCTGTTCCTCGGCCGCCGTCCGAACGGCTACGTGATGGGCCTGCCGCTGGACGAGAGCGAGGCGCTGCTCGACCGCCTCTGGGCACACGCAACCCAGGTGCCCTACTGCTGGTTCCAGGAGTGGCAGGTCGGCGACCTGGTGATGTGGGACAACCGCTGCACGATGCACAAGCGCAATGCGTTCGACGCGAACGAGCGGCGCTTCCTGCTGCGCACGACGATCAAGGCCGGGCGCCCGTCGGCCTGAATCCCCGTCCCGTCCCGTCCGCGCCCGCCCCCGCCCCCGCCCCAGACGCAGACCCTGCCGGCAACTGACGCCGGCAGGCGCCTCGCGTCCGTGCGAACATCCGCATTGACGGGCGCAGACTGCACGCGCGCGTGAACGTCCCGCAGAGGCCGCACGTCCAACAGGAACAGTCGAGGAGATTCAATTGACGCGTATCGCAGAGATCCGCACGCACCCGCTGTCGGTGCCGCTGGCGGAGACCCTCTACACGGCGCATGAATGCCACCAGAAGGCGCATCTCATCGTGGTCGAGGTGCGCACCGACGATGGCCTGGTCGGCACCGCCGAGATCCACGCGACGCCGATGCCGGCGGTCTGCGACTGGGTCGGCCGGTTCGCCGCGCTGCTGCAGGGGCGCGATGCGCTCGCCACCACCGACAACTGGGAATTCCTGTTCTCGCTGACCTCGCCGCGCCCGGGCGGCATGTTCGCCCGCGACGGCCTGCCCTCGCCGCTCGCCCGCTCGGCACGCGCGAACGTGATGGCCGCGATCGGCGGCATCGACCTCGCGCTCTGGGACATCCGCGGGAAGGCGGCCGGGCTGCCGGTGTGGCGCCTGCTCGGCGGCAGCGGCGCGCCGGTGCGCAGCTACGCCACCGGCGGCTTCTACCGCGAAGGTGCACCGCTGGATGCCTGTGCGCATGAGCTCGCCGGTTTCGTCGAGGCCGGCTACCGCGCGGTGAAGCTGAAGACCGGCGGCCTGTCGATCGAGGACGAAGTGGAACGCATCCGGGCAACGCGCGCGGCGATCGGCGCGGACGTGCTCCTGATGCTCGACATGAACGCCGCGTTCTCGCTGGACGATTGCATCCGCTTCGCCCGTGCGGTCGAACCGTTCGACATCTTCTGGCTCGAGGAGCCGCTGCACTGGCACCTGAGCCCGACCGACTTCGCCGTGCTCGCGCGTTCGACGCACATCCCGATCGGCCATGGCGAGCGCGAGCTCACCCGGCACACGGTGCGCGACTTCATCGAGCACGGCGGCATCCGCTACGTGCAGTTCGATGCGACGCGTGCCGGCGGCATGACCGAGGCGGTGCGCATCGCACACCTCGCCGAGCAGCACGGCGTATCGATCGCGCCGCACCTGGCACCTGAGATCCATTCACACCTGGTCGCGGCATTCCGCACCGCGTCCTTCGGCGTCGAGACCATGGGCGGCTCGGACCGCAACCCGCTGTCCTACGGGTTGTACCAGCAGCGCATGCAGATGCGCGACGGGATGGTCGACATCCCGCAGGGCCCGGGCTGGGGTGCCGAGGTCGACTGGGACTTCATAGGAAAGCATCGCGCATGAAGAACAACGCAATCGTGTCGACCACCGCGCTCGCGGCGCTCGCCAGCCTGTCGCTGCACCCCCTGCCCGCCGTCGCCCAGGCCTGGCCGGCCAAGCCGATCCGGGTGATCGTGCCCTGGCCCGGTGGCGGGTCGAACGACGCGGCCGCACGCCCGGTCGCGCAGAAGATGAGCGAGGCCCTCGGCGTGCCGATGGTGATCGAGAACCGTGCCGGTGCCGCCGGCACCATCGGCGCAGAGGTCGTGGCGCGCGCCCCGGCTGACGGCTACACCCTGATGGTCCATTCGGCCACCCATGTGTCGAACGCCAGCACCTACAAGACGCTGTCCTACCGGACGTTCGAGGACTTCACCCCGATCGGCTTCGTCTCCGGCCAGCCCTGGGTGCTGGTCGTGCATCCGTCGCTGCCGGTGAAGACCGCGCGCGACTTCATCGCGCTCGCCCGCTCGCAGCCGGGGAACATCAGCTATGCGTCGTCGGGCAACGGCAGTTCGCCGCACTTCGGCATGGAGGCCTTCGCCACCGCGGCGAAGATCCGGCTGCTGCACGTGCCCTACCGGGGCGGACCGCAGTCGATGGCCTCGCTGCTCGGCGGCGAGACCTTCGCCTCCACCGCCACGCTGCCCAACGCGATCGGGCAGGTGAAGGCGAACCGGCTCAAGGCGCTGGGCGTGTCCACCCTCACCCGCCAGTCGACGATGCCCGACGTGCCGCCGCTGGCCGAGTCGGCCGGGCTGCCCGGCTTCGAGATGAACCCCTGGATCGCGATGCTCGGGCCTGCGAACATGCCGCGTCCGATCGTCGACCGGCTCGCCACGGAACTGATGCGTGCGGTGAAGGACCCTGACGTGCGCCGCGCGCTGGAGACGCAGGGCGTCGCGCCCTGGGTGGGCGGGCCGGAGGAACTGGCCGCGCGCATGCGCAAGGACTTCGAGCGCTATGCAGCGCTGGTGAAATCGATCGGCCTGCAGGCCCAGTGACAACGCGGAGCGAACCATGAGCATCCAGTCCATCGAAGTCAACCTGGTCGGCGTGCCGCTGGTCGAGGCATTCAAGACCGCGCACAGCGTGAAGGACATCCAGCGCAGCGTGGTCGTGGTCGTGCGCGATGGCGACGGTGCCATCGGCATCGGCAACATCGACCCCTCGCCCGGCTATTCCAAGGAATCGGTCGCCGACCACTTCCGGATGCTGCGCGACCATTTCGCGCCGGCGATGATCGGCGCACCGGCCGACAACATCCACGCGATGATGGCCACGCTGGACAGCATCGACCCGGCGTTCTTCGACGCCAAGGCAGCGCTCGAGATGGCCTGCCTGGACCTGACCGCGCGCCGCGCGGGCATCAGCATGGCCACCCTGCTCGGCGGCGCGGTGGTGCACGAGATCCGCTTCAACGCCTGGGTCGGCATGCTGGCGCCCGACGAAGCCGGCCGGCAGGCCGCGGGCTGGAAGGACAAGGGCTTCCGCTCGTGCAAGGTGAAGGTCGGCGGCGACGTGAAGACCGACATCGACCGCGTGCTTGCAGTGCGCGAGGCGGTCGGCGCGGATTTCGCGATCCGTGCCGATGCGAACGAAGGTTTCTCCGAAGCCGATGCGATCACGTTCATCACCGGCACCAGCCGCGTACGGCTGCAGCTGGTCGAGCAGCCGGTGGCGTGGGATGACCTGCCGGCGATGACCCGCATCCGGCGCCATGCGCAGGGCGTGGGCGTGCCGCTGATGGCCGACGAGTCGGTGCTCGACCATGCCAGCCTGATCGGCATCCTGCGTGCCGAGGCAGCAGACATCGTGAAGGTGAAGGTGATGAAGCAGGGCGGACTGCTCGGCACGCGGCGGATGATCGCCACCGCGGAAGCGGCCGGCGTGCGCTGCGTGATCGGCCACGGCTTCGGGCTGGGCATCAACACGATGGCCGAGATCATCGTCGCCTCGACCTCGCTCAACGTGATCGAAGGCGTCGAATGCGTCGGCCCGCTGAAGACCCGCGATGACATCGTGGTCGACAAGCTCGACCTGTCGCGCGGGGTGCTGCCGGTCAGCGGCGCACCCGGGCTGGGCGTGGACATCGACCCGGCGAAACTCGAACGTTACCGGCTCGACTCAGCCTCGATAGGCTGAGCGGGTCTTCCAGGAGGAGCAAGCATGCACGACATCCGTACAAGACCCCTGCAGGCCGCAGGCTTCGCGCTGGCCACGGCCTGCACCCTGGCCACGGCCCCTGCGTTCGCACAGGCCTGGCCCGCCAAGCCGGTGCGCCTCATCGTCGCCTTCCCGCCCGGCGGCATCTCCGATTTCGCCGCACGGGCGATCGCGCCCGGCCTGAGCGACGCCTTCAAGCAGACGGTGGTGGTCGAGAATCGCGGTGGTGCCGCCGGTGCGATCGGCACCGAGGTGGTGGCCAAGTCCGCCCCCGATGGCTACACCCTGCTCGCGCATACGGTGACCTTCACCGTCGGCCCGCACATGACGCCCAACCCGCCCGCCGATCCGCTGCGCGAGGTGATGGCGGTGACCCAGGTGATCGATGCGCCGAACATCCTGGTGGTCACGCCATCGATACCGGTGAAGACGGTGAAGGAACTGGTCACGCTGGCTTCCAAGCGCAAGGGCGAGCTCAGCTTCGCATCGTCCGGCTTCGGCTCGGGCACCCACCTGTCGGGCGAGCTGTTCAAGCTGCTGGCCAAGCTCGACATGGTCCACATCGCCTACAAGGGTGGCGGCCCCGCGGTCACCGACCTGCTCGGCGGCCATGTGCCGATGATGTTCTCCACGCTGCCTTCGGTCACTTCGCACGTGCAGTCAGGCCGGCTGCGCGCGCTGGCGGTGACCGGGGCGAAGCGCTTCCCCAGCGTGCCGGACGTACCGACGATGATCGAGGCCGGCATCGCCGGCTATTCGTTCAGCGGCTGGAGCGGCATCTTCGCGCCGGTGGGAACGCCACGCGAGATCGCGGTGCGCTTCGCCGACGAGACGGCGAAGGTGCTGCGCGCACCGGGCTTCCGTGACAAGCTGCTGATCCAGGGCGCCGACGTGGTCGGCAGCACGCCGGACGAGTTCGCCGCGTTCGTGCGCTCGGAGTACGCGCGCTGGGGACAATTGGTCAGGCAGAGCGGCATCAAGGCGCAGTGAAGCGCCGGCCGGCAACGAACCGAGGCAACACGATATGAGCGCTGCACCGACGGGCACCGCCCGAACCCTGTTCCGGAAGCTCTGGGACAACCACCATGTCGTCACCGACGAGGGCGAGTCGCTGCTCTACATCGACCGCGCGCTGGCGCAGGAGAACACCTACCACGCGTTCGTCGCCCTCGAGGCACAGGGACGCCAGGTGATGCGGCCCGACCAGATCTACGCGTTCACCGACCACTACGTGCCGACCACCGGCCGCGCGAAGGGGCTGGCCGGCATCCCGGTCGCCGAGATCCGCAACATGGTGGTGCAGCTGCAGGACTTCGCACGCAAGTACGGCATCAACCTGTATGGCATCGACCATGCGCAGCAGGGCATCATGCACATCGTGCCGCCCGAGCTGGGCATCGTGCAGCCGGGGCTGGCGTTGATCGGCAACGACTCGCACACCTCGACGCATGGCGCGTTCGGCTGCCTGTCCTACGGGGTCGGCGCATCCGAGTTCGCGCACGTGATGGCCACGCAGACGCTGTGGCAGACCCTGCCCTCGACGCTGCGCATCCGGGTCGATGGCCAGCTGGGCTTCGGCGTGTCGGCCAAGGACCTGATCCTGGCGATCATCGCCACCATCGGTGCCGACGGCGCCACCGACCATGCGATCGAATATGCAGGCAGCGCGATCCAGGCCCTGTCGATGGAAGCGCGGATGACCGTGTGCAACATGTCGATCGAGGCCGGAGGCCGCGCCGGCATGGTCGCGCCGGACGACACCACCTTCGCCTACCTCGACGGCCGCGAGCACGCGCCGAAGGGCGCGGCCTGGGAGCAGGCACTCGACTTCTGGCGCACGCTGCCGAGCGATGCCGGTGCCTCGTTCGACCGCGAGGTGGTGCTCGATGGTTCGCTGATCGCACCGACGGTGACCTGGGGCGTGTCGCCCGCGCATGCGCTGCCGATCGACACCGCGGTGCCGGATCCGGCCCATGCGGGCAGCGACAAGCAGCGCGGCGAGTGGGCGAGCGCGATCGAGTACATGGGACTGCAGGCCGGCATGGCGCTGTCCGACATCAAGGTCGACCGGGTGTTCATCGGCTCCTGCACGAATGCGCGCATCGAAGACCTGCGCGCGGCGGCCGAGGTCGCGCGGCTGGGCAAGGCCCAGGTGCCGACCTGGGTGGTGCCGGGCTCGCAGACGGTGCGCCGGCAGGCCGAGTCCGAAGGCCTCGACCGCATCTTCATCGACGCCGGCTTCGAGTGGCGCGACCCGGGCTGCTCGCTGTGCACCGCGATCAACGGCGACCAGCTCGAGCCGGGCGAGCGCTGCGTGTCGACCTCCAACCGCAACTTCCGCAATCGCCAGGGCCCGGGCGGGCGCACCCATCTCGCCAGCCCGGCGATGGCCGCCGCTGCCGCGATCAACGGGCAGCTGGTCGACGTGCGTACCCTGATCGGCTGAGGACAGACAGATGCAACCCTTCACCACGCTAGAGGGCGTCGCCGCCCCGATCGACGAAGCCAACGTCGACACCAACCAGCTCTGCCCGACCCGCTTCAACAAGGTGCCGCGCGGGCCGAAGTACGCCGAGATCCTGTTCTACGACCAGCGCAACGACACCGACGGCAGGCGCACCGACTTCCTGCTCAACCGGCCGCCGTACGACAAGGCGCAGCTGATCGTCGGCGACAGCAACTTCGGATGCGGCTCGTCGCGCGAGACCGCAGTCTATGCACTGTACGAGTTCGGCATCCGCTGCGTGATCGCACCGAGCTTCGGCGACATCTTCGACGCCAACTGCGCGAAGAACGGCCTGCTCACCGTCGCACTGCCGATCGCCACCTGCGCCGCGCTGCGCGCGATGCTCCATGCCACGCCCGGCATGACCTTCGCCATCGACCTCGAGGCCCAGACCGTCACCGACGGCCAGGGCGGCGTGCACCGCTTCGACATCTCCCCGATCCGCAAGCGCTGCCTGCTCAACGGCTACGACGACATCTCCCGCACCCAGGAGTACCGCCCCGCGATCGAAGCCTTCGAAGCCCGCCACCGCGCCAGCCACCCCTGGATGTTCCGATAATCCGGGTTAATCCGGGTCAGAGACGAATTATCTGCAGCCCTTGCGATGACTTCGCGATGACATCCGGGTCTGACCCTGGGGTCTGAACCCAGGGTCAGACCCGGATGGGGGCTCGCAGGGTGGCACGGGCCCTTGCGTGGAACAAGGACGCTGACCAGAGCAGGCGCGGGACGCAATTCGTCTCTGACCCGGATTAATCCGGATTACTCAGATCGGGGCTGGATCATTCCAGCCGGAACTGGTGGGCGTAGGTGAACTCGTCCAGGCGTGCGGTGTAGCGCACGCCGCGGCGCATCGCCCACGTGGCGAACTGGTGGTGCAGCGGGATCACCGCGTGGTCGCGCATCGCGATCGCCATCGCTTCGCGTGCGATCGCATCGCGCTTCTTCGGGTCGACGTTGGTGAGCGACGATTGCACCAGTGCGTCGACCTTCGGGTTGCTGTAGCGGCCCCAGTTCCAGGTGCCCCAGCCGGTCTCGGCATTGGACGTGCCGACCAGCGTGCGCAGCGCGAAGTCGCCCGCATTGGAGCCCCAGCCCAGCAGTGCGAAGCTGAAGTCGTGCTTGCGCGCGCGGGCGAAGTACACCGCGACCGGTTGCGTCTCGACCTTCACCGTGATGCCGATGCGCGACAGCATCTGGGCGACGGTCTGCACCACCTGCTCGTCGTTGATGTATCGGTCGTTCGGGCCGTGCAGCGTCATGCCGAAACCGTCGGGCCAGCCCGCTTCGGCCAGCAGCTTGCGCGCGGCAACCGGATCATAGGCATCGGGCTTGATCGCCGGGTTGTGGCCGAGGATGCCCGGCGCGACGATGTTGGAAGCCGGCGTCGCCAGACCTTCCATCGTCTTCTCGACCAGCGCCCGGCGGTCGATCGCCATCGAGATCGCCTGCCGCACCCGCGCATCGCGCAGCGGGTTCTTCTCCAGCGGCCGTCCGGACTTGTCGAACACGAACGGCGACTTGTCGCGTGAATGGTCGGGATGGAAGAACAGCGTGCGCCACGAGGCGCGCTGTTCGACGACGAACTTCGGATTGCCGCGCAGCCTGGCGATGTCCGCCGTGGGCACCGTCTCGATCGCGTCCACGTCACCGGACAGCAGCGCGGCCATGCGCGTCGGATCGCTGGTGATGATGCGCAGGGTCACCCGGTCGAAAGCGGGCTTGAGGCCCCAGTGCTGGTCGTTGCGCAGCAGCTCCACCGCGTCGCCGCGGCGCCAGCTGGAGAAGCGCCATGGCCCGGTGCCGATGACGGCCTTGCCGGTGTTGAAGTCGTCGGTGGAAGCCGACTCGGCCACCTTGCGCGACACGATGAACACGTTGGACAGGTCGAGCGGCAGCGGACCGTAGGGCGTCGCGGTACGCAGCCGGATGGTGTGTGAATCAACGATCTCCTTGCCGACCACCGGACGCGTGAACGCGGTGAACGGCCCCGGGCTCTTGACCAGCAGCGACGGCCGCTCGAGCGAAAACATCACGTCCTCGGCAGTCAGCTCCTGTCCGTTGTGGAAACGCACGCCGCGGCGCAGCCGGAATTCCCAGGTGGTCGGATCGACGGCGCGCCAGGATTCGGCCAGCGCCGGCTGCAGCTGGCCGTCGGCGTCGACCTGCACCAGCGACTCGAACACATGGCGCGCGACGGTATTGTTCGGCGCCGCGTTCAGGAAATGCGGATCGAGCGAGGTGACATCGCCCGACAGCGCCAGGCGCAGCGCAGCCGCAGCCGCCGCTGAAGGCGCGGCAGCGAGCGCGAGCAGGGCCGCTCCGACCAGCAGCGCACGCGCCAGGGAAATCGGGAACTCTCTGTTTGCCGTCATCTTCCGTCCATCATCGATTCGTCACCACCAGTTTGCCCGCTTGCGCAGCCCCGCGAGCGCGACACGCGCCTCGTCCACCACCTGCCCGGGATCGACCGCGACGAGCCGGCCGCCACGCTTCAGGATGCGCCCGTCGACCATCACCATGTCGACATTGGACGGCTGTGCCGCCTCGACCAGCATGTGTGCCGGGTCGGTAAATACGCCGAGGTTGATCGCGCGCGTGTCGACCATGATCAGGTCGGCCCGCTTGCCCGCCACCAGCGAACCGATGCGGTCGGCCATGCCCATGGACTTTGCACCCTCTATGGTCGCCAGTTCAAGCACGCGACGCGCCGGCAGCTGGAATTCGTTCTCGGTGCGCGCATTCTCGGCGTTCTGGGTGACCTTCATGATGCCGAACATGTCCGCATTTCCCGACAGCGCGGTGGTATCGACCGACAGGCCCATCGGAATCCCGGCATCGAGGAAGCGGCTGGTCGGCGGCACGCCGAAGCCGATGCGCAGTTCGGTGAACGGAGAGATGCTCACCGAGGCACCCGACGAGGCGAGTGCCTTCACTTCTTCCGGCGTGACCCACACGGCATGGATCGCCTGCAGGTCGGCGCCAAGCAGCCCATCCTTCGCCAGTTGCGCGATGCCGCCTGCGCGGGCGCGCGAATTGTTCAGGTGTACCGACACCGGCAGGCCCAGGCGGCGTGCCGCAGCAACGTCCTCACGCGTGGCCTCGGCCTTGATCAGGCCGGTGCCGCCGGTAGACACGCCGCGCCAGGCGACGCCCAGCGACAGCAGGCCGCCGTTGGAGTGCTGCGACCAGTCCGTGCGCAGCCGCTCGAGGTCGGCGATGTCCATCGGCCGATCGACCGGATGGCCCTGCATCGTGCCGTAGGAGAACCGGCCGCGCAGGCCGGACTGCTGCAGGCCGCGCAACGCCTCGCGCGCATGCTGCGGAGTCCGGATGTTGTGGCACCAGTCGTGCACGAAGGTGATGCCGGAGAACACCGCCTCGGTGCTGGCCAGGCGCGCGCTGTGGTACATGTCCGACGCTTCGTACACCCGGCCGATGCCCAGCGCTGTGGGGAAGTAGCCGTACTTCTTCTCGGAACCCGACATGCTGCGCAGGATGGTGTTCCACATGTGCCAGTGGGTCTCGACCAGCCCCGGCAGCACGATCATGCCGCGGGCATCGATCACCTGCGCACCGGGCGCCTGCAGCCCCTTGGCGACCGCGATGATCGCGCCGTCGCGCACATGCACGTCGGCCCCCGGCAGGTCGCCCGTCCTGCGGTCCATGGTCATCACATGGCCGCCGCGCACCAGCCATTCGCCGCGCGAGGGCAGGCCGCCACCGCTACCCCCGGTCGTCGCGCAGCCGGCGATCGACAGCGCGCCGAGCGCGGCGGTGCCGCCGAGCAGCCGGCGGCGCGAGGCATCGGGCCGTGCGTCGCTGCAAACGGGAAAGATCGGATCTCGATCGACTGGCATGTGCGTCCCCCTGGGCGATGGATGAATTCTTGTAGTTGTCATGCTGCGGGCGATAGCGTAGCCGATTGCCTTCGCGCACGCTGTTCGGGAAGGGACGATATGCTTTGCCTTCCTTCCTCGCCGAATGATGGAGTCGCCGATGGGTTTCCCGCCACTTCACTGCCCTCTGCGCTGTGCCGTCGTGTGTGCCACGCTGCTGGCGTTCGCTGCACCCGCCGTCGCCCAGTCCTTCCCGGTGAAGCCGCTTCGGCTGATCGTGCGCGCGCCTCCCGGCGGTGGCGACGACCTGCATGCGCGCCTGCTCGCCGGCCCGCTGGGCAAGGTGCTCAACCAGCAGGTGATCGTCGAGTACCGACCGGGCGCCGGCGGGCTGGTCGCCTGGGAGTTCACCGCCAAGGCGCCACCCGACGGCTATACGCTGCTGCTCGCTGCCTCCGGCCTGGCCGGCATCCGCAGCCTGCGCCCCGACATGCCGGTCGACCCGTGGAAGGACTTCGCCTGGGTTTCGAAGGTCGGCACCTTCCCGCTGGTGTTCTACGTGAACAACGCGCTGCCGGCGAAGAACCTGAAGGAACTGATCGCGCTCGCACGCAAGCGCCCGGGCGAACTCAACTACGGATCTTCCGGCGTGGGCGCGACGCCGCACCTGGCAGCCGAGTATTTCCGTGGCGCGGCGAAGATCGACATCAACCATGTACCGTTCAAGGGCTCGAGCCAGCTGTACATCGACGTGATGGCCGGGCGTGTGGAGATGGGCACCTCGGTGCTCGGCGGCACGATCGCGTTCGTCAGGGCCGGCAAGCTGCGCGCGCTGGCCGTGACCTCGGCCACCCGTTCGCCACAACTGCCTGACGTACCCACCGTGGCCGAGGCCGCAGGCCTGCCCGGCTTCGAGTTCACGCCGTTCTACGCGATCGTCACCCAGGGGCAGACCCCGCGCGACATCGTGAACCTGCTGTCGGTGGCGATCGGCAAGGTGATGAACGTCCCCGAGTTCCGCGACGGCCTGCTGCAGGCCGGCACCGAGCCCGGTGCCAACACGCCAGAGCAGATGCTCGCACTGGCGAAGCACGCCGCCGGGCAGATCGACCGCATCGTGAAGACCGCAGGCATCAAGGGAGGCGACTGAACACCATGGCACGCATCGCAATCGGCGGTTTCCAGCACGAGACGAACTGCTTCGTCCCGATCCGTACCGACTTCGCATACTTCGCCGCGCACCGTGACCGCCCGCCGCTGGTGCGTGGCCCGGACGTGTTGAAGTGGCTGTCCGATACCAGCTTCGCGCTGACCGGCTTCCTCAAGGAGATGGGGCCGGCGCACGACTACGCGCCGCTGATCTGGACCAGCGGCGGTGCGGGCGGCTACGTGACGCGTGATGCGTTCGAACGCATCGCCGGCGAAATTGTGGGCATGCTGTCGCAGGCGATGCCGGTGGATGCGATCTACCTCGACCTGCACGGTGCGGCGGTGTGCGAGGACTTCGAGGATTGCGAAGGCGAACTTCTCCGGCGCATCCGCGCCTCGGTCGGTGACGCGGTTCCGGTGGTCTACAGCCTCGACTACCACGCGAACGTCACGCCCGAGATGGTGGCCTACGCCGACGGCGTCGAGGCCTATCGCACCTATCCGCATGTCGACCGCGTCGATACCGGCGAACGGGCGGCGCGCGTGCTGAAGCAGGTGCTTGCACGCGGTCGTCCGGCCGGGCGTGCGCTGCGCAAGCCGGCCTTCCTGCTGCCACTGAACTCGCAGTGCACGATGATCGATCCGTCGAAGGCGATCATCGACCACTCGGTGCGGCTCGAGCAGGGTGAGGTGCTGAGCGTCGCCTACCTCGCCGGCTTCCCGCCGGCCGATCTCCACGACTGCGGGCCGTCGGTGGTGGTGTATGCCTGGACACAGGCCGCCGCCGATGCCGCGGCCGATGCGCTGCTGCAAGACATCGAGGCACGCGAGGCCGAATTCGCACAACCGCTGCTGCAGCCGGACGACGCCGTGCAGCAGGCGATGCGCATCGCCGAGACCGCGACGCGCCCGGTGGTGATCGCCGACACGCAGGACAACCCGGGTGCCGGCGGCACCGGCGACACCACCGGACTGCTCGCCGCGCTGGTGCGCAACGGCGCGCGCAAGGCGGTGCTCGGCTTCTTCTTCGACCCCGAGTCGGCTGCCGCCGCGCATGCTGCCGGCCAGGGTGCCGAGGTCACGCTGGCACTGGGCGGTCGCTTCGGGCCGGAAGGCAGCGACCCCTACGAAGCCACCTTCCATGTCGAGCGGCTGGGCGACGGCCGATTCACCACCACCGGCCCGTCGGTCGGAGGGCGCCAGGTCGACCTCGGGCCGATGGCGCTGCTGCGGATCGGCGGTCCGGACGGCGTCGGCATCGTGGTCGTCACCCGGCGGATGCAGGCGCACGACCAGGCGCCGTTCCGCCACCTGGGCATCGAGCCTTCCGAGCAGAAGATCCTCGCGCTGAAGAGCACGGTGCACTTCCGCGCCGATTTCCAGCCGATCGCCGAGACCGTGCTGGTGGCGCTCGCGCCCGGTGGCCATATCGTCGACACCACGCAGTACGCGTTCCGTCGGCTGCGCGCGGGCGTGCGTCTGTTTCCGCTGGGGCCGGGCTTCGTGCCACGACCCGTGCGCACGGGCTGAAGCGAACACCCGCCCGCGCGTTTCGACTAGCGTGCGGGCAGCGCGAAGTCCTTGTCGGTCGCGGGCCAGCGCAGGTATTCGGTGCGCATGCCCTGTCCGACCTGGACCTTGCGCACCTGCTCGCGGCCTTCCGAGGTGGCGGTCACGGTGTACGCGCCCGGCGGCAGCTTCGCCAGCAACACCGGGCCGGTGTCGGCCTGGTCCAGCACGACCGTGCCTTTCGCATCGCGCACCTTCACGTCCACGCCGGCGAGATAGTTGCCGGCAACGAGCGTGAAGACGAGCTTCAGCGAGTGACCCTTCTCCTGCGCCGCCAGGGCATCGATCTCGGCAGTGCGGGTGCCGCCGGCAAGCCAGGACACCTGTCCCGACTTGCCCTGCTGCAGCGTGACCTGCGGCTGTGCCGCGAGGCTGCTGGCGGCGAGGGCTGCCGCCAGTGCAACCGGCGCGAACCAGCGAATGCGTGAACTCATTGCGACCTCCTTGCTTTCGGATATCCCCGCGGCGCGGGTGTCCGCGTCAAGCACCGCTCGCAAGACACGTCCCCGCTTGGGGTCAGGTCTTGAGTTTTGCATCGCTTCGTAAATCCGGCGCCCTGACGTCGGGGTTCGGTGCAAAACTCAAGACTTGACCCCATCCTGGGTCACATGCGTCAGGGTTCGGTGCAAAACTCAAGACCTGACCCCGCCTTGCCCTCAGCGTTCGGGCAGGGAGGTGCCGCTGCCGGCGAAGGATTGCGTCAGTGCCGGCGCGATGATGATCACGCGCCCGGCATTGGCCGGCGGGTAGCCGACCGGCGGCGGCGGGGGCGGCGTTTCCGCGCGCAGTGAGCGATTCGATACTTCGCGCGGATCGGCGTCACGCGAGAGCTGTGCGGCGGGTTGCGCGGGTTGGACCGGCTGAACCTGCCCGGGCAGCGGCTGCTGTGGATTGACGATGATCACGCGGCGGGTGCCGCCCGCCGGTACGCCGGGATATCCGAAGGGCTGCGCGGCGGCCGGCGGTGGCGGCGGCGGGTCGGCACGCAGTTGCAGGTGCCGGGACGATCCGGAATCGCGTGGCACGCCCTGCGCTGCCTGGCTGCCCTGGGCCGCGCCGGCAGGGCAGGCACCGAGCAGGAAGCCTGCTGCAAGCAGCGCCAGACCGAATGTCGACGCTGCCCGGGCGCGCGGGTCGGCACCGGCTGTTGGCAGGATGCTGTCTGCAGGGTCCATGGCTGTCTCCGCTGAATCTGGCCGGCAATTCCGCAACAGTCTACGCCCGGAACCACCGGCCGGGCGTCGCGCAGGATCCGTCCGTAGTGCCACAATGAGCGCCTGATCCATCCTGCGCCCCCACGGCCCAAACGACGATGATCCCGTTCACGCCCGCTGCCCGTCTTTCGACCGCCTCCGCCGCCCTCGCCGCAACACTGTGCGCGCTGCTCGCCGCGCCAGCGGCCTACGCCCAGAAGTTCCCGTCCAAGCCGCTGCGCATCCTTGTGACCATCGGTCCGGGGTCGGTCGGCGACATCATCTCGCGCGTGATGGCCGACCCGCTGTCGCGCCAGATGGGCCAGCCCGTGGTGGTGGACAACCGTCCGGGCGCCGGGGGCAACGTAGCGGCCGAAGTCGCCGCCCGTTCGCCGGCCGACGGCTACACGCTGTTCCTGACCACCATCAGCACGCACGGGATCAACCCGTCGCTCTACAGCAAGCTCAACTTCGACCCGATCAAGGACTTCGCCCCGATCATCCTGCTCGCGACCAACCCGAACATGCTGGTCGTGCATCCGTCGATGCCGGTGAAGAACGTGAAGGACCTGATCGCGCTCGCGCGCAAGCGTCCCGGCGAGATCACCTTCTCGTCGGCCGGCTCGGGCACCTCGCAGCACATGGCGGGCGAACTGTTCGCGATGATGTCCGGAACGAAGCTGGTGCACGTGCCCTACAAGAGCACGCCCGCCTCGGCCACCGCGGTGCTCTCCGGCGAGACGATGATCGCCTTCGCCAGCGTGCCGGTGGTGCTCGAATCGGTGAAGGCCGGGCGCCTGCGCTCGCTCGGCGTCACCTCGGCCAAGCGGATGACCACGGTGCCCGAGATGCCCACGCTCGCCGAGACCGGCCTGCCCGGGTTCGATGTCGGCGGCTGGTTCGGCTTCTCCGCCACCGGCGGCACGCCGGAGGCGATCGTCGCGCAACTCAACGGCGAGTTCCGCAAGGCGATCGCCGAACCCGGCGTCCGCCAGAAGCTGATGGCGCAGGGCATGGACCTCACCGAGAATTCGCCAGCCGAGTTCTCCGCGTTCATCCGCAGCGAGATCGAACGCTGGCGCAAGGTGGTGCAGGCGACCGGGGCTCAGGTCCAGTAAGGCCTAGTCCCGCACCTTCCCGCACACCGCGAACGCCGTCGCCAGGTACACCTTCGCCGCCGTGCACAGGTCATCGATGTTCACATGCTCGCCGACCGCGTGCATCTGCCCGCCCTTCATGTCCGGATGGCTGCGGCCGCCCGGCCCGTAGCACAGCGTCGGCACGCCGTAGCTGCTCAGGTGCACCGCGTCCGCACCCGGCCGGCGGATGATGAACTTCGAATCCTGGCCGACCACATGCCGATGCGCCGCCATCACCACCTGGCTGATCAGCGGCGTCTCGCCGATATCGGTCGGCGGATCGCTGACATAGGCATCGAGGATCGGCTCTTCGCACTTGCGCGCCTCGGCGAAGGCACGCAGCACCGGGCGCAGCGAACGCTTGAGGTCGTCGGTCGTGGTACCCGGGATGGTGCGCACGTCGAGGTACAGGCTGCACTCCCACGGATTGCGCGACACCCGCCACGGCAGCCCGCCGCGGATCGCTGCGAAGGTGACGTTCGGCCGCTCGCCCATGTATTCATGGCTCGCGCTGTACTGCTTCGCCCATTCGAACAACATCGACTGCAACACATGCATCTCGTTGATCGCGTTCACCACCACCGGCCGGTTCGACCAGGCCGAGTGGCTCATCGTGCCGGCCACCGTGATGCGGAACCAGGTGACACCCATGTTCGCAGTCGACACCTGCAGCGTGGTCGGCTCGCACAGCACGCCGTAGTCTGCGGTGACGCCATGGGTGACCATGAATCGGGTGCCGATGCCATAGCCCGACTGTGCCTCGGAGCGGAACTCCTCCACCTGGCATTTCTCGGTCTCTCCGACCACGCCGCCATAAAGCACGTCGCCTTCGAGCTTCACGCCGGCCCTGGCCAGCGCTTCCATCGCGACCATCGCCGAGGCGAGGCCGCTCTTCATGTTGTTCGCGCCCAGCCCCCAGATCCAGCCATCGCGCACGATCGCCTTCGGCTTGAAGCCTTCGCCCGGCAGGTAGTCCTCGTCGCCATCGGACGAGGTGTCCATGTGGCCGGTGAACAGCAGGTTGCTGCCGCGGCCGGTGCCCGGGAGCACGCCGATCGCGTTCGGCCGTCCCGGGCTGACCTCCTGCAGGTACGAGCGGATGCCCGACTTCTGCAGGCGGGAGACGATGTACTCGGCGAGCGCCGCCTCGCGTCCGGTCGGGCTGCAGATGTCGACCATCTCGACCAGCGTGTCGCGTACCGCTTCCGGGGTGATCAGCGCCAGTGCGCGCGCATGGTCGGGATGATCGAACATCATGGCCTCCTCAGCCTTCCACCTTCATGCCGATTTCCTCGGCGAGCTTGCGGGTGCGGATGATGTAGTCACGCACGAACGCATCGAATGCCTGCGGCGTCGACGATACTGGTTCGGCACCGAACGCGCTGAACCGCTCACGCACATCGGGCAGCGCCAGGATGCGCGCCATCTCCTTCGACACCCGCTCGCGGATCGCCAGCGGCGTACCGGCCGGCGCCAGCACGCCGAACCAGTCCTCGCTCTCGTAGCCGGGCACGCCCGCCTGGGCCAGCGACTGCAGGCCGGGCATGTACTTGGTGCCGGCGAGCGAGCTGGTGACCAGGATCTGCAGCTTGCCTTCGCGCGCCAGTGGCAGCGCGTTAGGCCCGGGGGCGAACGTATAGAGCACGCGCCCGTTCATTGCATCGTTCACCGCTTCCGGCGTGCCCTTGTACGCGACATGGTCAGCCTTGAAGCCGGCCAGGTGCGCGGTCGCCGCCGCATGCAGGTGCGCGGTGCTGCCCACGCCGGCCGAACCGTAGACGATGCCCTGCGGCTGCGCCTTGGCGAAGGCGATCAGGTCCTTCAGCGTCTTGAAGCCGCGCGCCGGCGACACGACCATGAAGCTCGGCGAGCGCGCGGTCTGGCCGACGCCGACGAACGCCTTCAGCGGGTCATACGGCAGCTTCGGATCGATCGCCGAGCGCACGCCGAACGCGCTCGGGATGGCCAGGAAGGTGTAGCCGTCGGGCTTCTGCGTCGACACGTACTGCGCAGCGATCACGCCGCCCGCACCCGCACGGTTCTCGACCAGCACCGGCGAGTTCCACGCTTCGGTCATGTACTTGGCGATGATGCGGGTGATCACATCAGTGCCGCCACCGGCCGTCGCCGGGATGATGAAGCGGATCGGCTGCGACGGATAGCCTGCAGCCGAATCCGCCGGCTGGGCGAACGCGACGCCCGGACCGGCCAGCAAGGCCGAGGCCGCCGCGGCGACCAGCAGGCGGCGCGGCGGGTTCGAAGGACGGGACGGTGAATGACGGTTCATGGCAATCCTCGATGGTGAAAGGTTCGGGTTCGAGCAAGAACGATGCCGGACGTCGACGCTTGTCACGGCACGTACACCCACAGGTCCAGCATGACCACCGCGCCCGGCACCGCCAGTGCCGGCACCTCGATCGCGGAAAACGGCAGGTAGTGGCCAGGCAGGTGCTGCTGCCACGCCCGCCAGGCTGGATGGAAGCCGTGCAGGTCGGTATGGAACTGCTGCGCGCGCACCGTGTTGGCAAGCGAGGTGCCCGCCTTGCGGCAGATCGCCTCGGCCTGCTCGAGGATGCGGTTCATCTGCAGTTCGGCAGGCGTGCCGAACCACGGCTGGCGCGGATCGATGCGCACGTCCGGCGCGAGTGCACCGCGCGCATCCACCGCCATCAGCCCGGACAGGAACAGCAGGTCACCGGCACGTACCGCCTGCGGATGGCCGGCGAATGCCACCGGCACGCCGGCATCGATGACCTTCTTCTTCGTGCGCCCGCCGTTCTTCAGGCTGATCGTGTTGATCTCGATGCGCCCGGTCTCGCAGATGAAGCCCGGGTTCGACGTCGTGATGATGGTGGTGGCCGGGATGTCGCCGCCGAACTGCTCGGCCCACACCTCGTTGAACGCCGGCACGTCGTCCATGTCGCGCAGGTAGACCTGCGCCTTCACCACGTCGGCCAGCGTGTTGCCGACCACCGCCAGCGCCGGCTTGAGCTTGCGCTCGATGGCGAAGTTCGCCTCGAGCTTGATCGGCGTGCCCTTCCACAGGTGCCCGGCCGGCATCCGCGCCGCCGGGTCGAGCGGGCCTTCCTCGGTCTTCAGCGCTTCCGAGGTCTGCCCTGCGATGAACACATGGTCACCGCAGGTGAGCACCGGGCTGTAGCCCGAGGTCGCATGCACCGGCAGGTTGGCCGGACGGTGCTGCGTCGGCGCGAAGCCGCTGTCGGTGGCCACCGCCATCAGCTGCACTTCCATGTCCTGCCCGTCGAGCAGGAACTTCTGGTGCAGGTTGGACGTGCTCGGCGGCACATGGCCGCGGAAGAACTCGCGCCGCACCTCGTGATACGCATCGACCACATGGCCGCCGGTGTAGTACTGGTCGACGCGCACCACATGCGCACGGTCGCTGCCGCCGGCCTTCAGCACCTTCGCGAAGTTGGCGAACACCTGGCGCGCCTCCTTCTTGTACTTCGGCACCGAATGGCGCGGCGCCTCGGCATCCACCACCTCGGGCGCCATGCCGCTCACGAAGTCGGCCGTGCCCTTGTGGCCGGTGGCGAACACCCAGCGGCCGGCGCGGATGCCGGGGGCGTAGCGCACGTTGCCGGGCTGGATCTCGACCGGCAGCAGCGCGGTGACCGCGCCCTGCGGCAGGCTGGAGGGAGTCTTTCGGGTAGCCATGGAGGGTCCGTTGGTGATCGATGTACGATTGTAGCGGGCACCAGCCCGATCGACCGCATCCCCGAACACGCACGCGAGGGACAACCAGATGGCCACTGCAACCGGCAACGACACGATCGAGGCCCGCCTCGCCGCGATGGGCTACACCCTGCCGCCGCCCTTCGTGTTCCCGAAGAACAACCGCACCGGCTGCACCCAGGCCGGCAACATCCTCTACCTGTCCGGCCACGGCCTCGACCTGCCGAAGCTGCCCGGCGTGCGGCAGACCGGCAAGTTCGGCGTCGACATCACCGTCGACGAAGGCTACGCGACCGCCCGCGCGGTGGCCCTGACCATGCTCGCGACGATCAAGGCGCACTGCGGCTCGCTCGACCCTGTGAAGCGCGTGCTGCGCCTGTTCGGCATGGTCAACTGCACGCCCGACTTCCACCAGCCGCCGCAGGTGATCGACGGCGCATCGGACCTGTTCTTCGAACTGTTCGGGCCGGACGCAGGCTGTCATGCACGCTCGGCAGTCGGGCATGTGTCGCTGCCGCGCGGGATCGCGGTGGAGATCAATGGGGAGTTCGAGGTTCGCTGAGCACTGTGCCGCACGGGGTCATCTCGATGCGGTCTGCACCGTTGCGGCGAGTCGCCTCATCGTAGTCAGCGCACCCCCTTGATCGGACGATGGGGCGTGCGCGCCTCCCAGAAGCGCAGCAACAGGTGTTCGACCTTCGCGATGATCGGAAGAATCTGCGAAGCAACTCGATCCACGCCCACCACACCCCGGCACGCCAATGGGCTTCTTTCGCCATAGAGGCGGAAGGCATTTATGTAAGCGGGTTTGAGCGGATGGTTATTAAGCCTGTATCGAAAGCCATTCGCGGACAGAGGCAATGCGGCAACCGTGGCGGGTTGCTCCGGCTCTGACGGCGTCCAACTGTATGCACGGATGTCGATAAGCAGCGCGTCGAACACGCCTTCCTTCCCGCTTCGCGCCCGCCTGCTCCGCTCGTCAATCTCGATCGTCTCGGCGCTCGCCCAGTCCTGGGCCAACACGGCATCCAGCTGATCCTCGGTGACGAAATTGATGCGGACGAAGGTCTGGTGATCGTCGCCGAGGGTACGGGCTCGAATGCCGCGCGGAATGCGCAGCGCGATCGGGAACAGCAGCTCGGCAGAGCGAAGTGGGTGTTCGACCAGTTCTCCGGGGTTGTCTATCCTGAGGATCCTCGGCGTTCGTTCGCAGCCAGCGGCAACCGCCACGACAGGGGCGACCGCTGCGAACGTGAGCAGATTGCGCCTTCGATTGGTCACGTCCAGTTCCCGGTGGCTTTGCGATCAGGAAAGGTGGCAGGACCGCGGAAACGTGAGCGATCGCGCGGCGGATTGATCACGAGGCTGCACTCCCCTATCTGGCGCGGTTGTCGACCACAAAGCCCAGAATCAGGCGCTCTACCGTGCCGATCAATGGGAGTGGATTCGTCCCGAATTCCCTATTGATGATCGTTGCTGTAACGAGCAATGGAACCGTTTCGCCTAGTAGTGTGAAGCTAGCCCAGACAGAGGTCTGTATAGGATTCCGGGTCAACTGGTAAAAGAAGCCATTCTCCGAACGGGGCCAGGTGGAACGAGCGCGGTATTGCATTGTTTCAGGTGTGTTGCGGTCCCAGGTGAACGCAGCGACGACGAACCGAAGCCTGTCATGAACTTTTCCATTCTCGCGTTGCCTTCGACTGGCTCGTTCCTCACGCGCGATGCGATCGACCTGGGCCCAGTCTCGGACAAGCGCTGCATCGAGTTCTGCTTCGCTGAGGAAACTGATCCTGACGGAGGTGAGCGGCTTCCCCTCGCCTATGGTGCGAGCGTGAATGCCCTGCGGAATGCGCAAGGTGATTGGCGGCGACACCTCGGGTGATTTCAGTTGGTGCTCCACCAGCTCCCACGGATGCCGCGCCGCATCGGTCGTCCGCTGTTGACCGCAGCCACATGCCATCTGGGCCAGCGCAGCCGTTGCACAATACGTCAGCACAGTGCGTCGTCGATCCATCATGGGAAACGTAACCTCTTGCGAGCTTGATGAAGAGGGATTGGGTCGAGCACCATGCTGTCATGCTAGCGGACGCAATCGAACGAATTGAAGAAGTTTCGGTGAACGTCCGCAGGCGACACGATTCCGCCCCCCATCAACGCCTCTTCCCGACGTCGAACCGTATCCCCTGCGCCAGCGGCGGTCGGGCATGTGTCGCTGCCGCGCGGGATCGCGGTGGAGATCAATGGGAAGTTCGAGGTGCGCCGGGGCGCCACGCCTTGACGGGGCCCGGTGCGTTTGATATCTTTTTTATATCCACTCCATCTTCGCAGACATGACTTCGCGCACAGCCCCGGACCAGATCGCATTTCGTTACCGCACCGCCGACAGCACGGCGGGAGTGACTCGCCTCACGACCAGGCGCCTGGCCGAGCAACTGGGCGTCGGAGAGACACAAGTCATCCACCTCGCCTTGCGTGAAATGGCCGTGCGGATCCTGCCGCAGTACGAGGCGGACGAGGGCCCGCTGAC
The DNA here is from genome assembly GCA_044340265.1 of Burkholderiales bacterium. Lineage (GTDB taxonomy): Bacteria > Pseudomonadota > Gammaproteobacteria > Burkholderiales > CAIKXV01 > CAIKXV01. The sequence goes on along the minus strand of JBIITW010000051.1, from coordinate 28 downwards.
GCTCTCGCAGGTACGCCAGATCAAGAAG
>JBIITW010000234.1:0-7129 GCA_044340265.1 Burkholderiales bacterium | reverse complement strand
CTGATCGTCGCCGACGGCCGCTACCTCGCTGAAGACGCGCTCGACGGCGTCGATGTCGAATACGAAACCGAAGCCGCGGTCACCGACCTGCGCCGGTCCGAGGCAGGCGTCGAACTGGTCCACCCCGAGACCGGCACCAACATCGCAGCCCGCTACACCGTCTCGCGCGGCGACCCGGCCGCCGGCTTTGCCCGCGCGCCCTATCGGCGCACCGAGACGTTCCGCTGCCATCGCCAGGCAGCGCTGCCGATGGAGACGCGAGGGCTGCTCGCGGAGTTCGACGCCTGCGCGCGCGTGCTGCGCATCTGGGGTGCGGCAAAGGTCACCTTCTTCAACCGGCGCTGGCTGGCGAAGGTGTTCTCGATGGACGAGGCGGCGATCGAACTGCTCGAACTCGATGTGGGCGGCAGCTTCGGCGTGCGCGGTGAACTGTATCCCGAGGATTTCCTCGTGCCGTTCGCCGCGCTCGCGCTGTCGCGGCCAGTGAAGTGGATCGAGGACCGGCGTGAACACCTGCTCGCCACCAATCATTCACGCGAGATCGAATGCACCCTCGAGATCGCCTGCGAGGCGGACGGGCGCTTCATCGGCCTGCGCGGGCGCGTGCTGGGCGACCTCGGCGCCTATGTGCGCACCAACGGTGGCGTGGTGCCGGCCAAGGCAGCGCAGTTCCTGCCCGGCCCTTACCGGATGCCCGACTGCGAGTTCGAAGTGCTGGCGCTGCTCAGCAACAAGACGCCGGTGGGCACCTATCGCGGCCCGGGGCGCTATGAAGCCAACTTCTTCCGCGAGCGGCTGATCGATCTCGCTGCAGCCGACCTCGGCCTGGATCCTGCGACGATCCGCCGCATCAACCTGATCGGTGCGCACGAGATGCCGTTCCCGAACGGGCAGCTATGCCCCTACGAGCCGGCGATCGAATTCGACACGGGTGACTATCCGATGGCCTTCGAGCGGGCGCTGGCCGAGACCGGGTACGCAGACCTGGTGCCCTCCGGCGCGCGCGCCGCGGATGGTCGCCTGCTTGGCGTCGGGCTTGCATGCTTCGTCGAGTCCAGCGGCGCCGGGCCCTCCGAAACCGGGCGCGTGCGTGCCCGCGCGGACGGCGGCATCGACCTGTTCACCGCCTGCTCCGCATCCGGCCAGGGCCACGAGACCGTGATGGCGCAGATCGTCGCAGACGTCCTCGACCTGCCGGTCGAGGCATTCACGCTGCACCATGGCTCGACCACGCTGGTCGAATTCGGCTACGGCACCTACCACAGCCGTGCGGTGGTGGTCGGTGGCAGTGCCCTGCACCAGGCCGGCGAGAAACTGCTCGCACAGGCGCGCGCCTGGTGCGCGCAGCGCCATGGCGTCGAGCCGTCCATGCTCGACTATCGGGGGGGGCGGTTCCTGCGCCGCGCGGACGGGTCCGATGGCACGGCGACGCCGCTGCAGCCCGGCACGCTGGGCGAGATCGCCGCGCTGGCCGATGCCGGCGATGCCGGCGCCGCCGAGGCGATCGAGGCGACGGCGCTGTTCGAGGTAAAGAAGCGCACGTACACCTACGGCACCCATGTCGCACAGGTGGCGGTGGACCCCGAGACCGCAGAGGTGGAGGTGCTGCGTTTCCTGGCGATCGAGGACATCGGCCGCGCCGTGAACCCGCTGCTGGTGCACGGACAGGCAATCGGTGCGGCCGTGCAGGGCATCGGCGCGACCTTCCTCGATGAACTGGTCTACGACGACAGCGGGCAACTGCTGACCGGCACCCTCGCCGACTATCTCGTGGCCACCGCCACCGGCTTCCCGAACATCGAAGTGATCACGCTCGAGGCGCACCGCTCGAAACTAAATCCGCTCGGCGTGAAAGGCGCAGGTGAAGGCGGTATCGTCGCCACCGCGGCGGCGCTCGGCAATGCCGTGGCTGCCGCGCTGGCCGGCCACGGCGTGAAGATCACCGAACTTCCACTGTCGCCCGAGCGCCTGGCACGTGCGCTGCGCGAGGCTCGCACCAGGGCTGCGCCGGGCTGACTGCGCCGGGTCCGACCTTCCGGCACACTGCCCACCCCGCTGCACTCTTCCCTGGAACGAACCACTGCCATGCCGATCGACGTCCACGCCCACTATGTCCCGCTCGACATCCTCGAACCGCTTGCCACCCGCGCCGCCGACTTCGGGGTATCGGTGGTCGAGGCCTCGCCGGGATGCCAGTGCCTGCGCTTCGACCACGGCCTGCAGGTACGTCCGTTCTTCAGCAAGCTGATCGAACCGGTCGCCGACCGGCTGGCCGGCATGGACCGCACCGGCATCGACCGGCAGGTGCTGTCGATCTGGGCCGACATCTTCGCCTATGCGCTGCCGCAGGCGCAGGGCACGCGCTGGCACCGGCTGCTCAACGATTCCCTGGCGCGGATGTGCGCGCGCGAACCTGCGCGCTTCTCCTGGCTCGCATCGGGCGCGCTGCCCGATGCGGCAGGGGCTGCACGCGAACTCGAACGCGCAGTACGCGAAGACGGTGCAGTCGGCGGCGTGGTCGCGGCCAACATCGAGGGCAGCAACCTCGGCGACCTCGACCTCGACGCCTACTGGGCAAGCGCGCAGGCGCTGGGCGTACCCGTGTTCATCCATCCGGCGGCCCCGGCGCCGGGGCCGCGCACCGCCCGCCACGCGCTCAACCAGGTCGTCCAGTACACCTATGACACGACCCTGTGCATGGGCTCCCTGATCGGCTCGGGCGTGCTCGACCGGTTCCCGAAGCTGGAACTGATCCTGTCCCATGGCGGTGGCGCCCTGCCCTGGCTGATCGGCCGCTTCGACTGCATGCACGGCCGCATGGATCGCAGGCAGCAGCAGGACGTCGCCGCCATGGCACCTTCGTCATACTTGACGCGACTGTCCTACGACACGATCCTTCACGAACCTGCGGCACTGCGCTACCTGATCGAGCGCGTCGGCGCCGATCGCGTGGTACTGGGCAGTGACGACTCGTTCCCGCCCGCCGACCATGACCCGATGGGCACGCTGCGGGCGACCGGCATCAGCGCCCGCGACATCGAACTGATCGCGGATGGCAACCCGCGCCGGCTGTTCCGCTTCTGACCCGTCGCGAACACGGCACTGCTTTCCGCACCGATCCAACCCAACAGGCGAACGACAACGATGGAAATCAAAGGCGAACGAATCATCCCGGCAAAACGGCCGGTGGTCTGGGCGGCACTGAACGATCCGGGCGTGCTGCAGCGATCGATCCCGGGCTGCGAGACCATCGAGAAGGTGTCCGACACCGAACTCAACGCCACGCTCACGCTGAAGGTCGGCCCGGTGAAGGCGAAGTTCAAGGGCAACGTCAAGCTGGTCGACCTGATGCCACCGCAGCAGTACACGATCGTCGGCGAAGGCCAGGGTGGCGTCGCCGGCTTCGGCAAGATGAAGGCCACGGTCACGCTGACCGAGGTCGACGGCGGTACGCAACTCAACTACCTCGCCGATGCGCAGGTCGGCGGCAAGCTGGCCCAGGTCGGCTCGCGCCTGATCGAGGGCACCGCCACCAAGCTGGCCCAGGAGTTCTTCGACGCGTTCGAGAAGAACGTCGTGCCGACGGCCGGTGCATCCAGCGATTCCGAAACCCTGCCCGCGGCCGAGCCCTCGGCGGTGGCGGCCGAAGCGCCGGCGCCTGCCCCGGCGATCGCGGAAACCACCGCAGCACCAGCGCCCCCTCCGGTCACCGAGGATCCGATCGGCGCGGTCCCGAAATGGGCCTGGGCGGTCGGCGGCGTGATCGCCCTGGTGGTCGCGATCCTGCTGACCAACATGCGCGGCTGAACCCGGCCGCGCGCCATACGTCCCCAACATCGAGGAGAGTCCGCCATGCCCCATGCGACCGCTGCCGACGGCGTCAAGCTGTACTACGAAGAAGCCGGATCGGGCACGCCGATCGTGTTCGTGCACGAGTTCGGCGACAACTACCGCAGCTGGGAGCAGCAGGTCGGATTCTTCTCGCGCCGCTACCGCTGCATCGTGTTTGCGGCGCGTGGCTACCCGCCGTCGGACATCCCGGCCGACATCGAACGCTATTCACAGCGCCAGGCCTGCGACGACATCGCAGCGGTGATGGACCACCTCGGCCTGGCGAAGGCGCACATCGTGGGCATCTCGATGGGCGGTTACGCCACCGTGCATTTCGGGCTTAACCATCCGCACCGCGCGCTGTCGCTGACTGCGGCCGCCGCCGGATACGGCAGCGACAAGCAGTTCGAGGGCGAGATGCGCAGCCAGGCGGAAGTGGCCGCCGGCAGGTTCGAGACCCTGGGGCCGGAGAAGTTCGCGGAGATCTACGGCGAGGCAGCCGCCCGGGTGCAGTTCCAGAACAAGGATCCGCGTGGCTGGCGTGCGTTCATCGAACGGCTGAAGGAACATTCGAAGATCGGCGCTGCCGCCACCATGCGCGGCGTGCAGGCGAAACGCCCGTCACTGTACGACCTCGAGGACGGGCTGCGCAGCATGCAGGTGCCCACGCTGCTGGTCGTCGGTGACGAGGACGACCACTGCATCCAGCCGGGCATCTTCCTGAAGCGCATCCTGCCCGCCTGCGGGCTGGTCGTCCTGCCCAAGACCGGCCATGCCGTGAACCTGGAAGAGCCGGCGCTGTTCAACCAGTTCGTCGCCGAGTTCCTGGCGCAGGTCGAGAACAATGCCTGGAAGGTGCGCGACCCGCGGGCGATCCCCGGTGCCTTGCTGAAGACCTGACGCGGCGGCTACTGCCCCTTGATCCCGGTGTTCGCGATCACCTCGCGCCAGCGTTGCAGGTCGACCTTCATGAACGCCTGGAACTCGTCCGGCCCCAGGCCGACCGGCTCCAGCCCCTGGGCGGCGAACTGCTGCTTGAGCTCGGGCGTGTCCATCGCCGCGAGGATGATCCGGTGCACCCGGTCGACGATCGGGCGCGGCGTGCCCGCCGGCGCCATGATGCCGAACCAGGCGGTGAAGTCGAACCCGGGCAGCAGCGCTTCGGCTACCGAGGGCACCTCGGGCAGGCTCGGCACGCGCCTGAGCGAGGTGACGGCGATCGGGCGGATCTTGCCGGCATCGATGTGCGGCCGCAGCGCCGGGATCGCGTAGATCATCACCGGCAGGTGCCCGCCGACGAAATCGGTGATCGCCTGGCCCTGCGCCTTGTACGGTACGTGGGTCATCTTCACGCCGGCGCGCGACCACAGGAACTCGCCCGACAGGTGGGTGGTGGTGCCGGTGCCGGAGCTGGTGTAGTTCATCGTCGGGTCACGCCGGGCGAGCGCGACGAGGTCCTTCACGGTCTTCACCGGCAGTGACGGATGCACCGCGAGCAGCCCGGGCGCATTGGTGATCAGCGTGATCGCCTGGAAGTCGCGCACCGGGTCGTAGGGCACGTTGGCCATCATCAGGGTGCCGGTGCCATGGCTGGCGACCGTGCCGAGCACCAGCGTGTGGCCGTCGGGTGCCGCGCGCGCCGACTCGGCGCCGCCGATGGTGCCCGCCGCACCCGGACGGTTCTCGACCGCAACCGCCTGGCCGAGTTCCTTCGACAGCTGGTTGCCGACCAGCCGGGCAATGATGTCGGCGGTGGAGCCGGCGCCGAACGGCACGATCAGGCGGATCGGACGCGACGGCCAGGCCTGGGCCGAGGCGTCGTTGCTGGTCGAGGCCAGCGGCGCGACCATGGCGGCGGCGAGCGCGGCAGCCATGAGCCGGCGCCGGCACAGGGGAAAGCTGGATTTCATTGCATGCTCCACGGAAGTGGGGGGGGAAGCAGCAGCCCGCGGCAGGCGGGGGCTGGACAGACAGAGGCTCAGCGCGGCGGTTCGTACAGCTCCACCTTGGTGCCGTCCGGGTCCGCGACATAGATCGTGCGCCCGTAGATGCCGTCGTGCACGTCCTGGAAGAAATGGACGCCCGCCTCGTGCAGGCGCGCAGCCATGCCTTCGACGTCATGCACGGTGAACGCCATGTGGTCGATCTGCAGCGGCTTGCCGGGACCACCGGTGGTCAGCGCGATGCCCTGCAGGAACGGCACGAACGGCCGGCCGTCGGCAAGCGGCTTGGCCGGCCGGATGGTGAACCCCAGCAGGTCCACGTAGAAGCGCTTCGATGCCTCGATGTCGCCGACCTGCATCAGCATATGGGCGAAGCCGAGCGTGCGCGGCATTCCGTCGGTGGCCATCAGTGGCTGTCCGGTTCGTTCTCGATGCCGAGGCGGCCGGCCCGGCCCCAGCTGTCCTTGGGCACGTCCTGGATGATCACGTGCAGGTGATCCGGCTTGCAGCCGGCATGCACCACCATTGCATCGGTGATCGCAGCGACGAGCTTGCGCTTCTGTTCGGTGCTGCGGCCGGTCCACATCTGTACCGTGACTACTGGCATGACGACTCCTGGCGGTTGTCGATCGAGGTCAGGGGCTGACCCCGATATGGGATTGTTCACGCGTCGCCGTGCAGCACCTTCTCGATGCGCGGGCGCACGCCGGACCACTGGCTGGCGCCCACCGTCACCGGCGCCCGGCTGCCCAGCCCGCGCGCCCATGCGGTCTTCAGCCCCAGTGCCTTGGCCGCCTCGAAATCGACGCCACCCGGCGGCGCGGCGAGGTCGGCGATGAATGCGTGCTTCGGCAGCCGTTCGAGCACGTCACGGCCGACCACGCGCGAGGGAACCGTCGAGAACACCATGTCGAGGCGCGGCGCGAGCGCGGGCAGTGCATCGAGCAGGTGCACCTGCGCCCCGGCCGCATAGGCGGCTGCGCGCTGTACCGGGTTGCGCGCCGCGACATGGGTGACCGCGCCCAGCGCGACCATGTAGCGTGCGAGCAGGAAACCGATCGAGCCCTGGCCCACCACGGCGACATTCGCCTTGTGGATGGTGATCGACGTGTTTTCGATCACCACCTTCAGCAGCCCCTCGATGATCGCCGGGCCGCGCAGCAGCATCAGGTCCTGGTCCCATTCGTATTCATGCAGCGTGATGCCGAGCGCGTCGCAATGGGCCTGCAGCTTCGGATCGGCCCAGCCGAGGATGATGTGTGCCGGACCGGCCATCGCGGCGAGCATCTCGCGGTCGGGAACGATCGGCTCCGGGCATGACGGCGCAAACAGCGCCCCGGTGGGTGCGATACCCG
>JBIITW010000044.1:0-25364 GCA_044340265.1 Burkholderiales bacterium | reverse complement strand
CGAGCATCTTCGCGCAGACCGCTTCGGGCGGCGCTTCCAGTTCTCGTTCGCTCCAGTCGCGCGCGGCATGGAGTACCCAGCATTCGAACTGCGGATCGCGGCCTGGCTTGTGGCCATTGCGCGCGATCCAGGTGAGTGACGATCCGTTCACGAAGGCTGCGTCGAAGCCGGTCGCCACCGGCGCAGCGAACGAGGCGAGGACGGCCCAGCAGGGGACCATCGGCAGCGCACGGGCCTGCGCCTGCATCGATGGCACATCGGCCAGCAGCAGGGTCGCCTGTGGCGAGGGCATCGCCGCGACCAGCCAGTCGAAGACGCCATCGATCATGACCGCTGCACCCCGGCTGTCGGCTGCGGCCAGGGTCCAGCCGACGCCTGCGTCGTGCGTGCGCGTGCGCCGGGCGGCGGTGACGGTGCAGTCCGTGCGCACAGACAGCCCCACAGCCAGCTCGGTGGCGATCCGGTTCATCGAAGGCACGCCGACATGGCGCACTGTGCCATCGCCGACGGCGGAGCGCACCGGTGCGCCATCGACCAGGTCGATCGCCACCAGCCCCGGGGTCCAGGGGGCGACGATGCCGCGTTCCAGCCACTGCTGGACGATGGTGCGGAAGCGCGGGTCACGCGCGGTGAAGTACTGCGCGCCGTGGTCGAAGGTTCCAAGGTCTGTCCTGCGGGTCGCCAGCCGCCCCCCCGGGCTGCGCGACTTGTCGAACAGTTGCACACGGAAGCCGGCATCCTGCAGCACCCGTGCACAGGTGAGGCCGGAAAGGCCGGCGCCGACGATTGCGGCGGAAGGGGCGTGGGTCTGGCTCATGCGGGGTTCCTGCAGTGCGGTAAGGTGTGTCGAGTGCGAGGGAAATCAGGTACAGGCGTCCTCGCCCGGTGCGGGACGAGGCGTGCGCACGAACGGAAAGGTGCCGCCCGCGGGCAGCACATCGACCGGTATTCGCTGGCTGCCGACGGCCAGGAACGTATCCGATGCGCGGCCGTCGAGCAGCCGGTCCAGGGCCGCGTCGTCCAGCGGCCATCCCCGGGCATCACAGAAGCATGCGATGAGGGCCGGCAGGTCGCGGTCGAGCAGGGCGCCGAAGGCCGGAAGCGGGTCGTCCGCGGGCTGGAACTCGACGATCAGCCCGCCGTCCGCATCCAGCCAGGCGTGCAGCGGTCTTTCGACCGGCGCATCGGACTGGGTGAGCAGTGCCGCGCTTCGCGCCGTGGCACCGTCGAGCCGCAGCACGTAGGGCAGGTGGTCGATATCGACGAACACCCGCTGCGGACCATTCTGGAAGTAGAACCGTCCCTGCCCATCATGCTGGTAGTTCCGGCCGATGAAATCGATGGTCGGCCGGTGTCCGATCGGCTCGCCCTTGACCAGCCAGCGCCCGCGACGATCCAGGCGCAGCCAGCCGTAGACCGCGGGAACATCAGGCCATCGGGCCATCGCCTGCGCGACACTATCGTCCATCGGATTGCCCTGCTACTCAGACGGGGTAGAGTAACGAATCCGATCCCGATCCGTATCCGTTTACCCACCGTCGCAGGAGGCACCGATGGCCGATTCCACCGACCAGACCAGCGAATTCTTCGAATGGGTGCGCAAGATGTGGACGCCCGAAGCCTATGGCCTTCCGGGCATGGCAGCGATGTCTGCCACGACGCCGATGCCCGGCTTTCCCGGGATGCCCGCACTGTTCACGCCGACCGCTGACCCAAAGGAAATTGAACGGCGCATCAATGAACTGCAAGCCGTCGAGAACTGGCTGAAGATGAATGTCGGCTTCATCCAGATGACGGTGAAGACCCTGGAACTCCAGAAGTCGGCGCTGGAGTCGATAACGAGTACGGCGGCGGCTGCGACCAAACCGCGATAGGCCGCGTTCCGCCCTCCCTCGGACCCTTCCAGGCAGGCTTCCATGCAGTTTCCGACGATACCCCCGCAGAAGGTCACCCCCACGGTTCGTACCGAAGTGTCCGGCGTGTCGGCCGCCACTCCAGTTCGCAACGGGCCGGCACCGGCCTCGGGCGCGTCACAGGCCGGTGCGCCGGCCCAGCCGCTGCCGCCAGGCCCGCCCCCGGTGGAACGCAGGCAGGGGTCGCGGCGGGACGGGCCCGACCGGCGACGACGGCAGGTTGCGGTGATGCTGGACACCCGTACCGGGCGTGATCGCCGGGGCGAGCGACGGCGCACCGACGACCCAGCCCCGGCGAGGGTCGACGACGCTGCCTGAGCGGACGTTTCCTAGTGCAACTGCTTGGGCCGCGTGTGCGGCTGGGTCGCACTGGCAAGACCGCTCTCGCCCGCGGCCTGCTTGCGGGTCCAGTCTTCCGCGAACAGCTTGTTGATCAGGGCGGCGACCTGCGAGACATCCTCCGCACCGAACTGCCGGCCGAGAAGGTTCGACACTTCCTCGACCATCAGGCGCCGCTGCATGTCGTGGATCGCCTGCGGGGTAGGGCCGACGAACATCAGCTGCACTTCATCGCCCTTGTCGTGGAAGTACGTGATCTCGACCGTTGACGCTTCCTCGGCCAGCGGCCCGAGCCCGGCCAGCGCGTCGCCGAGCACACCCTGGAAGTTGCGTCCGACATCGCCGGTCCAGCAGATCTCGAGCAGGAACCGTTTCCGGTCGAACACGATGCCCGGCTCGTCCTGTTCCAGGCTGCGCGCTTCCTTGATCGAGGCGCAATCGAGATAGTCGAGCCAGGGCCGGAGGGCGCCCTCGACCTGGCCGATGGCGACACCCTCGACCAGCACCACCGTGCCGTGCACATGTACTTCGGTACGCATGTCCGATTACTCCTGACGAAAACGCGACTTGAACCGGCGGGTTGCCGGGTTCGGCCCCTGCGGCTCAGTCGCTGACTGCGACGATCGGATTGCGGATCACGCCGATGCCCTGCACTTCGGTCTCGAGGATGTCGCCCGGCTTGAGGAACTCGGGTGGCGTGCGCGCATAGCCCACGCCCTGCGGCGTCCCGGTGGCGATCAGGTCGCCGGGCTCGAGCGTCAGCCCGCGCGACAGTTCCGAAATCAGGCGCGGCAGCTTGAAGAACAGGTGCCGGGTGTTCGATTCCTGCTTCACCACGCCGTTGACGCGGGTGAAGATGTCCAGTGCTTCGGGCTGGATGGAATCGGCGGTCACGATGCACGGGCCGGTCGGGCAGCTGCCGTCGAGGCTCTTGCCCTTGAACCACTGGCCGCCGTGGTAGCGCTGCATGTCGCGCGCGGTGACATCGTTCAGTACGGTGTAGCCGAAGACGTAGGACATCGCATCTGCCTCGCGAATGTTGCGCCCGCGACGGCCGATGATCATGCCCATCTCGCATTCCCAGTCGATCTTGTCGCTGACCTCGGCGTTGTAGGGGATCGGGTCGAACGGACCGTTGAGCGCGTTCGACGCCTTGGTGAACAGTGCCGGGTGGTCGGGCAGTTCGACCGCCGTCTTGCGGTGCGCCGCACCTTCGTTGAAATGGTCGAGGTAGTTCCAGCCGACGCAATAGACATTGCGCAGCAGCCGCGGCAGCGGCGCGCAGAGCGACACGTCGGCGAGCGCCACGCGCACGGCCTTCGGATGCGCGGCGAGCGCGGATACCGCGGCCAGGCCGGCGGCACCTGCATCGATCAGCGACTGCATGCTCGAGGGATCGAACGGCGGCGTCATGCCGCCCGCGGCGGCGGTCGCGGCGATGTCTACCAGGTGGATGCCGTCGGCATCGAGCACGCCGACCGTCGATGCCGCGCCGGCGGCCGTCTTGTACGTATAGAGCTTCATGCTTGCCGTGACTCCGTCTGTCTGCTGCGGTGGATTCGATGTGCAGGTACCGGGAAGCACACCCCGGTGGGTTGGTCTGCTGCCAGCGGACGAGGCGGCCTCGCCCCGTCGACCGGCAGTGTCCGGACGCTGGCCGGTGCGCGGTTCAGCCGGCCAGTCGGAGCCGGAAGCGCTCGGTCGCGCGGACCAGTTCCGCCCGGATGCCGAGTTCCCAGGCAGAGTGGCCGGCATCGGGCACCACGATGTATTCCGCTTCGGGCCAGGCCTGATGCAGGTCGTCCGCGCTCACGATCGGGCACACCGCATCATAGCGCCCCTGGACGATCACGCCCGGAAGGTGGCGGATGCGTGCGATGTTGTCGAGCAATGCGTTGTCCGGCAGGAAGATCCGGTTCACGAAATAGTGTGCCTCGATCCTCGCCAGGCCGAGGGCGACGCTGTCGCCCGAAAAATAGGAAACGGTTTCCGGGCTTGGCAGCAAGGTCGAACAGCTGCCTTCATACACGCTCCATGCGCGCGCGGCCGGCATGTGCACGGCGGGAGACGGATGGACAAGGCGCCGGTGGTAGGCGGCCAGGATGTCCTTGCGCTCTTCGGTGTCCAGCTGGGCGGTGAATGCCCGCCATGCCTCGGGGAAGATCGTCTTCAGCCCGTACAGGAACCAGTCGATCTCGGAGTCGCGGCACAGGAAGATGCCGCGCAGGACCAGCCCGTGGCATCGATCGGGATGCGCTTCTGCGTAGGCCAGGGCGAGCGTGCTGCCCCACGATCCGCCGAACACCAGCCAGCGATCGATGTTCAGGTGTGCGCGCAGGCGCTCGAGGTCGGAAATCAGCAGCGGGGTGGTGTTGTCGGCAAGTTCCCCGTGCGGCAGCGAGCGGCCCGCGCCGCGCTGGTCGAGCACGATGATCCGGTAGAACACAGGATTGAAGAAGCGCCGGTGTTCGGGTGAACTGCCGGCACCCGGGCCACCGTGCAGGAACACCACGGGCACGCCCGATGGATTGCCGGACTGTTCCCAGTACATGCGGTGCACGCCATCGAGCGCGAGCATGCCGCTGGCATGAGGCTCGATCGGGGGGAACAGCTCGGAGCGGACCGGGTCGCGCTGGTCGGGCATGGCATCTGCGGCGGGGTCGCCGGCCTGTCGAATGAACGGGGCACTGCTGTGTCGGAAGAAGTTAGCACGAACACGCGCAGCACGTCGGCGCGCGGGCATCCCCGGACCCGTCCGCCGAGCAACGCATGTGCGAAGCGGGGAATCGCCCTCTCGATGCATGCTAGTATCGCTAAACGACTTGACCGACCATGGCGGAATCGCAGCAGAGCGATCTCGAAAAGACAGAACCAGCCAGCCCGCGGCGCATAGAACAGGCACGCGAGCAGGGGCAGGTCGCCCGTTCGACGGAGCTGACCAGCTTCTTCGTCCTGATCGTGTCCGGCGGGATTCTCCTTTTCGCCGGTGCCTCGTTCCTCGACGGCATGCGCAGGCTGTTCTCCAACGGCCTGCAGCTCGACCGCGCCAGCGCCTTCGACGTCGGCGTGGCGATGTCCCGGCTGTACGTGCTGATGGTCGACGCGTTGTGGGTCCTGGCACCGCTGTTCGTCGCCAGCGCGCTGGTGGCGCTGCTCGCGCCCATGCTGCTGTCCGGCTGGCTGTTCAGCGCCGAAGCCCTGCAGCCCAAGATGAGCCGGCTGTCCCCGGTGTCGAACCTCGGCCGTACGTTCTCATGGCACGGCCTCGTCGAGCTGATCAAGGCAGTGCTGAAGATGGTGCTCCTGGGCGCGGTGCTGGTGGCGATGCTCTGGACGCAGCGGGAGGCGATGGCGATGCTGGCCCTGGAGCCGATCGAGATGGCCCTGGCCCATGTCGGCTCGATGATGACCGATGCCTTCGTCGCCGTGATGCTGGCAATGCTGCTGATCGTCGCGATCGACGTCCCGTTCCAGATATGGAACCACGTCCAGCAGCTGCGCATGACGAAGGAGGAAGTCCGGCAGGAAGGCAAGGAGACCGAGGGCAATCCCGAGGTGAAGGGACGTATCCGCATGGTGCAGCGCGAAATGGCGCGGCGGCGGATGATGTCCGCGGTGCCGAAGGCCGACGTGGTGATCACCAACCCGACGCACTATGCCGTCGCCCTGCAGTACCAGGAGGGCCGCATGCGTGCGCCGCAGGTGGTTGCGAAAGGTACCCGCGAGACCGCCGAGCGGATCCTCGAGCTCGCGCGGGAGAACGACGTGCCCGTGCTGCGCGCGCCACCGCTGGCGCGCTCGCTGTACCGGCATGCCGAGGTCGGCGAAGGCGTGCCGGCCGCGCTCTACGGCGCGGTCGCCGAGGTACTCGCATGGGTCTATCAGCTGCGCCTCGCGCGCGGCTACGGCTCGGTGCTGCCGGCGGCGCCGCAACTGCTCGACGTGCCGGCGGCGCTCGACCCGGGGCCCGACCCGGACGACTCGAACGCCCCGACCGCCCCGAACGACATGAGCGCCGGGCCTGCACCGTCGATGCCCGCCGCCGTGCAGGGGCGCGCATGATGGCCGTCCGGGGCATTGAGCGATGAGTGCGTTGCCACCCATCCCGGGCGCCGCGATCGGTTCGCCAGGCGGAAGGCCGATGAGCTCGCAGTGGACGCGCGCGGCTGCGCCGATCCTGATCATCCTGGTGCTGGCGATGATGGTGCTGCCGCTGCCCACCCTCCTGCTCGACCTGCTGTTCACCTTCAACATCGCGCTGTCCATCATCGTGCTGCTGGTCGCGCTGTACACCCTGAAGCCGCTCGAGTTCTCGGTGTTCCCGACCATCCTGCTCGTCACCACGCTGCTGCGGCTGTCGCTGAACGTCGCATCCACCCGGGTGATCCTGCTCGAGGGCCATACGGGGCCGGATGCCGCAGGCCAGGTGATCGAGGCGTTCGGCCACTTCCTGATCGGTGGCAACTATGCGGTCGGCCTGATCGTGTTCCTGATCCTGGTGATCATCAACTTCGTGGTGATCACCAAGGGCGCCGGTCGCATCGCCGAAGTCGCCGCGCGGTTCACGCTGGATGCGATGCCGGGCAAGCAGATGGCGATCGACGCCGACCTCAACGCCGGCCTGATCCGCGAGGACGAAGCGCGCGCACGCCGCCAGGCGATCGCCGCTGAGGCCGACTTCTATGGGTCGATGGATGGCGCATCCAAGTTCGTCCGCGGCGATGCGATCGCCGGCATCATCATCGTGGTCATCAACATCGTCGGCGGGCTGGCGATCGGCATGCTCCAGCACGGCATGTCTTTCGGTGATGCCGCAGGCGCCTACGTGCTGCTGACCATCGGCGACGGCCTGGTCGCGCAGATCCCGGGCCTGGTGATCTCCACCGCTGCCGGCATCGTGGTCAGCCGCGCCGGCAGCGAACAGGACCTGTCCGACCAGTTCATCGGCCAGATGTTCAACCGGCCGCAGGTGCTGTACATCACCGCCGGCATGATCGGCCTGGTCGGGCTCATCCCCGGCATGCCCAACCTGGCGTTCATCGCGATCGCAGCGGGGCTGGGCTGGGTCGGCTGGTACATGGCCCAGAAGCAGCAACTGGCGGCCGCGCTGCCGCCGCCACCGCCACCGGTCAAGGCGGAGCCGGCCGAGGTGGGCTGGAACGACGTGGTGCCGGTGGACATGCTGGGGCTGGAGGTGGGCTACCGGCTGATCCCGCTGGTCGACCGCGCGCAGGACGGCGAACTGCTCAAGCGCATCCGCGGCATCCGCAAGAAGGTCGCACAGGACCTCGGTTTCCTGGTGCCCGCAGTGCATATCCGCGACAACCTCGAGCTGCGCCCGAATGCGTACCGGATCCTGCTCAAGGGCGTCGATGCAGGCACCGGCGAGGTATTCCCCGGCATGTTCCTCGCGATCAACCCCGGGCGGGTGCTGGGCAACCTGCAGGGCGCGGCGACGAAGGATCCTGCCTTCGGGCTGCCGGCCACCTGGATCGAGGCGGGCCAGCGCGACCAGGCGCAGAGCCTGGGCTACACCGTGGTCGACGCGGGCACCGTGGTCGCCACGCACCTGTCGAACATGATCCAGTCGAATGCCCATGAACTGCTCGGGCGCGAGGAGACCCAGTCGCTGCTCGACCATATCGCGAAGGATTCGCCGAAGCTGGTCGAGGACCTGGTGCCGCGTGTGCTCAACCTCACGGTGGTGCAGCGGGTGCTGCAGAACCTTCTGGCCGACGGCGTGCACATCCGCGACATGCGCAGCATCATCGAGTCGCTTGCCGAGCACGGGCAGAAGACGCAGGACGCTGAAGAACTCACCAGCCATGTGCGGGTGGCCCTGGGCCGGGCGATCATGCAGTCGGTGTTTTCCGGGGCGGGGGAGTTGCCGGTGATCGCGCTCGACCCCACACTCGAGCAGATGCTGACCCAGATGACACAGGGACGACCCGGCGACAAGGGCGACAAGGGCGACAAGTCCGGTCGTGCCGCTGAAAGTGCCGGCCTCGAACCCACGCTCGCCGAGAACCTGCTGCGCCAGGCGGCCGCGCTCGCCCAGACCCAGGAACAGTCCGGACAGCCCGCGGTCCTGCTGGTGGCGCCGGCGCTGCGTGCGCTGCTGATGCGCTTCCTGAAGCGTGCGGTTCCGCAGCTCAAGGTGATCTCGCATGCAGAGATCCCCGACAGCAAGACGATCCGCGTGGTTGCGGTGCTCGGAGGCCGGGCGTGATCGTTCGCCGCTTCCAGGCCGCATCGACGCGCGAGGCCTTGCGCGAGGTGCGTGACGCGCTGGGTGCGGACGCGCTGATCCTGTCCAACCGCCGCCTGCCTTCGGGCGGTGTCGAACTGGTCGCGATGATCGAGGCGGGTGCCGAGCCCGCGATGCTGCCGGCGCCGTTCCCTTCGCGCATGGAGGTCGAGCCGCAGCGGCGGTCTGCGATCGATGCATACACGCAGGCCTCGCTGGCCGATGATGATGACGAGCCCGCCGTCGTCCGTCCCGGGCCATTGGCGCGCGGGCATGGAAGCGCCCCCTGGCCGCCGCTGCAGGTTCCGTCGAAAGGGCGCGACGCAGGCGAGGCCCGTGAGGGGCGGGAGGTCCGGCAGGATCGCGCGGCCGATGCGACCGATGCGACCGATGCGCGCCCGGCGGCGGCGGCAGCGGCAGCCGCGGCCGGTGTCGCTGCAGCAGGCGCGCCTGCGATGCCCGGCGGGGCGCAGGGACCGTTCGCCGAACCGGCGCAGCGCGCAGCGCCCCCGGTGCGCAACGACGATTCCGGCGCCATCGGCGAGATCGCGGCAGAGGTGAGGTCGTTGCGCTCGCTGGTCGAGAACCAGCTCGCCGGCTTTGCCTGGGGCGACCGGGCGCGCCGTTCGCCGGTCGAGACCGAGGTGACGCGGCGGCTGCTCGCGGCCGGCTTCAGCACCTTGCTCGCGCGCGAACTCGCCGAGGCGGTCAGCCGCGACGGGGTTGCCCTGTCCGTGGCACCGCCCGCCACGCCGCATGTCGCCGGGTCTGTTCCGGGGGCTGTGCCCGCCACGGCCGTGGATACCGCCTGGCGCGAAGTGCGTGCATTGCTGTTCGAACGCCTGAAATCATTGCTGCAGCCGGTCGATCCGTGCGAGCAGGGGGGGGTGTTCGCACTGGTCGGGCCGACCGGCGTCGGCAAGACCACGACCGTGGCCAAGCTGGCCGCGCGCTGCGTCCTTGCCCGCGGCGCGGCCAGCGCGGCGCTGCTGACCACGGATGGCTTCCGGATCGGTGCCCTCGACCAGTTGCGCATCTATGGGCGCATCCTGGGCGTGCCGGTGATCGCGGTGCGTGACGAACCCGAGCTGCAGATGACGCTCGGTGACCTCGCCTCGCGCCACCTGACACTGATCGACACCGTCGGCATGAGCCAGCGCGACCGGCGGCTGGCCGAGCAGGCCGCGCTGCTGTCGGGCGAGGGGCGGGCGGTGCAGCGCGTGCTGCTGCTGTCTGCCGCATCGTCGGGCAGCACCCTGGAGGATGTCGCGACCCGCTATGTCGGGGCTGGCCTCGATGGCTGCATCCTGACCAAGATCGATGAGGCGGTGTCACTTGGCGGCGTGCTCGACGTCGTGCTCCGGCACCGGCTGCGCGTGCATTTCGTGACCAATGGACAGCGCGTGCCGGAAGACCTGCACCTGCCCAATCCGCTGTACCTGATCGACCGCGCGCTGCGTGGACGGGAGGCCGCCAATCCGTTCACTCCGGCCGGCGACGAGTTCGCCCTGGTCGCCGCCAGCGGAGGCTCCGGTGTCTGACCCGATCGAGGACCAGGCGTCCAGCCTGCGTCGCCTGCTCGGCGGCACGACCCTGCGCAGCGCGCTGTTCATCGGCGGTGACTCCGGGATCGGCCAGACCGCGCTGGTCGCGGCCACTGCCGAGGCCATGGCGCGCCGCGGCCATTCGGTCCTGGTGGTGGATGGCCAGCCGCACCTGCGCAGTGGCGCCGGCTGGTTCGGACTGTCGCCGCGCGGTGACCTCGCCGAGGCATTGACCGGCCAGCGGCGCCTGGACGAGATCCTGCTGCATGCTGCCGGGGGCGTCACCTGGGCGCCCGCTGCCCGGCTCGGTGCGGCGACCGGTCGACTGCCGGCCCGCGACGGGCATGCCGACGCGTCGCGGGCGGCCGGCGCGGTGGCGCGCACCCTGGGTGAACTGTCGGCACGCTTCGATTGCGTGCTGGTCGACGCACCCGCGGACCGCGCAGACCGTTGGTGGCCCGCCGCCGCCTACGCCGGGGCCGTGCTGCTGGGTTCCACCGGGGCTGCGCGCTCGGTCACCACGACCTATTCCGCGCTGAAGATGCTGGCGCTCGAGGTCGGGCAGCAACGCTACCTGTGGTGGATGGGCCGCGCGACCGATCCGGCTGCCGCCCAGGCCGCGTGGAGCAAGGTGGCGCAGACGGCGCGCCGATTCCTGCAGGTGCGGGTGGAGTACGCCGGCGCGGTGCCGCTCGATGCTGCGGTGCCGCGCGCGCAGCGTCTGCATCGACCGCTGGCTGCCGTTTTTCCTGCCAGCCCGGCGGCGGCGGCGTGTGCGTTGCTGGCAGCGCAGCTGGATGTCCCGGTGCCTTCGATGACACCGTCCGGGTTGTCGCCCGCGGCCTGGCAGGGCCTGCTGCTCGGCGAGGTGCCGCTGGACACCGTTCCGGCGCAGAATCGGGGTGTGACGCGTGCTGATCCCGACCGGGAAGAACCCCGGCAGGCACCGCACGATCCGTCCCGCAGCGGGTCCCGCAATCTGTCCCAGAATACGCCTCAGACCCCGCCGCCGTTCGGCGCGATGGGCCGAACCGCACTAGTATCGCGTTAATTCAGTACAGGATCGCCCCTTTAGATGCCCCCGATTGCCTCGATCGACGACAAGGACGCCATCGTCAAGGAGATGGCTCCGCTGGTTAAGCGGATCGCCTACCACTTCATGACCCGGCTGCCCGCGAGCGTCGATGTCGACGACCTCATACAGGCCGGCCTGATGGGCCTGCTCGATGCTTCCGACAATTTCGACAGCACGCAGGGCGCGCAGTTCGAGACCTATGCGGTGCAACGCATCCGCGGCTCGATGCTCGACGAACTGCGCCAGGCCGACTGGCTGCCGCGCAACGTGCGCAAGAACCTGCGCAAGATCGAGGCGGCAGTGGCCAAGCTCGAGCAGAAGTTCGGCCGCCAGCCCAACGAGACCGAACTGGCTGGCGAGATGAACGTTCCACTCGCCGACTACCAGCACATGCTCAGCGATGCCCGCGGCTCGCAACTGCTGCATTACGAGGATTTCCAGGAGTCCGACGACAACGATTTCTTCGACTTCTTCCTCGCCGACAACCAGTCCAATCCGCTGGCCATCATCGAGGACAAGGGCTTCCGCCAGATGCTGGTCAATGCGATCAGCAACCTTCCGGAACGCGAGAAGCTGGTGATGGGCCTGTACTACGAGAAGGAGCTGAACCTGAAGGAGATCGGCCAGGTGCTCGGCGTGAGTGAATCACGCATCTGCCAGCTGCACAGCCAGGCAGTCGCCCGGCTGCGCGCGCGGATGAAGGAGTGGACGCAGAACCCGTGATCTCGTCCGGGGTACAGCACAGCCCGGCACGCGGGCGTCCCTGATGGACCGGATCAGCATCGCCGGTCTGGCGCTCGGCCTCGCCGCCATCATCGGCGGCCTGATCCTGGAAGGCGGTCACCCCGCGTCGCTGTTGCAGGTGACGGCGTTCCTGGTCGTGGTCGGTGGCACCACCGGCGCGGTCATGCTGCAGAGCTCCGCAGAGCAGTTCTCCGACGCGATGCGCATGGCGCGCTGGGTGTTCAAGCCGCCGGTGCATGAACCGAAGAAGCTGATCGGTCGTGTTTCCGGCTGGAGCCAGATCGCGCGCCGCAGCGGCCTGCTGGCGCTCGAGACTGCGATCGACGCGTCGCGCGAACCGTTCGAGCGCAAGGGCCTGCAGCTGCTGGTCGATGGCGCCGAGCCGAACGTGCTGCGCGAGGCGCTCGAACTCGAGATCAACGCGTTCGAGGCGCGTCACCGCGCTGCGGCGAAGGTCTGGGAGGCCGCCGGCGGATACGCTCCCACGGTGGGCATCATCGGTGCGGTGATGGGGCTGATCCAGGTGATGGAGAACCTGACCGACCCGGCCAAGCTGGGTGCCGGCATCGCGGTCGCTTTCGTCGCCACCATCTACGGTGTCGGCCTGGCCAACCTGGTGTTCCTGCCGATCGCCAACAAGATCAAGACGCTGATCGCGCGCGACGTGAGCATGCGCGAGATGCTGATCGAAGGCCTGGTGGGCATCGCGAACGGCGAGAACCCGCGCTCGATCGAGATCCGCCTGCAGGGCTACCTGGTCTAGCTGCTGCGATGCCGCGCAAGCGTCCGCCAGAGGATACGGAATCGAGCGACCGCTGGCTGGTGTCGTATGCAGACTTCATCACGCTGCTGTTCGCCTTCTTCGTCGTCATGTACGCGATCTCGCAGGTGAACGAGAGCAAGTACCGCGTGCTGAGCGATTCCCTGGTGCAGGCGTTCCAGAATCCCTCTCGCCTGCCCGACGCCGAGAGTCCGACCAATTCCCCGCGTTCGATCATCGGCAAGGAGCAGGGCGGGATCATCGGTCCGGCGCCGGGTTCGCCCGAGGACGAGGCGGCGATCCGGGCGATGATGGCGCGCATGCGCGAGCTTGGCGCCGAACTGTCCACGATGCTCGATCCGCTGGTCAAGGACGGGCTGGTGCGGGTCAGCGAGACGCGCCAGGGCCTGGTCATCGAGATCAACGCGAGCGTGCTGTTCCGCTCCGGCCAGTCCGCGCTGGAACCTGCGGCTACTCGCACGCTGGCCGAAGTCGCCCGGGTGCTGGCGCGCACGCGCAGCGCGATCGCGGTGGAAGGCCATACCGACGACGTGCCGATCTCCACGCCTGCGTTCGCCTCGAACTGGGAACTGTCCGCCTCGCGGGCGGCGACAGTGGTGCGGCTGTTCGTCGAGACGGGGATCCCGGCCACGCGACTGACGGCGATCGGGCACGCCGACAACCAGCCGATCGAGGCTGGCGGCAGTCCCGAAGCGCGTGCGCGCAACCGCCGCGTGGCAGTGATCATCCAGGCGGAACCCGCGCCCGGACAGCCGCAACTGCCGCGGCCAGGCGCGTTGCCACAATCACCGGCGGGACTGCCGGCACCGTCGCCGATCCTTCCGATTGCGCCAGCGCCCCCCGCAGTGGCCCCGGCGCCCGCGGCGGGGCTGCCCGTTGCGCCGCCGGCAGCAACGCCTCCCGCACCGCCCGTCGTTCCGCAGAAGTGAAGCGGGCGCGTCAGACCTTGCCGAGGTTGCGCCCGGTGCCACCCATGCGCGTCTGGCCGTCCGGACCATACAGCGAGGGCTGGGCGCCCGACGCGAGTGCGGACAGCAGTTGCTGGTTGTGTTGAAGCCGGGTCTCGATCAGCACGCCGTTTTCGCGATTCAAGGCCTGCGCGCGGGCTGCGGTATCGAGCAGCCGCTGCCAGGCGGCCGACAGCGCACCGGCGTCGCTGCCGCCCTGGCCGAGCAGCCACCGGGCCATGCCGTCACGATCGGGCGAGAATGACTGGCCGGTGAGATAGGCCGTGCGCCGGCGCGCAAGGTCGTTCAGTGCAGCGATGCGTTCGGCCTTGGACGGACCGATCTGCAGCAGAGCGTCGATATCCCGTTCGGCGAGCGCTGCCTGCTCGGTGCGAAGCAGCTCGAAGAAGTCGGCGAACGCCGCAGCCTCTGCATGCAGGTCTGCGACGAAACGGGCGCGGGGATCCGGTGGGCTGACCCGCGGGACGGCCGGGGTGTTCACACGCTCAGGCGGGGCCGCGCTGGAGCAGCAGTTCCTTCACGCTCGACAGCAGGCGGTCTGCGACGACCTCGGAGTCGACCTGGAACCGGCCCTCGCTGATCGCATCCTTGATGGCCTGGACCTGTGCGCTGTCGACGACCGGTACACCGGCCAGCACGCCCTCGAGCTGGTTGAGGCGGGCGGAGAGGCTGGTGATCTCGACGCTGTCGGCCGCCGAGCCTCCGGTGGGTGTGCGAGCGACCGCCCCCTGGCGACCGGGTGTCTCGGTGACACGCGTGACCGGGGTGGAGGAAGGAATGCCGCTGTCGATCTTCATCTTCATGAGCTCATTTACGACCAGGGAGGCAGAACCTTTAGGAAAGACCTTCACCAGCCAGCGTCAATGACGGTCCGCGAAACCATGCGGCCTGCAGCGGCCTATGTTGCGGCAGTCAAAGCCGCGGCGCAAGGGGGTATCTGCCGTCGTGGCCCGAAGCGGGCATCCCCGGTGACCGACACTGACGCAGGGAGCGTACCCGCATGGGCATCACTGGACCACCACCACGCCGTTCGAGCGAACGATGCCGCGTACCGTCTTGCCGGAACCGACACGCACGTCGACGCCTTGCCCGACCGCCGCATTGCCCAGCGCACGGCCATCGGAGGTGACGCTCAGCGTCGCCGATTCATAGACCACGCGTACGTTCTGGCCGTTCACCACTGCCAGCACCTGCTTCAGGTTCTCTGCCCGCAGTACGCTGCCCGCCGGCACGGCAGACGCCAGGACGCGTCCGATCGCCAGGTTGGGATCCTGCAGCACCGATGCCGGCAGGACAGTGAGTTCCTCGATCCGGGTGGTCAGGTCGCTCGCATCCACGAGGCTGCCGACGGTCAGGGCCCGGCTGGCCACCACCACGGGCGCCGAAACCCGGATCGTTGCCGGCACGTAGACCTGCCAGGCCTGGGGCCGCAGGCAGCGAACGCCAACCGGAACCTGCCCCCATGGCCGGGCGCCCGGAGCCAGGGACACCTGCATCTCGTCGCAGGCCGCCAGCCGGCTGCGTTCGTCCAGCGGATTGACCGTGATCCGCACCTCGCCCGACAGCGACGCCGTCTGTTCCTGCAGATGGCGCTGCACCGCCTGCACGATGCGTTCGTTCTGGGCCATGGCTGTAGGTGCGGGTGCCGGCGCTGCCGGGGTCCGTGCTGCGGCGGGGCCGGCGGCAAGCCAGGCCGTCAGCAGCAGCAGCGTCCAGCGCCGCGTCGACCGCCGGGGCGGGGCGCCAGTGCCGGCGGTCGACGGTCGGAAAGTCGGGTCGAGGGTCGATCGACGGCAGGCGCCGTCGGCGGGGAGTCGGGGCATGGTCGGCAGCATTCCGGGGCGGCGGCGGGCACTTTGCCGCGATTGTGGCTAAAGAATCAGGCTCGGGATGACGTTACAGCACAGTCCATCACCTTGTCAGCCTTGCGAACGGATCAGGCATGCAGAGTGTCAAACCGGCGGCAGTTGCGCCTACAGTTTCCGCCGCGCCCGCAGCGAAGACCCCGACCGACATTGCGCGGGAGACGCTGCGCATGCTGTCGATCCGGAAACTCGCGCCCACGCCCGACAACTACCAGCGGTTCTACGAGGAAATCTCGGGGACACAGGGCCAGCATGCCGGGGACGGCCTGGAGGCCATGCTCGGCGCCTTGCGCGACCTGCCGCGCGCAGATCCGACCCTGAAGGAACCCGTGGCACGCCTGCAACGGGCGCTGGTCAGTCGCAACTGGAAGGCTTTCGGATCCGAGATCCTTGCGCTGCGGGAGGCTGCAGGGGGCAACGATGCGTCCACGGCGACGCTCACCGGGCAGGGCGGTTCCGGCATTGCGCCCGGTGCCCCTGAAGTCGATGACCGCACAGCCTGGCCGGACACCATCCGGGAACTGCTCAAGCAGTACGAATTGCGCCACGCGGCGGTGTCGCCGATGCAGAAGCGCGAAGGCCTGGAACGCGTGCTCGGGGCATTCGGACGTTCGCCGCTGCTGAAGGACAAGCTGCTCGCACTGGTGCAATCCTGGGGGTCGGCCCGCGGCAATGGCACGGTCATCGACGTCCCGGTCCTGTCCGATCCGTCGGCGACGCCGGTCGAAACGGCTGCGGCCGCAGCGACTGCCGTAGCGCAGGAGATGCCGCTGGCCGCCGGTGCACTGTCGCGCCTGGATATGGCCGGCACGCCGGTGTCCTCGGCCGAGACCCTGCGCAGGCTGCTGGCCGAGGTGCTGCGCAACGACGTGGCCCCGCGTTTCGTGATCGAACCGTCGCTCAATTCGGAGCTGATCACCCTGGCGGACATGGCTGGCAAGGCCGATTCTGCCGATGCCTGCAACGAACTCTCCTCGCGCCTGGAAGATTTCTGGAAGGCGGCCGCCGATTCACGGAACCTTGATGGCAGGCTGGTGCCGGACCTGATGGGCCTGGTGAGGCTGCTGGTCGAGAACATCGGCGAACTGGTCGACGACGACCAGTGGATCGGTGGACAGGTCGAGGTGATGCGCCAGCTGATGGCGCAGCCACTGACCCAGGAACTGCTCTCCGATGCGCAGACGCGCTTTCGCGAGATCATCCTTCGCCAGGGGACGCTCAAGCACAGCCTTGCCGATGCGAAGAGCGCGCTGAAGGACATGATCGGGATCTTCATCGAGCGCCTCGGCGAGATGTCCGACAGCACCGCGGTCTACCACGAGAAGATCGGTGTCTATGCGGAGCGTATCGAGGGGACCGAGGACATCGGCAGCCTCAAGGACGTGCTCGAAGGCCTGATGGGCGACATGCGATCCATGCAGAACGACGCGCTGCGCTCACGGGACGAGGTGGCGGCGTCGCGCCAGCAGGCCGAGGCGGCCGAATGCAAGATCCGCCAGCTCGAGACCGAACTGGAAGAGATCAGCGAGAAGGTACGCGAGGATGCGCTCACCGGCAGCCTGAACCGGCGCGGACTGGACGAGGCGCTCAGTCGGGAGGCCGCGCGTGCGGAACGCTACGGCAATGCCCTGTGCATCTCGGTGATCGACCTGGACAACTTCAAGAAGCTGAACGACACGCACGGCCACCATGCCGGCGATGAAGCGCTGGTGCACCTGGTGAAGGTGGTCAAGTCCCTGCTGCGGCCGAGCGACAGCATCGGCCGGTTCGGGGGCGAGGAGTTCGTGATCCTGTTGCCCGAGACGACGCTCGAGGCCGGCAAGATCGCGATCGAGCGCCTGCAGCGCGAACTGACCAAGCAGTTCTTCCTGGCCAATAACGAGAAGCTGCTCATCACGTTCAGCGCCGGTGTTGTGCAGCTGCGCCCCGGCGAGTCGGAATCCGAGGTCGTCAAGCGCGCCGACCAGGCAATGTACCGGGCCAAGCAGGCCGGCAAGAACCGGGTATTCGTCGACGGCTGAGCCCCCGCGGCATGAGGCACCGGTTGCCGCCTGCGGCAATCGATGCCGCGGCGGCAAGCCCCGACAGATCCGCGGCAAACCGGTCGCGAGCGACGCATGTAGCTGAATGACAAAGGTTTTCCAGTGCAGGCGCGCGCTGGCACGGTAATCGCAATACAGCAGGTGTCACCACTCCACCTTGCCGCGTTGCCATGATGACCAGCCGCCTCGACCAGCACTTCGATTACCGCCTGCAGGTGATGAACCTGCGTGCCGCACGGCAGCAGGTGCTCGCCACCAACATCGCGAACGCGGATACGCCGAACTACAAGGCGCGCGACATCGACTTCAAGACCCAGCTCGCGCGCATCCAGTCGGGCCAGGGCGGGTTCTCGATGGCGAAGACCCACGGTGGGCATATCGCGCCGACCTCCGGTGTCGCCGGCTCGGGTGGCGCGAAGTACCGCGAGGTGGTGCAGGGCTCGATCGACGGCAACACGGTCGACATGAACATCGAGATGGCGCGCTTCACCGAGAACTCGATCAAGTACCAGGCCGACGTCGCCTTCATGCAGTCGCGCGTGAGCGGTCTGCAGCGCGCGATCTCGGGCCAGTAGCCAAGCCCGCCAAGCCCGCCAAGCCCGCCAAGCCCGCCAAGCCAACCTTCCTTACAACGGACGCCCAGCGAACATGTCGATGAATGCCGTATTCGAGATCGCCAGCTCCGCGATGACCGCGCAGTCGAAGCGGCTCAACGTGGTTGCCAGCAACCTGGCCAACGTGGACAGCGCGGCCAGTTCCACCGGCGGTGCCTACAAGGCGAAGCAGGTGGTGTTCAGCGCGCAACCGGTCGGTCGCGACAAGTCGGCGATCGGCGTGCAGGTCGCGCGCGTGATCGAGGACCCGTCGCCGCCGCGGCTGCAGTTCGATCCGAACCATCCGCTGGCCGATGCGCGTGGCTACGTGACCATGCCCAACGTCGATGCCGTCGAGGAGATGGTGAACATGATCTCGGCTTCGCGCGCCTACCAGACCAACGCCGACGTGATGAACGCGGCCAAGACGATGGCGCTGCGCACGCTGTCGCTGCTGCAGACCTGATCGAAGAACCCGGGAACCACGCCATGTCCACCGTACTGCCCGCCGTCAACAGCGCCGTGAACGTCCTTCCGCGCGCATCCGTGCCCGGCAACCTCGTCGACTCGACCGCCGACGACAGCCAGGACCGCTTCCTGAAGCTGCTGGTCACGCAGATGCGCAACCAGGACCCACTCAACCCGATGGACAACGCGCAGGTGACCACCCAGCTCGCGCAGATCAGCACGGTCAGCGGCATCGACAAGCTGAACACGTCGCTCGAGGGCATGGCCAGCGCGATGTCCGCGACGCAGAACGCGTCGCTGATCGGGCGCAGCGTCGTCGTCTCGAGCGACCTGGTGCGCTTCGACGGCACCAACCCGGTGACCGTCGGCGTGGAACTCGCCTCTGCCGCCGACAAGGTCGGCGTCTCCATCGTGGACGCGACCGGCAGGACCGTGCGCAGCATGGCGTTCGGCGCGTTTCCGCAGGGCACTTCCACCTTTGCATGGGATGGAAAGAACAACGCGGGCGAGAAAGTCAATCGCGGCGACTACACCCTGCGCCTGGATGCGACGGCCGGCGGCAAGGCGGTGGGCGCCAGCGGGCTGGTCGCAGGCCTCGTCGACAGCGTGAGCATGCAGGGCGGGTCTTCGCGCCTGAACCTGCGCGGGCTGGGCTCCGCCGACGTGGCGCAGGTCAGGCGCATCGACTGACCCGGCCCACGAACCGTCCAGACAGACATCGACAACATCGACAGCTATCCCAGGAGAAACAGATGAGCTTCCAGACCGGATTGAGTGGACTGAACAGCGCGGCGCGCGACCTCGACGTGATCGG
The DNA here is from genome assembly GCA_044340265.1 of Burkholderiales bacterium. Classification (GTDB taxonomy): domain Bacteria; phylum Pseudomonadota; class Gammaproteobacteria; order Burkholderiales; family CAIKXV01; genus CAIKXV01. The sequence continues at coordinate 5,971 of JBIITW010000044.1, read as the reverse complement.
CAACAACGTCTCCAATGCCAACGTGACCGGCTTCAAGGGTTCGCGTGCGCAGTTCGCGGACGTGATGGCTGCCTCGCTCAGCGGCGGCGGTTCCAATTCGGTCGGCATCGGCACCAAGGTGGCGACCATCGCCCAGGACTTCACCCAGGGCACGATCAGCGTCACCAACAATCCGCTCGACGTCGCGATCTCCGGCAGCGGCTTCTTCCGGATGACCCAGAACGGCGCCGTGTCCTTCACGCGCAACGGTGAATTCCAGATCGACAACGCCGGCAACATCGTCAATGCCTCGAACTACAACCTGACCGGCTACCTCGCGGACATCGATGGCACGATCCTGCCGAGCCAGCCGGTGCCGCTGCGCATCTCGACCTCGGATGTCGCGCCCACGCCGACCTCGGAGTTCGACGCCGTGTTCAACCTCGATTCGCGGAAGCCGGCGATCACGCTGCCTTTCGACGCAAACGACCCGTCGACCTACACCAACACCACCGCGAGCACGGTGTTCGATTCCCTCGGCAATCCGCACGTGATCGAACTGTTCTTCGTGCGTACCGCCACCCCTGGCCAGTGGAACCTCTTCGGCACCATCGACAACTCGGCCACGCCCAACCTGACCGGCCTGCCGGCAACGCTCAACTTCTCGAACACCGGCGCCCTGACCACGCCGCAGCCGATGACCGGCGTGACCATGCCGGTCACCGGTGGGGCGGTCTCGCCGCTGGACATAACCTTCGACTTCCGCGGGTCGACCCAGTTCGGATCGGACTTCGGTGTCACCGCCCTGAGCCAGGATGGATTCACCTCGGGCAAGCTCGCCGGCTTCAACATCGCCTCCGACGGCATCATCCGCGGCCGCTACACGAACGGCCAGACGCGCAACCTCGGCCAGATCGTGCTCTCGACCTTCGTCAACGCGCAGGGCCTGAACCCGCTGGGCGACGGCCAGTATGCCGAGACGCCGCGCTCGGGCCTCGCGGTGACCGGCGCACCGCAGACCGGAACCCTCGGCTCGCTGCAGGCCGCCGCCCTCGAGGAAGGCAACGTCGACCTGACCGAGGCGCTGGTCGACCTGATCACCGCGCAGCGCAACTACCAGGCGAACGCGCAGGCGATCAAGACCAACGACGCCGTGATGCAGACCCTGGTCAACCTGCGCTGACCTGCGCCGACCTCAAGCACCCCGGACCGAGGCCTGAATGGACCGCCTGATCTATATCGCCATGAACGGCGCCAAGCATGCGCTGTCGAAGCAGGCATCGACCTCGCACAACCTCGCGAACGTGTCGACCGACGGCTTCCGCTCGCAGTACAACAGCGCGCGCGCGGCGGCGGTGATCGGCCCGGGGCAGCCCACGCGCGCCTTCGTCGTCGACTCCACGGTGGGCACCAACTTCGCACCCGGCCCGATCGACCATACCGGACGCGCACTGGACGTCGCCGTCGAAGGACGCGGCTGGATCACGGTGCAGACTCCCGACGGCCGCGAAGCGTACACGCGCAGCGGGGCGCTCGAGATCAATGCCAATGGCCAGTTGCAGACCAAGACCGGGCTGAACGTCATCGGCGACGGCGGCCCGATCGCGATCCCGCCGGACACGCGCATCAGCATCGGACGCGACGGGACGGTGTCGACGATCCCGACCGCGGGCGTCCCGAACATCACCAACGCGGTGGGCCGCATCAAGCTGGTCGATCCGAACGAACGCGACCTGGTGCGCGGCGACGACGGCCTGTTCCGGCTCTCGAGCGGGCAGCCCGCGCCGGTGGACAACAACGTCGCACTGGCCTCCGGCGCGCTCGAGCGCAGCAACGTCAACGCGGTGTCGGCGATCACCGACATCATTTCGCAGGCCCGCCAGTTCGAACTGCAGATCCGCCTGGTCCAGACCGCCGACCAGAACGCGCGCGCCGCTGCCTCCCTGCTCAACCTCAACGCCTGATGCCCGGCAATTCAGAAAGCTCCACATGATCCGCTCACTCTGGGTAGCGAAGACCGGTCTCGAAGCGCAGCAGACCAACGTCGACGTGATCTCGAACAACCTCGCCAACGTCAGCACCAACGGCTTCAAGCGCCAGCGCCCGGTGTTCGAGGACCTGCTGTACCAGACGCTGCGCCAGCCGGGCGCGCAGTCGACGCAGCAGACGCAGGTACCGTCCGGACTGCAGCTCGGCACTGGCGTGCGTCCGGTGGCCACCGCGCGCATCTTCACCACCGGCAACCTGCAGAACACGGGCAATCCGCTGGACCTGGCCGTCAACGGCAACGGCTTCTTCCAGGTCACGCTGCCCGATGGCTCGGTGTCCTACACCCGCGACGGTGCGTTCCAGCTGGACAACCAGGGCCAGGTGGTCACCTCGAACGGGTATCCGCTGCAGCCGACGATCACCATCCCGCCCAACGCCGTGACCGTCACCGTCGGCAGCGATGGCACGGTCAGCGTGCTGGCCGCCGGTGCGACCGCACCGACCCAGGTCGGACAGATCCAGCTCGCCAACTTCATCAACCCGGCCGGCCTGCAGGCGCGCGGCGAGAACCTGTTCCTCGAGACCGCCGCCTCGGGCACCGCGCAGACCAACGTGCCGGGCACCAACGGACTGGGTGCGCTGAACCAGGGCTTCGTCGAGACCTCCAACGTGAACGTCACCGAGGAGCTGGTCAACCTGATCACCGCGCAGCGCGCGTTCGAGATCAATTCACGCTCGATCCAGTCGTCCGACCAGATGCTGCAGAAGCTGACCCAGCTCTGATCCTGCGCGCACACGAACCCCATCCATGAACGAGCCGACCATGAACACCTTCCTCCGCTTGTCGGGCCGCTGTTTCTTCCTCCTGCTGCTGGCGATCGCCGCCGGGTGCAGCACCGTGCCGCCGACCAACGTGCACCAGCCGATGAGCGTGCGGCCGGCGCAGCAGGCGCAGCCGGCACCCGTCGATGGCGCGATCTTCCAGGACGGCACGGCACGCCTGCTGCTGTTCAACGATCGCCGTGCGCGTTTCGTCGGCGACACCCTCATGATCACCATCGAAGAGCGCCTGCAGGCGAGCAACACGACCTCGAGCAGTGCCAGTCGCGAAGGCGAGGCCACGGCCAGCGTGCCGACCATCGCCGGCATCATCGGCAAGACCTTCCAGGGCCTGAGGGTGAACGCGTCTTCGAGCAATTCGCATGCGGGCAGCGGCGGCGCGTCGACCAACAACATCCTGACCGGCAGCGTGGCGGTGACCGTGATCGAGGTGTACCCGAACGGCAACCTGCTGGTGTCGGGCGAGAAGCAGGTGTCCATCGGCACCAACACCGAATACATCCGCTTCTCGGGCGTGGTGAACCCGAACAACGTGACTGCGGGCAACACGGTGTCGTCGACGCGGGTGGCAGACGCGCGCATCGAGTTCCGCGGTGCCGGCTACATCAGCGAGGCGCAGCGCATGGCCTGGCTGGGACGCCTGTTCCTCACCTTCCTGCCGTTCTGACCGGGTTGCCGACCATGTTCCTCCGCTCCTTCCAATCGCGCGCGATGCCGTTCCTGCTGATGGTGCTGGCGCTGGTCCTGCTCGGCACGGCGACCGGTGCCGCCTGGAGCCAGAACCGGATCAAGGACCTGGCCACGCTGCAGGGCGCACGTGCCAACCAGCTGGTCGGCTACGGCATCGTGGTCGGCCTGGACGGAAGCGGCGACCAGACCACGCAGACCCCGTTCACGGTGCAGAGCATCGTCAGCATGCTCGGCCAGCTCGGCGTGCAGCTGCCGCCGGGCACCAACCTGCAGTTGCGCAACGTCGCCGCGGTGATGGTGACGACGTCGCTGCCCGCCTTCGCGCGCCCGGGCCAGTCGCTGGACATCACCGTGTCGTCGATGGGCAATGCACGCAACCTGCGCGGCGGCACGCTGTTGATGACGCCGCTGCGTGGCGCCGACGGCCAGATCTACGCGGTGGCCCAGGGCAACATCCTGCTGGGTGGCGCCGGTGCTGCGTCCGGTGGCTCCAGCGTGCAGATCAACCAGCTCAACTCGGGCCGCATCCCGAACGGGGCGACGGTCGAGCGCACGCCTTCGTCGCCGGTAGGGCAGGGGGAGTTCGTCAACCTGGAGTTGCGGGATGCGGATTTCACCACCGCCAACCGCCTCGCGGCCGCGATCAACCTGCAATTCGGCAACGGCACCGCGCAGGCCCTCGATGCACGCCACGTCCGGGTGCAGGCCCCGGTCGATCCGCATCAGCGCGTAGGGTTCCTGGCGTCGATGGAGAACCTCTCGGTCGCGCGCGGCGAGGCCTCGCCCCGGGTGATCATCAACGCGCGCACCGGCTCGGTCGTGATGAACCAGCTGGTGACCGTGCTGCCCTGCGCGGTCGCGCACGGCAGCCTTTCGGTGACGATCAGCGGCACGCCGGCAGTCAGCCAGCCGGGCGCGCTGTCCGGCGGGCAGACGGTAGTCACCGAGACGGCGAACATCGAGATCAAGTCCGACCGCGGCCAGCTGGTGCAGATCCCGGCCAGCCCGTCGCTCGCGGAAGTGGTGCGCGCACTGAACGCGGTGGGTGCCAGCCCGCAGGACCTGCTGTCCATCCTGCAGGCGATGCGTGCCGCCGGTGCGCTCCAGGCGGAACTGGAGATCATCTGATGGACGCGAAGTTCGTGCCGAGCAGCTCGTCGCTCGATCCCAATGCACTGGGCACGCTGCGCTCGAAGGCGCGCGCCGATGACCCCAAGGCGATCGAGGCGGCGGCCAAGCAGTTCGAGTCGCTGTTCCTGAACCAGCTGCTGAAGAGCATGCGCGATGCCCAGAAGGGCGATGGCGAGGGCCTGTTCGACAGCAACGAGTCGCGGATGTACACCGGGCTGCTCGATGAGCAGCTGGCCAACCGCATCGCCAACGGCCGCGGCATCGGCATGGCCGACATGGTGATCGCCCAGATCGATCGTTCGCGCGCGATCGCGAAGGCCGCCGAACAGACGGCCGCGGCGGGCGGGGTTGCCGCCGGTGCGCCGGCGGGCAGCGCCGGCATCGAGGTCAAGATTGCACCGACGATGCCGATAATCCGTCAGGGAGATCGAGATGGCCGGTAGCGTGATGAACATTGGCCTGACCGCGCTCAACGCGGCCCAGGCCGGGCTGGTCACCACCGGCCACAACATAAGCAACGCGGCGACCGCGGGTTACCACCGGCAGCGGGTGGACACGTCCCCGCAGATCCCGCAGCTGTCCGGGGGTGGATTCTTCGGCCGTGGGGTCTCGGTCGACAACGTGCGCCGTGCCTACAGCGACGTGCTCGACCGGCAGATGCAGCTGGCGCAGACGCAGGTGTCCTTCTACGACACCTACCGGACGCAGGTGAACCAGATCAACAACCTGGTGGCCGATCCGGCCTCCGGCCTGTCGCCGGCGATGCAGGAGTTCTTCCGCGCGGTCCAGGATGTCGCGGCCAGTCCGGGTACGACCACCTCCCGCCAGGCGCTGATCTCGCAGAGCGGCGCGCTGATCTCGCGCTTCAACGCCCTCGACCAGCGGCTCACCGACCTGCGTTCGGGCGTCAACATCGAGATCACCGGCACGGTCGACAGCATCAACACGATCGCCAGCCAGATCGCCACGCTGAACGGCAAGATCGGCTCGCTCTCGGGCAACGGCACCATCCAGCCGAACGACCTGCTCGACCAGCGCGACAACCTGGTGATGGAGCTGAACAAGCTGGTGTCCGCGAAGGTCATCCGGCAGAACGATGGCGGCTACAACGTGACCATCGGCACCGGCCAGGCGCTGGTGGTCGGCGAGACCCCGTTGCGGCTGGCGGTGGTGCCCAACGCGGACGACCCGCGCCGGCTCGACGTCGGTTACCTGTTCACCGGCGCGCCGGTGCCGATCGACGGGCGCAGCCTCACCGGGGGCAGCCTCGGCGCGCTGCTGCAGTTCCGCAGCGAGTCGCTCGACCCGGCGCAGAACGCGCTGGGCCGCATCGCGATCGGGC
>JBIITW010000233.1:0-7141 GCA_044340265.1 Burkholderiales bacterium | reverse complement strand
TATCGCGATGACATCGGCAGCCATCCCGACCATCCGGCGATCTGCGGCCGCTGCGCGGGCAACCTGTCCGGGGCCGACGAGACCCGAATCCATGCCTGAGGCCTCCCGCCTGCGCGGCCGCCTCGTCGAGGCGCTGTCGCGCTGCACCCTCAAGGACTGGCTTGGCACCGCGTTCGCGCTGGTGGTCGTGGACCAGATCGTGAAGGTGCTCATGCTGCAGTGGCTGCGATCCGGCCAGGTGGTCGAGGTCACGCCGTTCTTCAACCTCGTGCTGGTCTACAACCCGGGTGCCGCGTTCAGCTTCCTTGCCGGCGCTTCGGGCTGGCAGCGCGAGTTCTTCGTCGGAGTGGCGCTGCTCGCTTCGGGCTGGATCACCTGGATGCTGCACCGGCATCGAGGGCGGTTGCTGTTCTGCGTGGCGCTGACGCTGATCCTGGGCGGCGCGGTCGGCAACCTGATCGACCGGCTGTGGCTGGGCGCGGTGATCGACTTCCTCGATTTCCATGTGCTCGGCTACCACTGGCCGGCCTTCAACGTGGCTGATTCGGCGATCAGCATCGGTGCGGTGCTTCTGGTCTGGGACGCGTTCCGGCCGGATCATGACGCCGACGCGCCGAAGTTATAATCCCGTCCCCGACCGAAGGAGTGCCGAACGTGTCCAAACAGGTCATCCTGGCCAACCCGCGCGGCTTCTGTGCCGGCGTCGACCGGGCGATAGAGATCGTCGAGCAGGCACTGGTCGCCCATGGTGCCCCCGTCTACGTGCGGCACGAGGTCGTGCACAACAAGTACGTCGTCGATGACCTGCGCACGAAGGGCGCGGTGTTCGTCGAGGACCTCGACTCCGTGCCGCGTGGCAGCACCGTCGTGTTCAGCGCACATGGTGTATCGATCGAAGTGCGGCGCGAGGCCGAGGGACGCGGGCTGAACGTGTTCGATGCGACCTGCCCGCTGGTCACCAAGGTGCATGTCGAAGTGGCGAAGATGCGTGCCCAGGGCCGGGAGATCGTGATGATCGGCCATCGGGGCCACCCCGAGGTCGAAGGCACGATGGGCCAGGCCAGTGGTGGCATGCACCTGGTCGAGTCTGTCGATGATGTCGCCCGGCTGGTGGTGGTCGATCCGGACAACCTGGCCTACGTCACGCAGACCACGCTGTCGGTGGACGACGCCCGTGGCATCACGCTCGCGCTGGCCGAGCGCTTCCCGAAGATCATCGGTCCGAAGAAGGACGACATCTGCTACGCGACGCAGAACCGGCAGGACGCGGTGAAGAAGCTGTCGGCCAACTGCGACCTGATGATCGTGGTGGGTTCTCCCAACAGCTCGAACTCGAACCGCCTGCGCGAGGTCGCGGCCAATGCCGGCATTCCCGCCTACCTGGTCGACCGGGCGAGCGAGGTGAATGCCGAGTGGCTGGTCGGACGTGATCGCATCGGCGTCACCGCCGGTGCTTCGGCGCCCGAGGTCCTGGTGCGCGAGGTCGTCGACCGGCTGCGTTCGTTCGGCGGTGTCGAGGTGGTCGAGCAGTCGGGCATCGAAGAACATGTCACCTTCCCGCTGCCGAAGAACCTCACCGCCGCCGCGGACGCCGCCCGCGCGGCGCGCGACGTCCACGGCTGACCCCGGTACCGGTCAGTTCTGCGGGTCGGTGTACCAGTAGACGCGGGTGCCTGCGCCGAGCGTCACCTGCTGGCGGCCGAACAGCCGGGAGTCCGCGACCGACACGAAGAACACCCGTCGCCCCGCCGCCGAGTTCCCCGGCAGCACCAGCAGCTGTCCGGTTGAACTGTAGCTTCGGGTGACGAAGCCCGGGAAGAATCGTGAGTAGCCCGATGTCACCGGGATGGTGTACCCGCCGAGCAGGTCGAGCTCGTTGATCCTGCCCTGGCCCGGCGGCACGCAGGCGTTCGACTGCGCAATCGGCGTATAGCTGCCGAAGCGGATGCGTTCGAAGAACACCGTCGGTGCGTTGATCACCTTCTCGCCGATGTCGAGCGTGCGGTACCAGCCCTTCACCGCCGCGTTGTCGATCAGCGCCGTCTCGGTCGCGCCGGGCGCGGTCGTGCCCAGGTCGAGGAAGTCTCCGGCCGAGATCGATGCGACTGCAGTAGACGACGCGAACAGGCCGGGATCCGGGTCCTTGATCATCGCGATCACGTCGCTCGATGTCGCCTTCAGCGGATTCTCGCGATTGCCGGTGCCGACGACTACCGCGTCGTAGCGCACGCCACGGCGCAGCTGCTTGACCGCTGCCGGCGGGAAGAAGATCCGCCGGTCGGTCGGCGCTGCGGTCGCGAGGGCCGCCAGCAGGCGACCGGTCCACTGGGCCTTGTCGGGACTTCCGATGTCGAATCGCCAGACCTGTCCGCCCATGTCGCCGACGTAGATCCGGTCGAGGAAGCCGTTGCCCTCGAGGTCGGTGTCGATCGCCGCCAGGTCCGAAGGGATGCTGAAGGACATCGATCCGCCGGTGACGCTGGCATTGGCCGCGGTGAAGGCGGTCTCCAGGGCGCCGGTGCGTGCGTTGGTGACGAACACGGCACGTCCCATCGTGTCGGCCGCGGCGACCGGACGGTTGTCCTGGTTGGGGTCGTATCCACCGCCGAACAGCAGCACCGGATCGGCGATCGCGCGCACCCGGCCGATGGTCGGCATGGACCAGCTCTGGCCCAGTTCGGCATAGGCCGTGGTGGCGCTGCAGGACGATGCACTGCAGATCTGCGTCGGCGTGATCTTCCACATGAAGCGCGGCGCATCGATGTTGGTGATGTCGAGCGCGTAGTACGCACGTCCGCCGCGGCGCAGGCCGAAGAACAGCCAGACCGAATCGGTGCCGTCGACGATGCCGTTCTGGTTGCCGTCGTTGAACTGCACGACCGGTGAACCGTCGGCCACGTAGATCTGCTCGCCCGCGCCGTTGGCCATCAGGGCCGCCAGCTGGGGGAATGTCTCTTCCACCAGGAAGGTCCACTGCTCGGCGCCGGTGTTGCTGTTCACCACGTGCAGGTTGCCCGAACTCGACGTGTAGAACAGGTACTGGGTGGGCGGCGCGGTGCTCGGGTTGTAGGTCGCCAGGGCCGGGCGCGAATGCTGCACGTCACCATGCGCCCAGGACCGCCAGGCGGTGCAGGGGGTCGCCACGCTGGCGTCGGAGCAGGCGGCGTCACCCGTGTTGCCGCCCCGCGTCCAGTTGATCAGCGTCGAACGCTGCGCGTCGCTCATCGCCGCGTTGCCGAGCAACGTCTTGGTCAGGTCGGTATTGCCTTCCGTCACCGCGTTGCTGGAGTGGGTGAGGTCGGCATTGGTTCCCGATGACAGGCGCGTGTAGACCCTGCGTGTCGACGGGTTGTAGTCGGCGGTGTTGATCAGCTGGTAGCCAGTGCCTCCGTTGTCCGGCGTGCCGGCATCGCCCAGCGTGGCCGGTCCCCAGAAGCTCGAGGCATCCGGGTTGACGACTACCGTCTCGAGGCCGGTGATCGGGTCGAACTCGACCTTCTCGATGTTCTTGTTGTTCGGTGCCGTGAGCACCGTCTGGCCGATCAGGCACAGGTCGGTGATGCCCGGGCCGCAGACGCCGGGGACCTCCAGCGGGTCGCCCAGCATGAACTTCTTCACCGTGCCGTTCCAGCGTTGCGTGGTCGATGGCCGGAAGAATGCGAGGTACACGTCGGTCGAGTTCTGGGTGCGGCTGAGCGCGGAGATCGGCACCGTCGGTGCCGACACCGTCGGGTTCCAGTCGCGGATCGATACCAGCGCATTGAGCAGCGCCGCCTTCAACTGGTCGCTGTCCTCCGCCAGGTAGAACTGCCCGCCCGACTTCTGCGCAGCGTTCTGCAGCACGGGGGAGTTCGCGCCGGCGAACCCGATGGTGTAGGTGATCGCCGATTGCCTGCCTTGCAGCAGGTCTGTGCTGGTCTCCCCAGGGAAGTTGATCGCGCCCGGGCTGATGTCGGCACGCGACATGAAGTAGGCCAGCTCGTCCAGCCAGACGAAACCGCCGTCGGCTGCGGCACCGGCCAGGTCCGTGGGGCCGAACGGAACGCCAGCCGTCGCCTCGAACTGGTCGGTGGTCGTGTCGGCGTTCGTCTCGTCGGGCGTGGTGCGCGGTGCGACGACGCCACCGGGCGTACCGACCCAGTTCATGTTGCGCACGCCGCGCGAACTCGGCAGTGTGTTCGCCCCGGCGTCATCCTCCGGGCCGCCGTCGGTCAGCAGGATGATGAAGTTCTTCTGGCAGCCCGCCGGGGTCGTCGTGTTCGGGTTGTTCAGCATCGGCGATCGGTAGACCCCGATCGCCGGGCAGCCTGCACCCACCGCCGTACACACTGCGGACGTGTCGCGGCCGGCTGTCACCGTGCCACCGACGAGTGCGGTCTCGGTGCTCGTCCCCCACTGCGGGGTACGTCCCGCGTAGTAGAGGTAGGCCTCGTACAGCGACTCGGTCAGCGGCGTGCGTGCCGCAGCCGTGGTCGACAGGATCGCGTTGTTGAGCGCGGTCCGGTTTGCAGTGTCCGGGTCGGATGCGTTCGAACCCATGCGGCGCATCGCGTAGGCGACGTTCGCGCCGTCGTTGGTCAGCGTGGTGCTGGTGCGGTTGAACACCATCAGGCCGAAACGCACGCCGTCAGTGGTCGCGACCAGGTCGGTCAGTGCGTCCTTCGCGATCTGCAGGCGGGTCTTGCGGCCGATCGGGTGGCCGTTCGGGCCCTTCGGGCCGAACTTCCAGTTGAGGTAGTTCACCGAATAGACGTCGATGTTCCTGGTCGAGTCTGCGGCGATCGCCTCGGCCGATGAGGTCGAGTACGAATGGGTGGCGCTGCCCGCCGTCGAGTTGGTGTTCCATAACGTGTCGAAGGTACGGGCGGCGGCGCGCATGTAGCTGCCGCCGACATTGGCGGACGGCTCGTCTGCCTTGCAGTCGTGGATCAGGTTGTTCTGGAAGTCCTGCCGGTTGTACACCGTGTAGAAGCGGTTGCTCGCCGCGGTGCCGCCGGTGCAGACCGTGTTGATCGAGGTCACCGCCGGGCAGGCAGCGGCGGCGGTGTTGTTGATCGGGCAACCCAGGCCGTAGCGGGTGCCGCAGGTCTGGTTGGTGTTGCCGTTGTTGTTGCAGCCGTTCGTGCTGCTGTTGGCCACCACGTTCGTGTAGGCGGTGCCGCGCACCGTGAAGGAGGCAGTGGCCGCGACCGAACAGTGCGTGGTGGATTGTCCGTTGGTCGATCGGTTGTCGCCGGAACCCGCCGTGAGCGGCACGGTCGTGATGTTGCCCTGGCAGGTGCCGCCGTGCCAGTAGGTGCCTGCGGTCACCGCGTTGCTGCATCCTTCGGATGCATAGGAAGCCTGGTAGGGGTTCGGACTGGGTCCGGTGACGTTGCTCTGGCTGACGCCGTTGAGCACCCGTGTCGTGCCGCCGGCCGTGCAGCTCGCCGTCGAACCGCTTTCCTGGCAGCTGCCGCCGAAGTGGTACCAGCCCTGGCCCTCGACCCATACGTTCTGCCGGCCCACCCACTGGCAGGCGGCCACGGCCACCGACTCTCGCCCGCTCCAGGCGCAGCCGTTCCGGTTGGCGCTGAAGAAGTTGTTCTGCGTCTGCATCGCGCAGTTGCCTGGTGTGCCTGGGCAGCCGACCCCGTGCGGATCACTGCAGGTGCCCAGCGTGCCGTTCGTGCAACTGCCGCCGCGCCAGCGGGTCGCCCCGGTCGCGTCGATCTCACTGACCATGCCGCTGCTGCTGAACGTGCAGGTCCGGGTCCAGGTCGCGCTCTGGTTCGTGCAGGCAGTGCCCGCCACCGGCACGTTGATGCAGGTCGACGATGCCGGTCCGGTGGCGCCGTCGCAGGCGGCAGGCGTGGTGTCATGGTAGGCCGGCGTGCCGGTACCCATGCCGAACGCCGGCGCCGCATCCCGGTTGCCTTTCCAGGCGCTGAATTTCTCGTCCGATCCGACCAGGGTGTATCCGTACAGGCTGCGCAACGCGGTCAGGCGCGTGTTGGAAAATCCGTTGACCACGGACAGGAACTCGTAGCCGCCGAGGTCTGCCTGGAGGTCGTTCCAGCCGGCGAAGCTGGTGCTGATGTTGCGCAGACGTATCGGCTGGCCGGCGCTGCCGGTGGGGCTCGAGCCCACGTTGTCGCGGATCGGCGTGTTGGGCGGCGCGACCGTCGAGTCGAGGTAGCCACGCGCGAAGCCCGAGGCATTGGTGCCGCTTCCGGGGTAAAGGCTGTTGTTGACCGTGTCGAGCGCGAGCCAGCGCTCGTAGCGCGCCCATTGCTGGTTCGCAAAGAAGCCCTGGTTGCGCGCGAAGTTCGACGGCGCGAACACCGTCGACGGGGTGATCTCCGACAGACTCGTCGAACACTCGTTGTTGGCCGAGAAGTCCGTGGTACCTGTGTAGCTGATGCCGCCGCGCGTGCCACCCAGCACCGCGCGCGAGGCACGGAACCGGTTGAAGCTGGGCGAGCGAAGCCGGGCATCGGACAGGCTGGTCGTCGCCGGGCTCTGCGCCGGGACCCAGTAGGCCCACGACGAATCGTTGTAGTTTCGCCATTCCGAGCGCGGCCCCGGGTCGCCCGGCTCGGTGGCGTTTGCATACAGGCGGGCTGCATTCCACAGCGCCTGCCGGTCGGCCAGGGTGGCTCCGGCCCACGTGCCCCAGACGCTGAACGGCGCGCTGGGGGCTGCGGCGGTCGAGATGAAGGATGCGTTCTCGGTGGTCGCCTCGCTGTTGCGGATGACGTTGATGTCGTTCCACAGGTACTCGACATGCGAGTCGTAGGCGCCGGGGTACTCGCGCCATGCCTCGGGGATGTTCATCGAGTCCGAGGTGTCGAGCACGACCAGCACGTTCGGCTCCGCGGTCGTGGTGCTGAAGGTGGTGGCCAGGAAGATGTCGCTGTCGCGCGCGAATGCGGGCGAGAGCGCCGTGAACGGATTGGCGAGGGTCACGATCAGCACCCATGCCAGCATCTTGCGGAATCGAAGGATCGGGTTCATGGCAAGCCTCGTTGCGTTCGCATTCGGTGTTCAGCGCCTGCGGGTCAGCAGGAGCCAGGCGGTGCCAGTGCCTCGGTGCCCTGGTGCACGGTGGAACGCCCGCCACGGGCGACGGTCGCGGTCGCAGCCACGTCGAACTGGGCCG
>JBIITW010000232.1:0-7183 GCA_044340265.1 Burkholderiales bacterium | reverse complement strand
CGGTCTGCGCGCAGCTCGATTCGCTGTCGCCCTACCTGATCGGGCGCAACCCGTTCGACATCAAGCACTTCACCAAGTTCGCGTTCGACGACTACGCAGCCCGGCGCGGTTCGGTCGAGGTGTTCTGTGCGATCAGCGGCATCGAGCAGGCGCTGTGGGACATCGTCGGCAAGGCCTGCAACCAGCCGGTGTACAACCTGCTCGGCGGCCGGGTGCGCGACAAGATCCGCGTCTATGCCAACGGCTGGAGCTACGGCATGGACCAGCCGTCCGACTACGCCCGCGCGGCCGAGAAGATCGTCGCCGCCGGCTGGACGGCGCTCAAGTTCGACCCGCTGCCCAAGCCGTGGCGCAACTGGATCCCGCGCGAGCATGAAGACCGCGCGGTGGCGGTGACCAAGGCGATCCGCGATGCCGTGGGCCCGAACGTCGACCTGCTGATCGACCAGCACCGGCGCCTGGCCCCGATGCATGCGATCCGCCTCGACAAGCGGCTGGCCGAGTACGACATGTACTGGATGGAAGAGTCCTGCCAGGCCGAGTACCCGGACGAGCTCGCCGAGATCCGCCGCAACATCGGCATCCCGGTCTGCATCGGCGAGGCGACCTACACCAAGGCCGGCTTCCGTCCGCTGCTCGAGAAGCGCGCGGCCGACATCCTCAACCCGGACGTGGCCTGCGTCGGCGGCATCCTCGAGCTGAAGGAGATCGCCGCGATGGCCGAGTCGTTCCTGGTGGCGATGTCGCCGCACAACTACAACTCGACCACGGTGGCCACCGCCTCGACGCTGCATGCGTCGGCGACGATGCCCAACTTCATCATCACCGAATACTTCCTGCCATTCGTCGAGTTCGGCAACCGCATCTGCCCGAACGCGCCGCAGCCGAAGAACGGTTACATCGAGCTGTCCACCGCGCCGGGCCTGGGCATCGAGATGGACGAGAAGGCGCTGCAGGAAACGCCGGCCCAGGTCTACAAGATGCGCAAGCTGCCGCAGGTGTCGGACGAGGGTCCGTGACCATGGCGCACGAGAAGATGCTCGAGGACCTGGCCGCACGCCGGGCGAAGGCGCTGGGCATGGGCGGCCCGGACAAGCTGGCGAAGCGAGCGGCGCAGGGCATGCTCGATGCACGTTCGCGGCTCGACCTGCTGCTCGACGCGGGCAGCTTCGTCGAATCCGGCCTTTATGCAACGTCGTTCCGTGCCGAAGACCGCGAGCGCACGCCGGCCGATGGCAAGGTCGCGGGCTTCGGCCGGGTAGATGGCCGCGAGGTCGGCGTGGTGTCCAACGACTTCACCGTGCTGGGTGCCTCGAGCAGCCAGATCAACGGCAAGAAGATCAAGCATGTGAAGGACATCGCCAACGCCAAGGGACTGCCGCTGGTGTTCCTCGGCGAGTCGGCCGGTGCCCGCATCCCCGACCGGATGGGTTCGGCCGGGCGTGCGATCCTCGGCCAGGATCCGACCGAGTACCAGCGCATCCGTACCTCTCCCTGGGTGTCGGCGCAGCTCGGTGCCTGCTTCGGATCGTCGACCTGGTATGGCTGCATGTCCGACTTCGTCGTGATGCGCAAGGGCGCGCTGATGGCGGTGGCGAGCCATCGGGTGACCTCGTCGGCGATCAGCCAGGAGGTCGATCCGGAGGAGCTCGGTGGCTGGAAGCTGCTGACCGGCGTGTCCGGGCTGGTCGATGTCGCGGTGGATACCGACGCCGAGGCGATCGACACGGTGAAGCGCTTCCTGTCCTACCTGCCGTCGAACTGCAACGAAGCGCCGCCGGTGCTCGACGCCTCGCGGGTGGCTGCGCATGACCAGGGCCGGCTGCTCGAGATCCTTCCCGAACTGCGCACCAAGGTCTATGACGCGCGCAAGCTGGCCGAGGTGATCGTCGATGTCGACAGCCTGTTCGAGATGAAGCCGAAGTTCGGCCGCTCGATCGTCACCGCGCTGGCGCGCATCGAAGGACGCACCGTCGGCATCATCGCGAACAACCCGATGTTCAAGGGCGGCGCGATCGACGTCGATGCCTGCAACAAGGCAACCAGTTTCCTGGTGTTCTGCGACTCGTTCAACGTGCCGATCATCCTGATGGTCGACCAGCCGGGCTTCCTGATCGGCCTCGAGGGCGAGAAGCGCGGCGCGGCCGGCAGGATCATCAACTGGATGAACGCGCTGGCGCTGGTCACGGTGCCCAAGCTGTCGATCATCGTGCGCAAGAGCTACGGCCAGGCCTACCTGAACATGGGCGGCGGCCGGAACTCCGACGAAGTCGCGGCCTGGCCGACGGCCGACCTCGGCTTCATGGACCCGAAGGTCGGGGCCAGCGTGCTGGCACGCGAGGGCGAGACGACCGAGGCGACCAAGTCGATGAGCGACTCGCTGGTGCGCGACACCACCGCCTGGGGGCTCGCATCGCTGTACGAGGCGCACACCGTGCTCGACCCGCGCGAGACCCGTGGCTGGCTGGCCGCGATGCTCGACGTCCATCGCTCCAAGCTCACCCGCGGTGTCGGCCAGCACAGGCTTGCCAACTGGCCGACCAGTTACTGAGGACCGCTGCAATGATCATCGATTGCGACACACACATCCTTCCGCTGGACAGCTACGCACGGGTCGACGGGCCACTGGCGGCGCTGGCGCCGCGGTTCACCGTCGACGCGGCCGGCTTCGTCAACGGCACCGAGTTCCCCGGGGCGCCGGACGCCGTGCACGGGTCGACGCCGCTGCCTTCGCCCGGTTCGGGTTGCCGCTATCCGGGCATGTATCCGGGGCCCGAGCGGGCGAAGTTCTTCGCCGAGCAGGGCATCGATCGCGAGCTGGTGCTGCCGCAGTTCTCGGCGATGCTGTTCTCCTACCTGGTCGATGCGCCGCTGGCCACCGCGATGGCGCACTCGTACAACCTGTCGATCCTCGCCGCGATGAAGGCCGAGCCAGATCGGATCATCGGCGCCGCGCTGGTCGCGCTGCAGGATGTCGATGGCGCGATCGCCGAGATCGAGTGGGCGCATGCCAACGGCTTCAAGGCGATCGCGATCGACAAGGTGTACCCGGTGCGCTCGCATCCGTACTCCGACACGCTGGGCAGCCATCGCGAACTGTGGCCGTTCTTCGAACGCGCGGCGCAACTGAAGATGCCGCTGATGATGCATTCGATCCAGCACGGGCATCGGCTGAGCAACATGATGTTCTTCCAGTCCGACGGGCTGGAACTGTTCGCGCCGGCCGAGGGACACCTGAGCCTGGTGTCGCTGATCACCAGCGGGCTGCTCGACGATTTTCCCGACCTGAAGTTCGTCTACACCGAGGCCGGGACCGCGTTCATCCAGCCGCTGGTGCAGAAGCTCGATGCCGCGCTCGAGAAGCCGCCGGTCAACTATGACGACGAGGACGCGTCGGCGCGGTTCCACCGGCGCATCGCGCCGGGCACCGAGCGGTCCTCCGCCGGCAAGCGGCTGACCGCCGCCGACGTCTACGAGGTGAAGAACCGCAAGCCGGCGAGCCACTACTTCCGCACCAACCTGTTCTTCACCATCGAGACCGAAGAGCCCGGGTTCGCCGAGGCAGTCGAGTTCCTGGGTGCCTCGCAGTTCCTGTTCGCCACCGACTATCCGCATGACGATCCGGGTGGCCGGATGAAGATGAAGGATGTGCAGCTGCTGCGCGACCATCCGGGCATCCCCGAAGCGTCGAAGGAGATGATCCGCAGTCACAATGCGATCGCCCTGCTCGGGCTCGAGGCCTGAGCGTCCTTCGATGACGCGCATCATCCAGCGCAGCGGCCGCAGCACGATGCCGGTGGCGGTCGGTGGCGAGGGCTGCTGGGTGGTCGACAGCGAAGGGCGGCGCTACCTGGATGCCTCCGGCGGGGCCGCGGTGTCCTGCCTCGGCCATGGCCACCCGGAAGTGGTCGAGGCGATCCGCGGGCAGGTCGGGCGCCTCGCCTATGCGCACACCAGCTTCTTCAGCAGCGAGCCGGCCGAGGCACTGGCCGACCACCTGGTCGAGCATGCACCAGACGGCATCGGCCATGTGTACTTCGTGTCCGGCGGCTCGGAAGCGGTCGAGACCGCGATGAAGATGGCACGCCAGTACTTCGTCGAGATCGGCCAGCCGCAGCGCAGGCACTTCATCGCGCGCCGGCAGAGCTACCACGGCAATACCCTGGGTGCGATGTCGGTCGGGCAGCGCGAATCGGCGCGCCGGCTGTTCGAGCCGATCCTGCTGCCGGTGACGCATGTGTCGCCATGTTTCCCGTATCGCTACCGGCCCGTCGGCGAGTCCGACGAAGCCTATGCACAGCGGCTCGCCGACGAACTCGAACAGGCGATCCTCTCGCTCGGGGCCGACAGCGTGATCGGCTTCCTGGCCGAGACCGTCGGCGGTGCCACGGCCGGTACCGTGCCGCCGGTGCCCGGATACTTCGAGAAGGTGCGCGCGGTCTGCGATCGATACGGCGTGCTGCTGATGCTCGACGAGGTGATGTGCGGGATGGGCCGCACCGGCACGCTGCATGCCTGCGAGCAGGAGGGCGTGGTGCCCGACCTGATGGTCGTGGCCAAGGGCCTGGGCGCAGGCTACCAGCCGATCGGCGCCATGCTGGCCAGCGAGAAGGTGTACCGGCCGATCCTCGAAGGCTCCGGTTCCTTCGCGCACGGGCATACCTACATCGGCCATCCGGTCGCCTGCGCGGCGGCGCTGGCGGTCCAGCAGATCGTGCAGCGAGACCAGTTGCTGCCCCGGGTGCGCGCGCAGGGCGAAAAGCTGCAGGCCGCGCTGCTCGACCAGTTCCGCGAGCATGCGCATGTGGGCGATGTGCGCGGCCGCGGGCTGTTCTGGTCGATCGAACTGGTGGCCGACCGCGCGGACGATGCGCCGTTCGAGCCGTCGCGGCGCATGCATGCACGCGTGAAGGCCGAGGCGATGCGGCAGGGGCTTTGCGTGTATTCGATGGGTGGCACCATCGATGGCGAACGCGGCGACCATGTGCTGCTGGCGCCGCCGTTCATCGTCGGTGACGACGAAGTGGTCGAGATCGCGCGCCGGCTGCGGGCGGCGGTGGATGCGGCGGTGGACTGGGACGTGGACACGGCGCTGCGGGCACCGTGAAGGGCGTCACGCCCGCGGGGTGACCTGCTGCTGCGCGCGCCGCGATGGCGCACGCTATCTTCCGATCACCTTGCAGTGCTCGCAGGGCCAGCGTGCCGCCGGAAGCAGCGAGTCCGGCGCCACAGCCGGACCCGCCAGGCGGCCCGTCGAAAGACGGACCGCCATTTTTTTGGTGCCGTCAGCCGATCGCCGCCGCCACTGCATCGCCCATGCTGCTGGTGCTGCCGCTGCCGCCCAGGTCGCCGGTCAGCGCCCGCGCATCGGCGATCACCGCGTCCATCGCGCGGTCGATCGCGGCGGCCGCCGCCACCGCTTCCGGCAGCCCGCGCTGGTGGCCGAGCCATTCGAACAGCATCTTTCCCGACATGATCATCGCGTAGGGGTTCGCGATGTTCTGGCCGGCGATGTCCGGCGCGGAGCCATGGGTGGCCTGGGCCATCGCCTGGTGCGCACCGATGCACAGTCCGGGGGCGAGGCCGAGGCCGCCGACCAGGCCGGCGCCTTCGTCGGTGAGGATGTCGCCGAACTGGTTGGTGGTCACCACCACGTCGTAGGGCTGCGGCTTCATCACCAGCTTCATCGCGAAACCGTCGACCAGCACTTCGTCGAACGACACGTCCGGATACTCCTGCGCGACCTTCCGGCATTCCTCCGCGAACATGCCGCAGGCCAGCCTGAAGATCGGCTCCTTGTGCACGGCGGTGACGCGCTTGCGTGCGCGCGTGCGCGCGATCTCGAAAGCGGCACGTGCAACCCGGTTCGAACCCTTCCGGGTGATCACCCGGTGGCCGATGGTGATGTCGTCGTTCGGGCGGAACTCGCCGGTGCCGGCGAAGGTGACGCTGCCCGACTGCATGCCTTCGGTCACCTCGCGCAGGAACACGATGTCGACGTTCTTGTGGATAGAGGCTATGTTCGGGTAAGACTTCACCGGCTTGACGTTCGCGAACAGCTCGAAGATCTTGCGCAGCGGCGGATTGATCCAGGTGGCGTCGCCGCGCGGGTAGGCGTTGTGGCCGATCGGGCCCTGCAGCCAGCCGTCCACCGTCTTCAGTGAATCGACCGTGAACTGCGGCATGGAATGTCCATGCGATGCATGGCCGGCCCGGCCGATGGGCAGCGGAAGCCACTCCACCGCCAGGCCTGCCTTTGCGGCGGCGGCCTTCATGACCTTGACGGCTTCCGGCACTACCTCGAGGCCGATGTCGTCGCCTTCGAGGATCGCGATCCTGAGCTGCATGATTCCTCCGGTGTGGGTGCGCACGTGCGCTTTCTGGATGTGGTCCCGATGCTACTATCGAACGACAAAAGCAGCGTCCTCTGTCGGCGACGGCAGGGCGCAAAACATCCGGCATGGCCGGAGCAACCGCCTGGCCCGATGGAGGAGCCGAACCATGAACACACCCTTCAAGTTGCGCCGTCCGATGTCCTTGCAGAATGCAGCCGCGCTGACGCTCGCCTGCTCGGCCTTCATCGGCCTGCTGCCGGGCGCGGCGCTCGCCCAGGCCTGGCCGGCGAAGCCGATCCGGATGGTCGTGCCGTTCGCGCCCGGGGGCAACACCGACATCATCGCGCGGGTGATCGCCCCGCGCATGGCCGAATCCCTCGGCCAGCCGGTGCTGATCGAGAATCGCGGCGGCGCAGGCGGCGTGATCGGCAGCGATGTCGTCGCGCGGGCCGCGCCCGATGGCTACACGTTGCTGATGGTGTCGGCCTCGCATGTGATCAACCCGGCGATGGTGAAGAAGCTGCCGTTCGATGCGGTCAAGGATTTCCAGCCGATCTCGCTGGTGGCCGACGTGCCCACGGCGCTGATCGTCCATCCGTCGCTGCCGGTGCGCAACGTGAAGGAACTGATCGCACTCGGGCGCAAGCGGCCCGACCAGGTGAACTACTCGACGGCCGGTCGGGGCACCGTAGGCCACCTGTCCGGCGAACTGCTCAATTCAGCGGCCAAGGTCCGGTTCGTCCATATCCCGTACAAGGGCGCGGGTCCGGCGCTGATGGACCTGATCGCGGGGCAGGTCGAGTTCCAGTTCGCCAGCCTGCCTGCCGTCATCCAGTTCGTGCGCTCCG
>JBIITW010000231.1:0-7215 GCA_044340265.1 Burkholderiales bacterium | reverse complement strand
ACGGCAGGCAAGGTGAAGAAGACCCGCAGCTATGCGCTGACGCCGGGCATTGCCCATGTGTACAACGAGGGTGACCTGCATTCGCCGCACCGTGCTGCCTCGACGCACCTGATCCGCATCGAAGGCACGAACATGGAAAAGGTCCGCCGCCTCAAGTACCAGGCAGTCTGACGCCCGACGCCAGGCCTGCAGCATCGACGCCGGTGGCTTGCGCCACCGGCGTTCCTTCATCCGCGGCCGGTGCTGCCGAAACCGCCCGTGCCGCGCTCGCTCTGCTCGAACGAGTCGACCACCTCGAACGCGACCTGCACCACCGGCACCACGACCAGCTGGGCGATGCGTTCCATCGGCTCGAGCGTGAACGGCGTGCTGCCGCGATTCCAGAGCGACACGAACACCTGGCCCTGGTAGTCGGAGTCGATCAGCCCGACCAGGTTGCCGAGCACGATGCCGTGCTTGTGGCCGAGGCCGGAGCGCGGCAGCACCATCGCCGCCAGCCCGGGGTCGGCCAGGTGCATCGCCAGGCCGGTGGGGATCAGTTCGGTGCGGCCCGGTTCGACCACCATCGTCTGTGCGATGCAGGCGCGCAGGTCGAGGCCGGCGGAACCGGCGGTCGCGTAACCGGGCAACTGGGTGCGCAGGCGCTCGTCCAGGATGCGCAGGGCTACGGAAGGGTGTGCGGCGGCAGCGTCGTTCATCGGGGCTGGTAGAGCTTCGAGATGTGGGCGATCAGCATGCGTGCCTGTTCCAGCTTCGGCGCACGCGGCAGCGGATGCCGGCCGTCGTCGTCGAACAGCACGAGTTCATTGTCATCGGCGCCGAACGCCGTCTGCACGAAGTTGGCGGCGAGCAGCGGCAGGTTCTTGCGGCGGCGCTTGGCCTCGGCGAATTCATCGAGGTTCTCGCTCTCGGCAGCGAAGCCGACGCAGAACGGTGGATCGGCAAGTGCGCTCACGCTGGCCAGGATGTCCGGATTGGGCGCGAGTTCCAGCGTCAGGATGTGCGCGTCCTTCTTGATCTTCTGGTCGCTCGGGTTGAGTACATGGTAGTCGGCGACCGCCGCGACGCTCACGAAGATGTCGGCATCGGGCACGAAGGCGTTCACCGTCGCGAGCATCTCCTGCGCACTGGAGACCTGGGCGAATCGGGCGACCGGCGGCGGTGCGAGCGCGGTGGGGCCGCTCACCAGCGTCACCTCTGCGCCGGCTTCCCACGCGGCGCGTGCGATCGCGTATCCCATCTTGCCCGAGCTCAGGTTGGTGATCGCGCGTACCGCATCGATGCGCTCGAAGGTCGGGCCGGCGGTGATCAGCACGCGCAGGCCGTTCAGCGTCTTCGTCGTGAATGCACGCGCCACCCGCTCGGCGATCTGCGCCGGTTCGATCATGCGTCCCATGCCGACTTCGCCGCAGGCCTGGTCTCCGGCGGCCGGCCCCCAGACCTCGATGCCGTCATCGACCAGGCGAGCGATGTTGCGTCGGGTCGCCGGGTTCTCCCACATCTGGCGGTTCATCGCCGGTGCCACCGCGAGCGGGCAGTCGCGCGCGAGGCACAGCGTCGACAGCAGGTCGTCGCACAGGCCGTTCGCCAGTTTCGCGATGAAGTCGGCCGAGGCCGGTGCGATCACGACGAGTCCCTTGTCCCGCGACAGCTCGATATGCGCCATGTTGTTCGGCACCCGGGCATCCCAGGGGTCATCCCAGACCGGCCGGCCGGACACCGCCTGCAGCGTGACCGGGGTGACGAACCGGCGTGCCGCTTCGGTCATCACCACGTCGACCTCGTTGCCCTGGCCGACGAGCAGTCGGACGAGCTCAGGAGTCTTGTAGGCGGCGATGCCGCCGGTGATGCCGAGCAGCACGCGGTCGACGCGGGTAGGGGTCATGGCCGGGAAGGGTAGGGAAGGGTAGGCAA
The DNA here is from genome assembly GCA_044340265.1 of Burkholderiales bacterium. Lineage (GTDB taxonomy): Bacteria > Pseudomonadota > Gammaproteobacteria > Burkholderiales > CAIKXV01 > CAIKXV01. The sequence goes on along the minus strand of JBIITW010000231.1, from coordinate 5,301 downwards.
GAGTAGGCAAGAGGACAGGGTTTCGTTTCGACCGGGATCGGCGACATCCTGCGGGCGCGAAGGCCAAGCGGGCGATTTAGTGTATCGCGTCAGGGCACCAGGGCACCGCCCCGCATTCGATGGAACCGAGATGACCCCGATCAATCAATGGCCGGAAGGTGAACGTCCCCGCGAGAAACTGCTCGCCCGTGGCGCCGACGCGCTGTCCGATGCCGAACTGCTGGCGATCCTGCTCCGCCACGGCGTGCGCGGCCTTACTGCGCTGGACCTGGCGCGCGACCTGATCAACCGATTCGGCAGCGTCGGCCGGTTGATGATGGCCGACGAGCGGGCATTCTGCGGCGCGCCCGGCCTCGGGCCCGCGCGCTTCGTCGAGACGCGGGCGATGGTGGCGGTGGTTCGCCGGATGCTGCAGGAGACGCTGCGCACCACCAGCGTGCTCGACTCGCCGCAGCAGGTGCGCGACTACCTCAAGCTGAGCCTGGCGGGGCGCGAGCATGAAGTCTTCGTGGCGGTGTTCCTCGATACCCAGCACCGGGTGCTCGTCGACAGCGAACTGTTTCGCGGCACCTTGTCACAGACCAGCGTGTATCCGCGCGAGGTGGTCAAGGCGGCGCTTGCCTCGAACGCGGCTGCAGTGATCTTCGCGCACAACCACCCCTCCGGGATCGCCGAGCCGAGCCGCTCCGACGAACTGCTGACGCGGGCCCTGAAGGACGCACTGGCGCTGGTCGATGTGCGCGTGCTCGACCATTTCGTGGTCGCCCGCGGCGGCGTGGTCTCGTTCGCGGAGCGGGGCCTGATCTGAGGTCGTCGCGCGGGCAGGTCCATCCCGGCACGGCTTGCTGCCAGGCGCCTGTCCATGCTATAAACACCGGCTTTCGATTCGACGCCAGAAAACCGGCGCGCGGTTGCATTTGCGCAGGGGCAGGCCGTCGGATCCACGTTGTCAACCGAATTCAACATTCAACGATTCAACAAATCGCACCGAGGTCGTCATGTCACGCGTCTGTCAGGTCACCGGCAAGAAGCCGATCGGCGGGAACCATGTGTCCCACGCCAACAACAAGACCAAGCGCCGGTTTCTTCCGAACCTGCACTATCACCGCTTCTGGGTCGAGAGCCAGAACCGCTGGGTCCGCCTGCGTGTCAGCGGCGCCGGCCTGCGCACCATCGACAAGAACGGCATCGAATCCGTGCTGGCCGACCTCGCCGCCCGCGGCGTGGTGATCTGAACCCAGCCCACCACACCGACCAGGAGACCTGACCATGCGTGACAAGATCAAGCTCGAATCCTCCGCAGGAACGGGCCACTTCTACACCACGACCAAGAACAAGCGCACCACGACCGAGAAGATCGAGATGAAGAAGTTCGATCCGGTCGCGCGCAAGCACGTGATGTACAAGGAAACGAAGCTGAAGTGATCGCCCCGGCACGGGCCACATGTCCGTGCCCTGCAGCAAGCCTGCAGTGAGCAGACCCGAAGCGGTGGACACGGCCCCGGTTGTCATGCGAGGCTGTCCCACCGTTTTTTCCTGAACGATTCCCGGAGACCCCGCCATGGAACACGCCCTGCCCAGCCTGCCATATGCGATGGACGGCCTCGCCCCGCATATCTCGAAAGAGACGTTCGAGTACCACTACGGCAAGCACCACGCAGCCTATGTGACCAACCTGAACAACCTGATCAAGGGCACCGAGTTCGAATCGCTCGGTCTGGAAGACATCATCCGCAAGTCCAGCGGCGGCGTGTTCAACAACTCCGCGCAGGTCTGGAACCACACCTTCTTCTGGAATTCGATGAAGCCGGCCGGTGGCGGCGCGCCGTCGGGTGCGCTCGCGGCTGCCATCGACAAGAAATTCGGTTCGTACGATGGCTTCAAGGACGCATTCACGAAGAGCGCAGTCGGCAACTTCGGTGCCGGCTGGACCTGGCTGGTGAAGAAGGCCGACGGGTCGGTGGATATCGTCAACACCAGCAACGCCGCCACCCCGCTGACCACCGGTGACAAGGCCCTGCTCACCATCGATGTCTGGGAACACGCCTACTACATCGACTACCGCAATGCGCGGCCGAAGTTCGTCGAGACGTTCCTGAACAGCCTGGTCAACTGGTCGTTCGCCGAGAAGAATTTCGGCTGATCCGTCCCGTACACAGGCGCAGCATCGAACGCCCCTGCGGGCAACTGCAGGGGCGTTCTGCCGTCCGGGTCTGACCCCAGGGTCAGGCCGTGATCACGCCTTGACCTCGCGATTGAAGCGGTCGATGTACTCCTGGCGACGCGGATTCACCACCGCCCAGTCCACCGTGTTCATCTTCTCGATCACCGACATGTCCTTCGCGTACTCCTGCAATCCCTTGCTGAACGGGGCACGCGAGTTGGTCGGCACCAGGTAGTTCGGGGCCTCGGCCATCTGGGCCTGCACCGTCGGGCTGATCGCCTGGTTCAGGTACTCGGCCGCGAGGTCGACATTGGGCGAATTCTTCACGATGTGCATCGTGCTGCGGATCATCGTGAAGCCGGAGTCGGGTGCGACCAGCCTGACCGGCACGCCCTTGGACTGCAGGTCGCCCGTGTTGTTGTTGTAGTGGCAGGTGATGTCGATCTGTCCCTGCGCGAGCATGGTCGCCAGGGCACCCGGATTGGCCGCCACCGCTCCGACGTTGGGCATCACCTTCTTCAGCCAGGCGAAGGCGGGTTCGAGGTTGTCGTCACCGCCGCCGTTGACCCGGGCGAGTTCCGTCATCCAGGCGATGCCCAGCGTCGAGCCGAGTCCGACCAGTCCGATCCTGCCCTTGTATTCCGGGCGCAGCAGGTCGTTCCAGCTCTTCGGCGGATTCTTCACCCGCTCGGTGTTGTAGGTGATGCCGAGGATCTGCGCGGAAACGAACACGCCCAGGCCGCGCGGATCGACGAACCGCTTCGGGATGTCCTTCAGGTTGGGCAGTGCCGGCACCTTCTCGAAGATGTCGTTCGCCAGTGCCGCGATGTACGGACCCTCGTCGAGGATGATCGCGTCGAACGGCGGCTTCTTCGGCGAGGCGACGATGCGCGAGACGGTGTCCACCGCGAGCGAGGGCACCAGGTTGACCTGCTTGACGCCTGAAGCCTTCTGGAAGGCCGGCACGAGGATGCCCCGGTGCGCGGTTTCCCAGGCGCCGAAGTAGGTGGTGGCCGACAGCGAACGCGTCTGCGCGAACGACATCCCGACGCCACCGGATGCGCCGGCAGCCGCGAGGCCCGCAAGTCCTTTCAATGCATGACGCCTGCCTTCATCGATGCTCATGTTCCGGATTCTCCCCGAGTGGATTCGAACCGCGTGGCCGGCGCACCGGCGTGTAGGGGGCGGGACTATGGCCGCCCGCTGGCGGTGCATGCGGCACGGTTCGCCTGCGGCAGCGCACCCGTGCAGTGCGTGATCGTCCCGTTCCCATCCGGTGCGGATGCAATCGGTGTGCCAGCGCCGGGCAGACGGCTGCTGCCCGGCGCCTCTGCAAGCGGAGTCGGCGCATGCCTGTGTACTGGCATGCTTCTTTCTTGGACCGGATCACCGTACCTCCTGCAAGGCGCTACCCGGATGCAACGCGCAACGACCGCCGCCGATGTCCATACGCCGTCGGGTCTCCCCCCATCGGGTGTCCTCCGGTCTGCCGCCGCCGCGTCCTCGGCCGTCATGCTCGACCGGGTGACCCATCGCTACGGCGGATTCATCGCCGTGCAGGACATCCGCCTGTCGATCCGCGCCGGCGAGTTCCTCGCGCTGCTCGGACCGTCCGGCTGCGGCAAGACCACGCTGCTGCGGATCATCGCCGGACTGATGCGGCAGAGTGACGGCCATGTGACCATCGGCGGGGAGGTGGTCGATGCGCTGCCGCCGAACGAACGCGGCGCGGGCATCGTCTTCCAGAGCTATGCGCTGTTCCCGCACATGACGGTGTCGGCAAACATCGAGTACGGCCTGCGCGCCAGGGGAACGCCGCGCGACGAATGCGCACGCGTCGTCGCGCGCATGCTCGAGCTGGTGCGCATGCGCGAGCATGCCGGGCGTTATCCGCGCCAGCTGTCCGGTGGCCAGCAGCAGCGGGTCGCGCTGGCACGCACCCTCGCGGTAAGCCCGAAGGTGCTGCTGCTCGACGAGCCGTTCGGTGCACTCGACAAGAACCTGCGGCTCGACATGCAGATCGAGGTGAAGCGGTTGCAGCGCGAACTGGGCATCACGACGGTGATGGTGACCCATGACCAGGAAGAGGCGCTGGGCATGGCCGACCGGATCGCGGTGATGAGCGAGGGCCGCATCGAGCAGCTCGGTACGCCGGCACAGATCTATGATCGTCCGCAGTCGCTGTTCGTCGCCGGCTTCGTCGGCACGGCCAACCTGTTCGGTGGCCGGCTGGTGCGCGACGGTGATCAGTTCGCGGTCGAACTTGCCGGCGGTGGCCGGCTGCGTGTGAACTATCCCGGGCCCTGTTCACGCGTCGGTCCGGTCACCATCGCGGTCCGGCCTGAACACCTGGTCTTCGTGCCCGCGGCCGAGGGCGCGCTCGCGGCCACGGTGGAACTGGTATTGCCGCTCGGTCCGTCCGTGGTGCATGAACTCGCGCTCGACGATGGCGCCAAGGTCAAGGTCACGCTGGCACGCACCGGCGGCCATGCATGGCTGGCGCCGGGCACGCGTACCGGTCTCGCGGTCGTCCCGGGCGCACCGGTCGCGGTGTTCCAGGCATGACGGCCGCAGCCGGGCAGGCACTGCCGTGGACCGCGCCGCGGCCGGCGCTGCTGCGCAGCTGGCAGCTGGTGCTGCCGCTGGCGGTGTTCTTCACCGCCTTCGTGTTCGGGCCGCTCGCGCTGCTCGGCTATGTCAGCCTGCATACTGACGTCTCGCTGCAGCAGGCGAGCCTCGGGCAGTACACGAAGTTCCTGACCGACGGCTTCAACCTCGGCGTGCTGGGCGCCACCCTGTGGCTGGGCCTGAAGGTGACGCTGCTCACGTTGCTGATCGGCTATCCGCTTGCGTATCTCTATTCGGTCTCGTCGCCGCGCTGGCAGAAGCTGCTGATCCTGCTGATCGTACTGCCGCTGCTGACCAGTGCGGTGGTGCGTACCTTCGCCTGGCTGGTGATCCTCGGCCGGCAGGGCATCGTCAACGAATCGCTGGTGGCGCTGGGCCTGCTGGAGGCGCCGGCCAGGCTGCTCTTCACGCCCACTGCCGTTGTGGTCGCACTGGCGCAGATCGAACTGCCGCTGATGGTGCTGCCGATCATCACCGTGCTGGCCGGCATCGATCCCAACCTGCGCCAG
>JBIITW010000043.1:0-25755 GCA_044340265.1 Burkholderiales bacterium | reverse complement strand
GCCGAGGTGTCGGGCCGCGGTGAACTGCTGTTCATCGGTGGCGCCGACCTGGGCGCGCCGAACGGGCGCTTCGGCAGCCTGCTGCTCGATCCGCTCGACCTGTTCATCGACACCGTCGGTGGCGTCAACCCGAACATCATCGACGAGACCACCGACTTCCCGAACAACGCGGTGACCGTGTCGCCCGGCACGCTGGCGGCGATCGTCGGCAACGTCACCCTGTATGCGTCGCGCGACATGCGCTTCAACGCGAACGTGACGCTGAACGGTGCCGGCCAGTCGCTGACCGCGCAGGCGGGGCGTGACCTGCAGCTGGGTTCGACGCTCGCGACGACCAATGGCGCGGTGTCCCTGAATGCAGGGCGTGCGATCACCACCTTCGGCTCGCCGTCGATCGCCGCCGGCAGCGGCGCGGTCAGTGCGGTGTCTGCCGACGGTGCGCTGACGCTGGGCACCGTGGCCAGCGCCGGCAGCCTCACGGCGAGCGCCACCAACGGCAACCTGACACTGGGTACGGTGACGGCCACCGGTCCGGTGTCGCTCAGCACGGTGAACGGATCGATCCTCACCGGCAACATCAGCACCACCGGGGCGATCGGGCTGAACAGCGCCGCCTTCATCAGCGGCGGCAACTATGCCAGCGGTGGCGGCGCGGTGAACCTCACCGCGGGCGGCTCGGTGACGACCTCGGGCATCACTACCGCCGGCGGCGCGATCACCGCGAGTGCCGCAGGCGGCACGCTTCCCTGGGCACGCTCAGCACCATTGCCGGCAGCGGGCCGAACGGGGGCGCGCTGGTGGTCAGCGCGGCGTCCAGCACGGCAGCAACCGGAAACTGGACCGGTGGCAATGGGAATGCCACCCTGACCGGTACCACCGTCAACACCGGCACGCTGAACACGACCGGCAGCGTGACGCTGACCGCGACCTCGGGAAGCATCAACGCAACCGTCGACAACGCGGCGTCGGTCACCGCCACGTCCAGCCGCAGCTTCAACAGCACCAGCATCAACCTGTCGTCGAACACGGTGCTGAACGCGAGTTCGATCACCGCCACCGCTACAGACTGCCTCTCTTCGACATCGTGTCCGGGCGCGACGATCAACCTGACGGGCGCGCTCGGCGTGAACGTCGGCACGGTGACCGCAAATGCGCCGGTCACCTTCCGCTTCAATCGCACCGCCGAGTACCAGTCGCGCAGCCGCAGCATCGACATCAACGGCGGCAATGGTCCGATCAACGCGATCGGCGCCGGTTCGCAGATCACCGCGACCGACGTGACCCTGCGCACGACCGCGGGCGGCGGCGGCGGCATCGGCGTGGCCGGGACCCCGGTCAGGGTCGATGTCGAACGCAGCTTCACGTTCCGTCCGAACGGCGGCTTCGACGTGCTGCTCAACGGCAGCGGGCCGATCGTGTTCGATGCCCGCCTGGGCGTGGCCGCCACCGGCGGCACCTATTCCGGCGTGCTGAGCAAGCCGGGTGCGATCACCCTGAACGCGTCCGCGACCGACACGACCGTCACGGTCAGCAACTTCTCGGTGGTCGCCGGCTTCGACCGGCCGGTCTATTCCAGCACGCCGTCGATCGCGCTCAGCACACCGAACGGTGCGCTCACCGTCACCTCGGCTGCGATGCCCGCCGGTGACAACGCCGGCTTCGCCCTGTGCCCGCCCGGCTTCGGCGACTGCAGTGAATCCTCGCTGGTTGCGTTGCCGGTGTCGTTCAGTGCGCGCGGCGCACTCACGGTCACCAGCTACACACGTGCGGCAGGTGCTTCGGGCCAGTCCACCACGTTCACTGCGGGTGACGGCGGCAACGGTGCACTGCTGCTCGGCACGATCAACGGCAATGGCGACTCGATCACGGCCAATGGCGATGACAGCGTCACCGTCAACGACCTGTCGACGCTGGGCATCGTGACGGTCGGCGCGACTGCCGGCAGCACGGCATCCGGCAACGTGACCATCGGCCGCATCGTTTCCGGTCCCGGCAACGTCACGGTCACCGCGACCAACGGCACCATCGCGGCGCTCACCGACGGCGTGGCGAACGAGATCACCAGTGGCGGGACGGTCACGCTCAGCGGCGCAAGCATCGGCACCTCGGTGCCGGCGCCGTTCGGCAATCCTTTCGACATCGCCGGCAACGAGGTCTCGCTGACCGCCAGCGGGACAGCGGTCGGTACCGGCTACATCGGATCCGGCGCCGTGCCGACCAACCCGGTCGTGGCTGCCACGCAACGGCTGACCGTCAACGCAAGTCGCCAGTTCAACGTCGACACCGGCACCGTGCCGGTGGTCGACCTGACCGTCACCGCCACGCCCGCCGGCGTCGGTGCCAGCGGCCTCGCGCAGGTGCGGTCCGACGGGCAGCCGTTCGTGTTCGGCACCGACGGCTCGAAGTTCACCCTGAACAACATGGCGACCACCACGCAGCTCAACGGTGGCACGCTTTCGTTCACCGCCACTGCCGGAAACATCGAGTTCGGCAACATCGATTTCAGCGCCACCAACGGCAGCCTGACGCTGCGTACCCGGCAGAACGCCACCGGCGACGTGACGCGCATCGCCGGCCCGTTCAGCCTCGGCAGCGGGCTGCTGACCGTGCAGGCCGACCGCGACGTGAACCTCGGCGACCTGACCGTCGGCGGGTTGTCGGTGAGCAGCGTCAACGGATCGGTCCCCGGTCCCGGGGCGTGCGAATTCATCGGCGGGTCCTTCCGGTGCGCGACCAACTCACTGACCGTCGGTGACGTCACGGGCGGGGGCTTCGGCGGCAGCTTCACGGCCACCACCCGGCGTGCGATATCCGCCGGGGACATGGACGGCGTCGGCGGCGTGAACTTCACCGCCTACTCCGGCGGCATCTCCACCGGTGTGATCGGCAGCGCTGCGACACCGGCGTCCAGCATCACGCTGCGCACAGACCTCACTTCGGCCGGTGGCAACATCACGACCGGCGCAATCGACTCGAACTCGATCCTCCTGCGTGCGTTCGGCACGGCGACCACCGGTGCGCTCAACGCCGCTGCCACCAGCGGTGGATCCTCCACCGAGGTCTCCGCGACCGGCGCGTTGAACACCGGTACCATCAACGCCGCTGCAACCGCGCCCGGAGAAGTGCTCCTGCGCTCGAACACGTCGGTCACCGCCGGGACGATCGCAACCAGCGACCTCACGGTGGGGCTCTACACGACGGCCTCGTCGCCGACGCTCAACCTCGGTGCGATCAGCGGTCCCACCCGGGTCGACCTGCGTGGTGGGTCGGTGACCCTGGGCACGATCGCGATGGACGCAGCGAATCCCGGCACGCTGTCGATCAATGCCGCGGGCACGCTCACCCTCGGCGGCGCGATCACCGCGGGAGACAGCACCAACGCCACGATCACTGCGGGCAACACCGGGCCCCTCCTGTTCAGCCGCATCGTGGCTGGCGACAACGGTCGGGTATCCATCAGCAGCGCCAACGGCATCGAGCAGACGCAGACGGCAGCGGCAGGTGGCGGCATCCGCGCCGGGAGGGTGCTGCTCTCGGCCAGCGGCGGCAGCGGCTCGATCCTCGGCCCCGGCGCCGACAACGCGCGGCTGACCCTGCGCAACACTACCAACCTCACGCTGGTGATCGGCGACGATTCGCGGCTCAGCCTGGTCGATGGCGCCGGCAGCGCGCCCGGCCCGGAACTGGTCAACCTCGACATCACGCGCAACAGGAACGACAGTACGTTCGTGCTCGATGGCCTGAGCCCGTCACAGACGCTGGCACTGCTGGATACCGGCGGCGGCACGCGCATCACGCTGGACAGCAGCGGCAGCGCGGCGCCGATCAATTTCCGCTATCGCAACCAGGACACCGCCGGCGTGATCGAGGTCACCTCGATCAGCAGCAATGGCGGCAGCGTTGCGCTCGAAGCGCCCAATGGCGACGTGCGGGTGACCACCATCAATGCCTCGGGCCCCGGGACCGATCGCCAGGTGAGCATCAGCGCCGGCGGCAGGGTCGACGTGGCCGGCGTGATCGACGGCGGCGACTCCCCGGTGAACATCAGCGCGGCGCAGCAGGTGCGGCGCACCGCGGTCGGTGGCGAAGTCCGTTCGAACACGTCGGTGTCCGTCACGGCAGCGGGCGCCAACGCGATCGGCGCGAGCCCCACGAACGAGCGGTTCCGGGTGACTGCACCTGCGGTCAACCTCGATGGCGGCGAGATCTATGCCGACCTGACCGGCACCACGGATCTCACGCTGCAGGTGACCAACGGCCTGTCCGTCGCCTCCAGCACCGGCCTGACTTCGCTCCGCCTGTCGATCGATGCGACGGGCACGGGTCCGACGACGATCAACGGCCCGAGCCAGACCTACGGACTCGCGCGCAACGCCGGCGAACTCGAGATCGGGACGATCGCGACCGGCACGCCGCTGGACATCCTGGAGGTCACCACCACTGCGGGTGGCATGCAGGTGATCGGTTCGGGCAGCCCCTCGATCAGCGCGAGTTCGCTGCGCCTGGAGTCGGCCGGCCGGCTCTACCTGGACGGACTGGGCGCGCGGCTGGAGCTGTCCAATGCGAACCAGCAGTTTCTCGCTTCGGGCGAACTCAGGATCGAGGGGCAGGCATCGATCTCCGCCGCCGACACGCAGTCCTTCACGACGTTCGGCGCGAACGACATCGTGTTCGCTGCATCGGGTGGCGCCCTCGAAGCCGTCGCGGCCGTGCAGACCCTGAACGCCGGGCGCGACATCCAGCTGCTCGCCGGCGCCGGCAGCAACGAGTCGGTGACGCTGTCCGTGACCGAGGCCACGCAGACGCTGACCGCCGGCGGGTCGATCCTGCTGACGGCGGGCGCCGGTGCGGGTTCCCGGGTCAATGTCGAGTCGGATGGCACCGGCCGGCAGACGTTGCAGGCCTCGACCAGCATCGTGCTGACCGGCGGCGGTACGCTCGGCGGCTCCGAGGCGGCGTCGGTGTCGGTGCTGCAGACCGGCAGCGGAGGCCAGCGGCTGCAGGCGCGGACCTCGGTCGTGCTCACCGGTGGCGCAGGTGATGATGGCGTGGTGCTGGTGCACAACAGCGGTCCGGGTACGCAGAACATCGGCGATCCGTTCACGTGCTGCAATTTCTATCGCACCGATACGGTGAGCCTGCTCGGTGGCAGCGGCAGCCGCTCCGCCGTGGAGCTGCGTTCCACCGGCGGCCAGCAGCGCGTCGAACCGATCAACGCGCTCAACGTGACGGGCGGCACCGGCAGCGATGCCCATGCGCGCATCGCGAGCACCAGCGCGAGCGAGCAGGTGATCGGCGGCCCGAGCTATATCTGCTGCAACTTCGACCCGATCAACACGATCGCCATCGCCGCCGGCAGCGGCACCAACGCGTTTGCCGAGATCACCGCTGTCGGCACCCAGCGGGTGACCTCGGCGACCAGCCTGGCGATGACCGGCAGCGCCGCCGTCGGCGGCTACGCGCTGATCAGCGGAGCTGGCCAGGACATCCGCACGGCGGCCACCAGCCTGGTTGCCGGCACCGGCGGTGGCGCGGATGCGCAGATCCTCTCGACCGGCTCGGCCTCGCAGTTCATCGATCCGACCTCGCTCACGATGACCGCCGGTGGCCTTGCCGGCACCAGCTCTGCCTCGGTGCGCATCGTGTCGGGCGGGACGCAGACCTTCGGCTCCACCAACCCGACCACGCTCACCGGCGGCGCAGGCTCGAACTCGGTGGCGGAGATCCGCAGTGCGGGCAACCAGATCCTGAACCTGGGCAACCTCACGCTGACCGGCGGTGCCGATGTGCAGTCGTGGGCGAAGATCACCAGCGGCGGCTCGCAGTCCCTGAACGCGGGCACGACGCTGCTCACTGGCGGCACCGCGGCCGGAACCTTTGCATTGATCGAGGCCGCAGGCAACCAGACCGTCAACGCCGGCAACACGACGCTGATCGGCCGCACCGGCACCGCCGGCGCCGGCAACGACGCCGGTGCACGGATCACCAACGCGTCGGGCAACCAGGCGATCAGCACCGGCGCGCTGACCATCCGCAGCGGCGCCGACCATGCACAGAGCGGCATCATCAATACCGGTGCCAACCAGACGATCAACGCCGGCAGCATCCAGGTCGGCACCAGCGCCGGTGCCAACACCGTCGACAGCCCGATCGCCAGCACCTTCCACGCCGCGATCGCGCAGCAGGGCAGCGGCGGCCAGACCGTGAACGCCAGTGCGCTGACCATCGACAACGCGCATTCCGCAGGCAGCGTCGGCGTGGTCAACCGCGGCGCCGGTGTGCAGACGGTGACCGTGTCGGGTGCGCTCAACGTGCTCGCCTCGGGCGGTGGTGGCACCGCCACGCTGGACAGCGGCAACTCCGGCATGCAGACGGTCACCGCGAACGGCGGCATCATCGTGCGCGCGTCGTCCGGCGGCGGCCTGGCGCAGATCGCCAATCCGCAGGGCAGCCAGACCTTCGCCTCCTCCGGCGGCGGGGTGGTCGTGCAGGCCACCGGCGGCAGCGGCATCGCGAAGATCTCCGCGGCGGACGCGCAGACACTCACCGCGGTGCGCTCGCTCGAGGTGAGCACGACTGCATCGGCCACCGGCAACGCCGAGCTCGTCGCCGGCGGCAACCAGTCGATCCACACCACCAACGGCATCTCGGCCGGCCACAGCCTGAAGGTCGTGGCGCTGGGCACCGGCACGGCGCGGATCGAGGCCGGGGGCAACCAGCTGATCGAAGCCGATTATCCCGAGCTGATGCAGGGGGTGCGCGACGGACGCATCCTGATCGGCGCTGGCGCCGCGCTCGGGCCGTCGCTGATCAAGGGGGTGAACCAGGACATCTTCGCGCGCTCGATCATCATCCAGGGCGGTGCCACCAGCGCAGCCACGGCGAAGCTGGACTCCTCCGGCAACCAGACGATCAGCATCCTCACGCCGAGCGCGATCCCGGCCGGCATCACGGTCGCCGGGGGCGCGGGCGGCAGCGCGTCGCTCGACCCCCTGGTGCAGACCATCCTGTCCACCGGTCCGATCCAGGTGCTGGGCGGCAGCGGGCCGGACACCTTCGCCCTGATCCAGAGCTTCGGCCCGCAGACCATCCTTGTCACCGGCAGCGAGACGGTCAACAGCGTGCTGATCCAGGGGGGCAGCGGCAGCAATGCCTATGCCGCGATCACCACGCCCGACCCGCAGATGGCGCTGGGTACCAGCGGTGGCATCAGCCTGGTCGGCGGCAGTGGAAGCAACACCGATGCGGTGTTCGGCAACGGCGCGATCAACATCGTCAACTTCTCGTGCGGTCCCGCCTTCACCTGCACCTTCACCAACCTCGTGTCCGACCCGTTCCTGAATCCCGGCATCGATGTCGGTATCGCGAACAACGGCGTGCTGGTGCCGCTGGCGAACATCCTTGCGCCTTCCGGCGGGCCGGCTGCGCAGGCGCCAGGCGGCAGCGCGCTGCTGCCCTTCGATTTCGGAAACCTGCTGCTGGCGCTGCGCGACCAGTCGGACCAGACCCTGGAGGGCGATGCCGGACAGGAACTGCTGCTGGTTCTCCTCGGCCGGAGGCTGCCGCTATGCCGTTGAACATGTCCTTGCCGCCTTCCACGGCTGTCCTGTGGCGATGGGTGCAGCGACGCGCACGTGCCGTGCTGCTTGCCATGCTGCTCGGCGCGGGCAGCGCATCGCTGCAGGCCCAGGGGCCGTCGGCGGCCGGCACCGCCGCCGACGCTCCCGTGGGCGAAGTCACCTTCGCGCAGGGCGCAGTGAGTGCGCAGCGCCGCGGCGAGCCTGCGCGTTTCCTGCTGCCGGGTGATGCGATCGGGCAGGGCGAGGTCATCAGCACCAGCGCACGCGGCTTCGCGCAGATCGGCCTGCGCGACGGTACGCGGATGACGCTGCGCCCGAACACCCAGTTCGCCGTCACCCAGTTCTCGCAGCGTCCCGGCGAGGAAAACATCGCGATGCAGCTGCTGCGCGGCGGCCTGCGCACGATCACCGGGCTGGTCAGCAAGGCCGGTCCCGACCGCATGCGGCTGCAGACCAGCACCGCCACGATCGGCGTGCGTGGCACCGAGTTCGATGCACGGTTGTGCGAAGGCGATTGCCGCAGCGAGCAGCGAGCGGCCCGCATCGCCCCGAAGGGGCTGCCGCAGGAGTCCGTGATCGCGCGCATCGGCGCGATCTCCGGCGGTGCGGTGGCGATCAACGCCGCCGGCACGTCGCGGGCGCTGGCGCTCGACGCCGCGCTGTTCGCCGGCGAGACGGTGCGCACCGCCGCGGCGTCATGGGTGGTGCTCGCGTTCCGCGACCGCTCCGTGATCACGCTGTCCGCGGCGTCCGACCTGCGGCTCGAGGATGTGCGCTTCCGTCCGCAGCAACCGGCGGAAGAACGCTTCGTGGTGCGCCTGCTCACCGGCGGCCTGCGCGCGCTGACCGGCCAGATCGCCGCACGCAACCCGCGCTCGGTGCGATTCCAGACCACCACGGCGACCATCGGCGTACGCGGCACCGGCCTCGACATGCGGCTGGCCGAACACTGCGTGGCCAGCGACTGCAGTGCCCAGTCCACCTACGCGTTCGTCTGGGCGCGAACGATCATGTTCGTGCTGGATCCGGTCGAGTTCGACGTGCCGCTCGAACGGGCGGGCGTCTACAACCCCGGTATGCGTCAGGCCTTGCTGCTCGAGACGGTGCCGGATTTCTTCAGGGACGAGACGGCGCCCAGGCCCGACCAGGTCAAGATCGACTTCGAGCGGCTGTTCGCGCTTGCGGTGTTCGAAGACACGCCTGCGGGCTTGTATGTCGGCGTGCGCAATGGCAACGTCAGCCTGTTCGGGCCCGACGGGGTGGTCGACCTGGGGCCGCTCGAATCAGGCTTCCTGGGCGAAGGCAGCAAGCGTCCGGTACGTTTTTCAAGCCTTCCCGCGTTCCTGTTCAACGACCCGTTCCCGACGCCGGACATCCCGGGCTCGAAGGTGCGGGTCCTGCCGCTGATCGGCCTCGGCAGCGAAGCCGGCAGCACCGCCTGCGAGGTGAGATGAATCGTCGAAAGCGTGTCTGCATGGCCGGTCGCCTTGTGCCGGGTCTCGTTCCGGGTCTGGTCGGAGGCATGGCCGCCGCCGTGCTCGGTGCGCCCGCGGCTTCCTTCGCGGCCGACGCGCCGGGCCCGCGTTCCGCACCGGCAGCGGCGGCAGCAGCGTCTGGCGACATCCTGCTGGTGGTCACGCGCTATGACGTCACCGGGCCGAACCCGCTGGGCGCCGAAGAGACCGCTGCAGTGCTCAGTGCGCATCTGGGCGAACATCGCAGCCTGTCATCGCTGGAAGCGGGCGCGCTCGCGCTCGAGAATGCGATGCGTGAACGCGGCTTCGCGTTCCATCGCGTCATCGTGCCGGCGCAGCGGCCGGAAGGTGGCGTGGTCCGGCTCGAGGTGCTGCGTTTTTCGCTGGGCGCGGTGAACGTCTCCGGCAACCGGCACTTCACCGCGGCGAACATCATGCGCAGCCTGCCGGCACTGGCTCCCGGGGTGTCGCCCGACGTGGTCGAACTCGCGCGCCAGCTCTCGCTCGCCAACGAGCATCCGGCCAAGCGGCTGACGGTCACCATGCGCGAGAGCAAGGCGTCCGACGCGCTGGATGCCGACGTGGTCGTGCGCGACGTGAAGCCCAGCCAGTTCTTCGCCGGCATCGTCGGCAACTCGCGTGACGAGTACAACCTGGTGAACCGGAACACCGGCTACACCCGGCTGACCCTGGGCTACCAGAACAGCAACCTGTTCGATCGCGACCATGTCGGCACGCTCGCCTACACGACGTCGCCCGAGAATCTCGATGCGGTCCAGCAGTATGCCGCGTACTACAGCCTGCCCGTGTACGCGTTGAGCAGCCAGGTGGCCGCCTACTACGTACAGTCCGACATCGACACGGGTTCGATCCCGGTCGGCGGGCTGCCGTTCAACGTCAGCGGCCGCGGCAAGTTCTACGGCGCGCGCATCACCTATACCCTGCCACGCGTCGCCGACACCACACAGCTGCTGTCGGTCGCCTACGATGTGCGCGGTTTCGACAACACCGTCGGTGCGCCCGGGCTGGTGCTGCCCGGCACGCCGGTGACCACCCGGCCGCTCTCGCTGCGCTACCAGGCCCGTGCCGAGCGGCAGTGGGGTGGCGCGAGTGGCTATGTCGAGCATGCCGTCAACATCAGCGGCAGCGACAGCGGCAACTTCGCCGCGGCACGCGCCGGCGCGACCGACGACTGGAACGCCTGGCGTGTCGGCTTCGACGCGAACTACACATGGGGCACCTGGGTGCTGTCGACCCGGCTGCGCGGGCAGGTCACCGGCGACTACCTGATCGCCGGTGAGCAGTTCGGCCTCGGCGGTGTTGCATCGGTACGCGGACTGCGTGAGCGCGAGTACGCGGGCGAGCGGGGCTACAGCGCCACGCTCGAAGGCATCGGACCGGCGCTGCTCGCCGGCGTGCGGCCGGTGGTGTTCCTCGACCATGGCTACGCCTACCAGCGCGCCGCGCCGGCGCCCGTGCCGGGCGCGATCACCGGCGGCCAGTCTGCATCGAGCGCCGGCATCGGCGCACGCTGGAACTGGCAGCGCCAGCTCGACGTATCGACCGACCTGGCTTACGTGCTCGACGGCCTGCCCGGATCACCCGGCACCCAGGGCACTTCGCGCGGCCATGTGAAGCTCCACTTCTCGGTCTATTTGCGCTTCTGATCGGCTGAAGGGGCTAAAGAAATCCTGCCGGTGGTCGATAACCAAAGAGCTGCGTTGAACGGATCGTCGCAAGATGTCAGGGAAACGTCCGTCGTGCCTGCAACCGGGAAGGTTGATACTCTCCGGTAACGACCCAACAAGAGGCCATCGTGCAAATCAAGAGAATGTTCCGTACCCTTGCCGCTGTCGGCTTGATCGCAGCCGGCATGAGCCCCGCCATCGCCCAGCAGAGCGCCATCGACTCGCAGCTGCAGCGCCTGAGCGGGCGCATGGACGAGCGCAACATGGCCCAGGCCGCGCGCGACCTCACCGGCTCGCTGCGCAACGGCCAGCGCACCGACTGGACCATCTTCCTGGTGAAGGAAGTCGATTACCGCATCCATGGCGTGTGCGACAACGACTGCCGCGACCTGGACCTGGTGCTGCTCGACGAGCGCGGCAACGAGATCTCGCAGGACACATCGACCGACGACATCCCGATCGTCAACGCACGTCCGAAATGGACCGGCCGTTTCACGCTGCGCGTGATCATGGCTGACTGCAAGGTCAACCCCTGCAACTACGGGGTTCGCTTCTTCGCCAACAAGTAATCGGGCAGAGATCCGGCCGCGGTCAGATGACGCCGCGGCTGCGCAAGGCTTCGATGTCCGCAGCCGAGCGCCCGAGCAGTTCACCGAGCACGGCATCGGTGTGCTCGCCCAGCAACGGGGGGCGCCGATGCTCGACCGGAGTCCCGGAGAAGCGCATCGGGCTGGCGATCGTCGGCACTTCGCCGGCTGAAGGGTGCGGCAGCCTCATCGACAGGCCGCGTGCCTGTGCCTGCGGATCGGCGAACACCCGGTCCATGGTGTTGATCGGGCCGCAGGGTACGCCGGCCTTCTCGAGTTCGGCGATCCAGTGGTCCATCGTCTCGCCTGCGATCGGCGCGGCCAGCAGCGGCACCAGCACGGACCGGTTGCGCACCCGGTCGGCATTGCGCAGGAAGCGTGGATCATCGGCCAGCCCGGCCGCGCCGATCACCGCGCACAGCTTGCGGTACTGGCTGTCATTGCCGGTGGCGACGATGATGCTGCCATCCTTCGCGCGGAACGTCTGGTAGGGCACGATGCTCGGATGGCCGTTGCCGATGCGCGGCGGGTTCTCCCCCGACACCAGGTAGTGCATCGCCTGGTTGGACAGGTAGGCCACCTGCACGTCGAACAGCGCGAGGTCGATGTGCTGGCCGACGCCGGTCGCATGCCGAGCCTGGAGTGCCGCCAGCACCGAGATCGTCGCGTACTGGCCGGTGATGATGTCGGTCACCGCGACCCCGGCCTTCAGCGGGCCGCCACCGGGCATGTCGTCCGGTTCGCCGGTGATGCTCATCAGCCCACCCATGCCCTGCATCAGGAAGTCGTAGCCCGCACGTTCGCGGTAGGGCCCGGTCTGCCCGAAGCCGGTGATCGAACAGTAGATCAGCCGCGGGCAGGATTGCGAGAGCGCCGGATAGTCGAGCCCGTACTTCGCGAGCCCGCCGACCTTGTAGTTCTCGAGCAGGATGTCCGACTTCGCGGCGAGTTCCTGCGCGATGGCCTGGCCTTCCGCTGATGCGATGTCCAGCGTGATCGAGCGCTTGCCGCGGTTGGTCGACAGGAAGTAGGCCGACTCGCGGGTCGGTTCACCGGCGGCATCCTTCGCGAATGGCGGACCCCAGCCGCGCGTGTCGTCGCCGGCCCCCGGACGCTCGACCTTGATCACTTCCGCGCCGAGGTCGGCCAGGTTCTGGCCGCACCATGGACCTGCCAGCACCCGCGACAGGTCCAGCACCCGGCATCCCTGCAGTGGCCCGCTCATCCGCCGAACGCGGGAATTCCGGTCTGCGCGCGCCCGAGGATCAGCGCATGGATGTCGTGCGTGCCCTCGTAGGTGTTCACCGCTTCGAGGTTCATCACATGCCGGATCACGTGGTATTCATCGGCGATGCCGTTGCCGCCATGCATGTCGCGCGCGGTGCGTGCGATCTCGAGCGCCTTGCCGCACGAGTTGCGCTTGAGCAGCGACACCATCTCGGGCGTGAGCTGGTGCGCATCCATCAGCCTGCCCAGTTGCAGCACCGCATGCAGGCCGATGGTGATCTCGGTCTGCATGTCGGCCAGCTTCTTCTGGATCAGCTGGTTGGCGGCGAGCGGCCGGCCGAACTGCTTGCGGTCCATCGTGTACTGGCGCGCCGCATGCCAGCAGAACTCGGCTGCGCCGAGCGCGCCCCAGGCAATGCCGTAGCGCGCGCGGTTCAGGCAGCTGAACGGGCCCTTCAGGCCGGTGACCCCGGGCAGCACGTTCTCGTCCGGGATGAACACGTCCTGGAACGACAGCATGCCGGTGATCGAGGCGCGCAGGCTGAACTTGCCTTCGATCTTGGGCGCAGTGAAGCCCTTCATGCCCTTCTCGACCAGGTAGCCGCGGATCACGCCGCCGTCATCCTTGCCCCAGACCACTGCGACATCGGCGATCGGCGAATTGGTGATCCAGTTCTTCGCGCCGTTCAGGATGTAGCCGCCGTCGACCTTGCGCCCGCGGGTGGTCATTCCGGCGGGGTCCGAGCCGTGGTCGGGTTCGGTCAGGCCGAAGCAGCCGACCCATTCACCCTTCTGCATGCGCGGCAGGAACTTCTCTTTCTGTGCCTCGCTGCCGTAGGCATGGATCGGGTACATCGCCAGCGACGACTGCACCGAGAACGCCGACCGGTAGCCGGAGTCGACGCGTTCCACCTCGCGCGAGATCAGGCCGTAGCTCACGTAGTTGACGCCGGCGCAGCCGTAGCCGTCGAGCGTGGCGCCGAGGAAGCCCATCTCGCCCATCTCGTTGAAGATCTCGCGGTCGAAGGTCTCGTGACGATTGGCCATCAGCACCCGCGGCATCAGCCGGCCCTGGCAGTACTCGCGGGCCGAGTCGCGGATCATCCGCTCCTCGTCGGACAGCAGGTCGCCGAAGCGCAGCGGGTCGTCCCACTGGAAGGCGGCTTTGGCGGACGGCATCTCGGGTTTCATCGCGTTTCCTCCGGAGGGCGCACGGATGCGCAGGGCCGGGCCGGGCTGCCAGTGCACATGGGTGCGACCCGCGGGCGGAAGCATTGGAAGCTTCGTACACTCGCAGGTTCCGGCCCCCTCGACCTCGATATCCCTCGATTGTAGGCAATCGCCGGCAGCGCGTCCCGGAATCCTGCACTTGGCAACCTACGGCAACCACGCGTCCCCAGCCGCTGCGTCCCCGGCCGCGCTCGCCATCGCCGGCATGTTCACCCTGGCAGTGGCGATGGCCATCGGCCGCTTCGCATTCACGCCGCTGCTGCCGATGATGCAGGCCGACAGCGGGCTGTCGCTCGCGGCCGGGGCCGCGCTCGCATCGGCCAACTACCTCGGCTATCTCGCCGGTTCGGCGCTGGCGATGGCGATGACCTCCGCCACCCACCGGGCGATCCGCGCCGGCCTGGTCGGGGTCACGCTGGGCACCCTGGCGATGGGCTTCACGGACAGCCTGTGGCTCTGGTTCGTGCTGCGCTTCCTGACCGGGCTGACCAGCGCCTGGGTGCTGATCTTCGCCGCCACCTGGATGTTCAACCGGCTGGCCGAAGCCGGCGAACCGCGCTGGGGCGCGTTCGTGTTCACCGGCATCGGCTGCGGCATCGCCCTCACCGGGCTCGCCTGCCTGGCGATGGTGATGGCGGGCGCCAGCGCCCGCGCATCCTGGATCCTGATCGGCGTGGCTTCCGCCCTGGCCACGATCGGCGTCTGGCGCTTCTACCGGCCGCGTGCCGGCGCCTCGGCGCCTGCCGCTGCAGCGGACCGCACGCCGTTCGGGACGCCGGCGCGCCGGCTGGTGGTCGCCTACGGGCTGGCAGGGTTCGCCTACATCGTGCCGGCCACCTTCCTGCCGCTGATGGCGCGCGAGGCGCTGGCCGGCTCCGGCGCCGCATCCTGGCTGTATGCCGGGTTCTGGCCGCTGGTCGGGTTCGCGGCGGCGACCTCGACCCTGCTCACGCTGCGCCTGCGCACGCCCGACGACCGGCAGCTGCGCGCAGCACTGGTCGCGCAGGCGGTGGGCATCGCCGCGCCGGCGCTGTCGTCGCACCCCCTCGCCATCGCGCTGTCGGCCGTGCTGGTCGGCGGTACCTTCGTGCTGATCACGCTGACCGCGCTGCGCGTCGCCCGGCAGGTCGAGCCGGCGCACGCGACCCGCCTGTTCGCGGTGATGACGTCCTGGTTCGCGCTCGGGCAGGTGGCCGGGCCGCTGGTGGCCGAACGGCTGGTCGCCTGGACCGGGGGCTTCGGTTCGGCACTGGCGATGGCGGGCGCCACCCTGGCCGTGGCGATCCTGCTCACTCCGGTCGCCCCGCGTCGCGCACCGAACGCGCAGTCGGTGTAATGTCGGCGCCGTCATCGATTTCCCAACGAGGAGCCGCGCCCATGTCGACACCCGCATCAACGACCCAGCGCCCGCAGGTCATCGCGCTTGAAGAACACTATTTCGACGCCGAACTGTCGAATCTGTTCGAAGGCTATGAAGCGCAGCCGAAGATGGGCAAGCGCCTGCTCGACATGGACGACGAGCGCATCCGCCTGATGGACGAGGCCGGCGTCGACGTCCAGGTGCTGTCGCATGCCGCCCCCGGCACGCACCGCCTGGATGCCGCGACCGCGGTGCCGATCGCGCAGCGGGTGAACGACCGCCTGAAGCAGATCATCGACCGCAATCCGAGCCGCTTCGCGGGCTTCGCGACGCTGCCGGCGGTGGACCCGAAGGCCGCGGCCGACGAACTGGAGCGCTGCGTGACCAAGCTCGGCATGAAGGGCGCGATGGTGCACGGCCTGACCAACGGGCTGTTCATCGATGACAAGCGCTTCTGGCCGATCTTCGAGCGGGCCGAGGCGCTCGACGTGCCGATCTACATCCACCCGTCGCGTCCGCATCCGGCGGTGATCGAGGCCTACTACAAGGACTACGTGAAGGAGTTCCCGTCGATCACCAACGCCGGCTGGGGCTTTGGCGTGGAGACCGGCACCCAGTGCCTGCGCCTGGTGCTGTCGCGCGTGTTCGAGACCCATCCGAAGCTGAAGATCATCTGCGGCCACCTAGGCGAGGGCCTGCCGTTCCTGCTCTGGCGCATCGACATGACGATGTCGCGCTCGGGCAACACGCCGCTGTACTTCCGCGAGACCTTCCGCAACAACTTCTGGCTCACCACCAGCGGCGCCTTCTCGCATGCCGCGCTGCTGTGCACGGTGATGGAGATGGGCATCGACCGCATCCTGTTCGGCATCGACTACCCGTACTGCGAGAACGCGCCCGGCACCGAGTGGATGAAGGACGTGCCGCTGTCGACCGAAGACCGGATCAAGATCCTGAACGGCAACGCGAAGAAGCTGCTGCGGATGTAGGACCCTTGAAGCGGCGGGCGCCGTGCGTGCCCGCCGCGCTGCCGATGCCTAGGCTGCGGCAGGCCGCGCCGGCGGCTCGATGGTGCCGATGTGCATGCCGAAGCTGCCGCGCCGGCGGTCTTCGAAATAGTGGGTGAGCGTGTTGCGCACGGTCGCGAAGGCGATTTCCGGCCACGGCACCTCGGCCTCGGTGAACAGCTTCACCTCGAGCGATTCCTCGCCCGCGCAGAAGTCGAGGTCGAGCAGGCGTGCGCGGAACAGCAGGTAGACCTGGCTGATGTGCGGGATGTTGTACATCGCGTACAGGTGCAGCAGTTCGACCCGTGCATTGGCCTCTTCCAGCGTCTCGCGCATGGCGCCCTGCATCGTGGTCTCGCCGTTTTCCATGAACCCGGCCGGCACCGTCCAGTAGCCGCGCCGCGGCTCGATCGCGCGGCGGCAGAGCAGGATGCGGTCGTCCCATTCGGGGATGCAGCCGACCACCATCTTCGGATTCTGGTAGTGGATGGTGCTGCAGGCGTCGCAGACGAAGCGCGGCAGCGCATCGCCGGCCGGCACCTTCAGGGACACACGCGAGCCGCATTCGCTGCAGAAGTTCATCGTCTGGACCATTACCCGGGTGGCGGATTATCGCATTGCGGCCGGGCACGGAACGGGGTGTGTTCGTTCAGCTCGTCGACATAGTGCGCGATGCCGCGCGCCTCGCGCGCCAGGAAGTCCTCGACCGCGCGCGCGAACTGGGGGTGGGCGAGCCAGTGGGCCGAGTGGGTGACCACCGGGGTCAGTCCGCGGGCGAGCTTGTGTTCGCCCTGGGCGCCACCTTCGAACACCGACACCCGCTGCGCGATGCAGTATTCGATCGACTGGTAGTAGCAGGTCTCGAAATGCAGCCCCGAGTGCAGTTCGGTGGCACCCCAGTAGCGGCCGTAGACGCGGTCGCCCGAATGCACGTCGAGCGCGCAGGCCACCGGCTGCACCTGCCCCGCATCGCTGCGCTCGCCCAGGATCAGCACGAAATGGTCGGGCAGGGCCTGGGCGACGCGCAGGAAGAAGTCGAGCGACAGGTAGGGCGAGTGGCCGTGGCGGCGGTAGGTGTCCGAATAGCAGCGATGGAAGAAGGCCCAGTCGCCCTCGGTGATCCCGGTGCCGCGCTTCCAGCGGTAGGTGATGCCGGCCTCGCGCACCTTGCGCCGTTCCTGCTTCACTTTCTTGCGCTTGTCGTGGTTCATCGTCGCCAGGAAGGCGTCGAAGTCGGCGTAGCGGGTGCCGTCGTCGGCTGCGTCCGGGGCACAGCCGCGGTTGTGCCAGTGAAACTGCACGCCCTGGCGCTCCATCAGGCCGGCACCTGCGAGCGCCGGCCGGTCGAGGGCCTGCGGATAGAGCAGGTGCAGCGAGGACACGCCGAGCTTGCGTGCCAGTGCCAGCGCCCCGGCGGCGAGCAGTTCGCGATCCTCGACCGTCCCGGCCAGCAGCCGTGGCCCGCCGACCGGCGTGAACGGTACCGCGCTCAGCAGCTTGGGGAAGTAGCGCAGGCCGCTGCGCTCGTAGGCATCGGCCCAGGCCCAGTCGAACACGTATTCACCATACGAATGGGTCTTCTCGTAAAGCGGCATCGCGCCCGTCAGCACGCCATCGCGGTGCAGGGTGAGGAAGCGCGGCGTCCAGCCGGTGTCCGGCGAGGCACAGCCGGTCGCTTCGAGCGCATGCAGGAACTCGTGGCGCAGGAACAGTTGTTCGCCCGAGAGGCGGTTCCAGGCCGCCGCGTCGATGTCGGCGATCGACCGGTGGACCTCGATCACCTGGGAAGGCGTCAACGCGTCCGGCAGGCGGTCAGCAGTTGGCTCGATGATATAGTTCCTGTTGTGAAGATAGCGCTGGCACAACTCAATCTAACTCTCGGCGACCTCGCAGGCAATGCGGCACGCATTGTCGGTGCGGCGCATTCAGCGCAGGCGGCCGGGGCGACGCTGCTGGTCACCCCCGAACTGGCCATCTGCGGCTACCCGCCGGAAGACCTGCTGCTGCGGGAAGACTTCTACCGGTACTGTGATGAAGCGGTCGAGAAAGTGGCGCGCGAGGCGCCGTCGATCACCATCGTCATCGGGCACCCGCGGGCCGTCGACGGACGGCGCTACAACGCCGCCTCCGTGCTGCGCGACGGCCGGGTGATCGCGCGCTACCACAAGCGCAACCTGCCCAACTACACGGTGTTCGACGAGCAGCGCTACTTCGATGCCGACGACACGCCGTGCGTGTTCGAGCACGAGGGCGTGCGCTTCGGCATCAACATCTGCGAGGATGTCTGGGGTCCGCAGGGCAGGGCGCATGGCGAGCCGCGGCCGTTCCCGCACGGCGAACACGCGGTGGCCGACGAGTCCGGCCCGGCCCCGGCGCCGCTCGCAGCGCGCGAGGCGGGCGCGCAGTGCCTGCTCGTGCTCAATGCTTCGCCCTACCATGTGCAGAAGCAGAGGGCGCGCTACGACGTGGTGCGCAAGCGGGTGGCCGAGACCGGCCTGCCGGTGGTGTTCGTGAATCATGTCTGCGGGCAGGATGAACTGGTGTTCGACGGCGCCTCGTTCGCGATGGGCTCCGGCGGCGCGCTCGCGCTGCAGATGCCCTGGTTCGAGGAACAGCTCGGGCTGGTCGAGTTCGACCGCGGGCAGCTGCTGCCCGGCCCCTGCCTGCCCGAGCTCGAGCTCGAGGAAGAGGTGTACCGCGCACTGTGCCTGGGCGTGCGCGACTACGTCGGCAAGAACGGCTTTCCGGGCGCGCTGCTCGGCCTTTCGGGCGGCATCGATTCGGCGCTCACGCTGGCGGTGGCCGTCGATGCGATCGGCGCGGACAAGCTGCATGCAGTGATGATGCCTTCGCAGTACACCGCCGGCATGAGCGTCGACGATTCGCGCGAGATGGTGAAGACGCTGGGCGTGCGCTACAGCGAGCTCGCGATCCGGCCGGTGTTCGACGCCTTCCTCGATACCCTGGCGCCGGAGCTGGCCGGCACCAGGCCCGACACCACCGAAGAGAACCTGCAGGCGCGCATCCGCGGCACGCTGCTGATGGCCCTGTCCAACAAGTTCGGCTCCATCGTGCTCACCACCGGCAACAAGAGCGAGATGAGCGCCGGCTATGCGACGCTGTATGGCGACATGGCCGGCGGCTTCGCGGTCCTCAAGGACATCTCGAAGACGCTGGTCTATCGGCTCTCCCGCTGGCGCAACCGCAACGGCGAAGTGATCCCGCAGCGGATCATCGATCGTCCGCCCAGCGCGGAACTGCGGCCCGACCAGACCGACCAGGACAGCCTGCCCGAATACGACGTGCTCGACGGCATCATCGAGGCCTATGTCGAGCGCGACCAGTCGCCCGAGGAGATCGTCGCCGCCGGGTTCGACCGCGCGGCGGTCGAGCAGGCGGTGCGCCTGATCCGGGTGGCGGAATACAAGCGCCGCCAGTCGCCGGTCGGCATCCGGGTCACCCCGCGCGGGTTCGGCAAGGACTGGCGCTACCCGATCACCAACCGATTCCGCCACTGAGCGGCCGCAAGCAGGTTCTCCCGCTGATCCCAAGGAGCCGTCGATGAAGAAGATCGAAGCGATCATCAAGCCGTTCAAGCTCGAAGAGGTCCGCGAGGCGCTGTCCGAGATCGGCGCAAGTGGCCTCACCGTGGGCGAGGTCAAGGGGTTCGGCCGCCAGAAGGGACACACCGAACTCTATCGGGGTGCCGAGTATGCGATCGACTTCCTGCCCAAGGTGAAGGTCGAGGTGGTCGTGCCGGACGCGCTGCTCGATGCGGCGATCGAGGCGATCAGCCGGGCGGCGCGCACCGGGAAGATCGGCGACGGCAAGATCTTCGTCTACGATATCCAGCAGGCGATCCGCATCCGGACCGGCGAGACGGGCGAAGCGGCGATCTGAGCCTTCAGCCGCGTTCGCGTGCCTTCAGCAGCACGAACATCGCCCCGCCACCGCCGTCGCGCGGCGTCGCCTCGCAGAACGCCAGTACCTCGTCGCGCTGGGCGAGCCACTGCGCGACCTTCGTCTTCAGCACCGGCTCGCGGTTGCGCGAACGCAGCCCCTTGCCATGGATCACCCGGATGCAGCGCACGCCGCGGCGCACGCACTCGGACAGGAATGCGGCGAGGTGTACCCGTGCCTCGTCGCGGGTCATGCCGTGCAGGTCGATCTCTCCCTGCAGGATCCAGTGTCCCCGGCGCAGCTTCCGGAACACCAGCGGCGACACCCCGTCGCGCTTGAACGCGAGCTGTTCACCGGTCTGCAGGTCGAATTCCCAGGTGACATGATCGCTCAGGCTGTCTGCCAGCACCGCGCGCTCGTCGGCCCAGCGCTGCAGCGGCAGCGGGCGCAGCCTCGGGGGCGGCGGCACGACGCGTCCCGGATCCGGGATCGGCAGGGCATCGACCACTGCCGCCCTGAACAGGGCGGTGTCGGACGTGTCGACCGCCGGCCGCGTCACCGCGGCGAGGGGCGGCGGACGCTCAGTGCCGCGGCTGGCAGTGCCCTTGCGCGCACGGGCGCCGGTGCCGATGGTGACCGCGCGCAGTCGCTTGAACCGGTCGTCCATCGGCAACCCTCATCGCCAGCCGGAGCCGTTACTTCAGCGCGTCGAGGTAGCGCTCGGCATCGAGCGCGGCCATGCAGCCGGTGCCGGCGCTGGTGATCGCCTGGCGGTAGACATGGTCCTGCACGTCGCCGGCGGCGAACACGCCGGCCACCGAGGTGGCGGTGGCGTTGCCCTCGGTGCCGCTGCGGGTGACGATGTAGCCGCCCTTCATGTCGAGCTGGCCTTCGAAGATGCCGGTGTTCGGCGTATGGCCGATCGCGATGAATACGCCGTGCACCACGAGATCCTTGGTCTCGGTGGTCTGGGTCGAGCGGATGCGCACGCCGGTGACGCCCTTGTCGTCACCGAGCACTTCGTCGACCTCGTGGTTCCACTCGATGCGGATGTTGCCGGTCTTCGCCTTCTCGAGCACGCGGTCGATCAGGATCTTCTCGGAGCGGAACTTGTCCCGCCGGTGGATCATGGTGACGGTCTTCGCGATGTTCGACAGGTACAGCGCTTCCTCGACCGCGGTGTTGCCGCCGCCGACCACCGCCACGTCCTGGCCCTTGAAGAAGAAGCCGTCGCAGGTGGCGCATCCGGAGACGCCACGGCCGAGCAGGGCCTGCTCGGATTCGATGCCCAGGTACTTCGCCGAGGCGCCGGTGGCGATGATCAGGGCGTCGCAGGTGTAGATGCCGTTGTCGCCCTCGAGCCACAGCGGACGGCGCTGCAGGTCGACCTTGTTGATCTGGTCGAACACGATCTCGGTGCCGAACCGCTCGGCATGGCGGGTGAAGCGGTCCATCAGGTCCGGACCCTGGACGCCGTCCGGATCGGCGGGCCAGTTGTCGACGTCGGTGGTGGTCATCAGCTGGCCGCCCTGGGCGTAGCCGGAAACGATCACCGGCTTCAGGTTGGCGCGGGCGGCATAGACGGCCGCCGTGTATCCGGCGGGGCCGGAACCGAGGATCAGCAGCCGGATGTGGCGGACAGGCTTGGCGGACATGGGGCACTCCCGATATGGCAGGCCGCGATTGTACACGCGGGACGCGGAAACGCACCTGCTGGATCCCTGATCTTGCTGGAAATTCAGGGTGTTACGTGAGCGTTGGGCGGTGATGCCAGGACCCATCGGGGCGCGGTCCGGGGGACTTTGCCATGGCGTGGCTAAAGTGCTGCCGGGTTGCGCCGTTAGTCAGACAACAAGCAGCGAGTGTGACGGATTTCCTTGCGAACCCGGACGTGCCGCTTCCTGCTGACGCTATACTCCCACCATAATTGCGGGGTAGTAATCAAGATGCAGTCCACCAACATTGCCCCGCGCCCGTCGCCACGCAGCCCGGCCAGCCTTTCCGAGGCAGTTCAACGCGGTGACCGGGATGCCGCACTCGACCAGACGATCCCGCGACCGAGGTTCTCCGTGCCCCCTGCTACCGCCGTCATCGCCACCCTGCGCCAGGTCCCGTTCTTCGCGGCGTTGCCGCAGGAGCACCTGGAACAACTCGCATCGACCGCGCGCCAGAAGAAGTTTCCGAAGAACGCGGTGATCATGTCCCAGGGCGACGACACCGACTCGCTCTACATCATCGCTTCCGGCCGCATCAAGGTCGGCATCAGCGACGAAGAGGGCAAGGAAGTCATCCTGTCGATGCTCGGCCCCGGCCAGTTCTTCGGCGAGATGTCGCTGGTCGACGACCACCCGCGCTCGGCGAACATCGAGACGATGGAAGTCTCCGAGTTCGTGGTGGTGAACAAGGACGACTTCAAGCGATTCCTGTCGCAGAACTTCGACATGGCCCTCGCGTTCATGAAGGAACTCGTGCGCCGCCTGCGCGAGGCCGACAAGAAGATCGAGAGCCTGGCGCTGATGGATGTCTACGGACGGGTCGCACGCGTGCTGCTCGACATGGCCGAAGAGACGGTCGATGGCAAACTGATCATCAAGCGCCGCCTGACCAAGCAGGACATCGCCCGCATGATCGGCGCCTCGCGCGAGATGGTCAGCCGGGTGATGAAGGACCTGGTCGAGATGAACCATGTCAGCTTCCGCGGCACGGTGATCGTACTGCACGAGAACCTCGCCGAATCCGCCCGCTGATCCGAAACAGATAATCCGGGTCAGAGACGATTTAACGAAAATAATCCGGGTCAGAGACGATTTGCGCCCGAGCGCAAATCGTCTCTGACCCGGATTATTGTTATCCGAGTCTGACACGGGTCTCGTTTTTCGCTGGCCAGGCGGCAGGCCGGCCGCCGGTATACTCCGGGATGCGGGTTGCCCGCTTCCCGGAGACCGGTCGTTTGTCCCAAGCTGCACGCAAGGCGCCTGAACCTTCTGCCCTCACGCTGACGCCGGGCCGCATCGCGGGCCTGCTGCGCGAGTCGTGGTGGCTCGGCCTGGTTGCGGCGGTGATCTACCTGGCGATGGTGCTCTACACCTTCGACCGCGGCGATCCGGGCTGGTCGCACAGCGCACAGGTGAGCGGGATCCGCAATGCCGGTGGCGCAGTCGGTGCCTGGGTGGCGGACCTGCTGTTGTGGCTGTTCGGCATGTCGGCCTGGTGGTGGCTCGGCTTCTGCCTCTACCTCATATGGTGGGTTTACCGCAGGCTGGACGAACGGTTGAACGTGGAGCGTGCCCACCTCGCCGTCGTCGTCGCAGGTTTCCTGCTGCTGCTGACGGGCAGCAGTGCCCTCGAGGCACTGCGCCTGTACAGCCACACCGCGGCGCTGCCCCTCGCACCCGGTGGCATGGTGGGACTCATGTTGAGCGGGGCAGTGTCGGCCGCGCTCGGTTTCACCGGCGCCACCCTGATGTTCCTGGTGATGATGGCGGTCGGCTTCAGCCTGTTCACCAACCTGTCGCTGATGGTCCTGATCGAGAACACCGGCGCTGCGATCGAGCATGGCTTCGAATGGACGCTCGGCAAATGGCACGAGCGGCAGGACCGGAAGATCGGCGCGCAGGCTGCGGTGCAGCGCGAGGTAGTGGTCGAGGTCGAACGCAAGCGCTTCGAGCACCATGAGCCGGTGCGCATCGAGCCGCCGAAGGTCGAGGTCGCGCCGTCGGTACGGGTCGAGAAGGAGAAGATCAAGGCCAAGCAGACCAAGCTGTTTGCCGATCTTCCCGATTCGCCGCTGCCACCGCTGAACCTGCTCGACGAGGCCGAGGTCCAGGTCGAGGTGGTGGGCAACGACACGCTCGAGTTCACCTCGCGGCTGATCGAGAAGAAGCTTGCCGACTTCGGCGTCGAGGTCAAGGTGGTCGCAGCCTATCCCGGACCGGTCATCACCCGCTACGAGGTCGAGCCTGCGACCGGCGTCAAGGGCAGCCAGGTGGTGAGCCTGATGCGTGACCTCGCCCGCGCGCTGTCGGTGGCGAGCATCCGCGTGATCGAGACCATCCCGGGCAAGACCTGCATGGGCCTCGAGATCCCGAATCCGAAGCGGCAGATGGTGCGCCTGTCCGAGATCCTGTCCTCGCAGGTCTATGCCGACAATCCTTCCTCGCTGACGGTCGCGCTGGGCAAGGATATCGGGGGCAAGCCGATGGTCGCCGACCTGGCGAAGATGCCGCACCTGCTGGTCGCCGGCACCACCGGATCGGGCAAGTCGGTCGGCATCAACGCGATGATCCTGTCCCTGGTCTACAAGTCGACTGCCGCCGAAGTGCGCATGATCATGATCGACCCGAAGATGCTCGAACTGTCGATCTACGAGGGCATCCCGCACCTGCTGTCCCCGGTGGTGACCGACATGACCAAGGCCGCGGTCGCGCTCAACTGGTGCGTGGGCGAGATGGACCGGCGCTACAAGCTGATGTCTGCGCTCGGCGTGCGCAACGTGGCCGGCCTGAACGCGAAGATCCGCGAGGCCGAGAAGGCCGGCACGCCGCTGGTCGATCCGCTCGAGGCGGCCGCCGCCAAAGAGGCGGAAGCGGCGATGATCAGTTCGCGCCTGGGCAGCGGCGAGGATCCCGAATCGATCCGCTCGACGGTGCCGCCGCCGGATCCCCTGCAGCCGTTGCCGCTGATCGTGGTGGTGATCGACGAACTCGCCGACCTGATGATGGTGGTCGGCAAGAAGGTCGAGGAACTGATCGCACGCCTCGCACAGAAGGCACGTGCAGCCGGCGTGCACCTGATCCTTGCCACGCAACGGCCGTCGGTCGACGTGATCACCGGCCTGATCAAGGCCAACATCCCGACGCGCATCGCGTTCCAGGTATCGAGCAAGATCGACTCGCGCACCATCCTCGACCAGATGGGCGCCGAGGCGCTGCTCGGCCAGGGCGACATGCTCTACCTGCCGCCCGGCACCGGCTATCCGCTGCGCGTGCATGGCGCCTTCGTGTCCGACGATGAAGTGCATCGCGTCGTCGACTACCTGAAGAAGCTCGGGGCGCCGCAGTACGATCCCGCGGTGCTGGCCGGCGATTCGCTCGAGGAGGGCGGGGCAGGCGGCGAAGGCGTCGCCGCGTCGGCCGATGCCGAGACCGATGTGCTTTACGACGAAGCGGTGGCCATCGTGCTCAAGACGCGCCGTCCATCGATCTCGCTGGTGCAGCGGCACCTGCGCATCGGCTACAACCGCTCGGCGCGGCTGATCGAGCAAATGGAACGCGCCGGTCTGGTCTCTGCGATGCAGACCAACGGCAATCGTGAGGTGCTCGTCCCGGCCGCCGGTGGCGAACGGTGAACGGCCTGCCGCGCGAGGCCTCGTGTCGCGCGGCCCGGTGTCGCGCCTTCACGCGTCATGAGGCACTGGCGAAGCGGGCCATCGGCCTGTGTCTGGTCCTGTTCGCGAGCCTGCCCGTTGCGCCGGCCGCGTGGTCGCAGCAGCCTGCGGGTACCGCTGCGGCCCCCGTCGCGCCACGCGGCAGCCCGGGCAGCCCCGGCAGCCCCGGCAGCGACGTCCAGCCGCTGACCGCCCAGCCGTTGCCACCCGCAGCCTCCGGTCGCGGCAACGACGTGTTCCGCTCGGTGGACGAGAACGGCACGCCTTCATTCAGCCAGGTACCGCCGTCGGGCCGCGCATCGAAGCCGGTGGAGC
>JBIITW010000230.1:0-7271 GCA_044340265.1 Burkholderiales bacterium | reverse complement strand
CGCGGGAGCCTTGCCTTTCTGCTTGATGCTTTCAGCGAGTTTCTGGAGTGCAGCGATGCGCTTTTCTACGGCGTTCAGGGTCGGCATGGGATGAAGTCGTCCAGTGTGGTGGAGCTCGAAGGGGCCGAATGATATCTGCAAACTAGTTAATCTGCTTTAATCAAGATAAGTACGCACGCAGCAGACTCCAGCAGCAGGCCTGGAAGCCGGTCGCGCTGACCGGCAGGCGGGTGCCGCGGCATCCCGGGTTCTGAAAGTGATGCTTGATAATTCCTGTTATCAAGCATACGATCCGGGCGAGATACGCATGGACGCTCACCTTTCCCTTCGCCACTTCGCATTCTTTCGGGGCTACCTGGAAGGGCTTCCCCTTCCGACGCTCGCCGGGCGCTATCTCGAAGAGGGCGCGGGCGATGCAAGCCCGAAGCACACGGTGCAGCGTGTCCGCGACGCCCTGCGCGCGCTGGCGATGCAGCACGGACTGCCTCGTTACGCGCGTGCACTGGCGATCGATCCGGCGCGCCTCGTACCCCCACCCGATGACGCGCCATCGCTGGAGGACTTCCGGCGCAGCGTCGATCCGCGAGGCTTCTATGGCGAAGCGGAGCTGATCGAACTGTTCCAGCAGCAATGGGGGCGGCCAGGGCCCGATCGACGACGGCAGCGCACGTTGCGCCTGCGCGCACTGCAGCGCGAGGCGCTCGAGTTTCTCCAGGCGCGCGTGCGGCCGGAACCCCGTCCCGGGCATGCGGTCGAGGCCTGGCTGCCGCCACGCCTGGCCGTACACCTGATCGCCGCTGGCATCCCGACGCTGGGTGAGCTGGTCACTCGCATGAACACCGGCTACCGCTGGTGGGAGTCCGTGCCCGGCATCGGTGCCGAGAAGGCAGCCCGGTTGCGGCGCTGGCTTGCGCCCTGTGCCGGCGTCGAGGGACTCGCACTGATCTCCACGGCAATGGTGCCGCGCGAGCGCCTGGGCAGTGCCCGCGATCTGCTGGGGCAGCGCGCAGTGCGCACCGAGATCGCCCCGCTCGAACGCTTCCTGGTGCCGCGCGAACTGGACGGCAGCCAGGGCCGCCTGCGCGCCGAGCCCGCACGGCTGCAGATCAGGGTTCGCGACGACTACGAGGCGATCGCCGCCTGGCTCGCTGCGCGAGCGACGAACGACAACACCCATCGCGCCTACCGGCGGGAGGCCGAGCGCCTGCTGTTGTGGTGCGTGCTCGAACGAAGGACGGCGCTGTCCTCGATCACCGCGGACGACTGCTCGCTGTACGCTGCCTTCCTGAAGGCGCCTCCTTCCGCATGGCTCGCCCCGCGCAACGTCGAGCGCTGGAGCCCGGCCTGGCGCCCGCTGTCCGGGCCGTTGTCGGCGTGCAGCCAGCGCACCGCGTTGACGATCGTCTCTGCGCTGTTCGACTGGCTGGTCTCGAAACAGTATCTGATGGCCAACCCCTGGAAGGCGCTGCCCCGGCCCGGGCGCGCGCCGACGCTCGACCTCTCCAGGGCGTTCACCCATGGGCAATGGGAGGCGATACGGCACGCGGTCGATGCGTTTGCCGATCCGGTGCGCCGCAGCCGGATGCGCCTGATCACCGAGCTGCTCTACCACACCGGCTTGCGGCGGGCCGAGCTGCTGGCCGCGAACCTCGGCGATTTCCGGGAAGAGATGTTCGACGGCGAACCGTGCTGGGTACTCACCGTCAGGGGGAAGGGCGGGCGCATCCGTGAAGTGCCGGTCGTCGAACCGGTGATGCGCCACCTCGATGAAGACCTGGCTGTTCGCGGACTGCCGGCAGACCCGCGCGCCAGTCCGCCGGACGCGCCGCTGATCGCGGCCATCGCCTCTCGCACCCGCTCAGCGGCGACCCGGGCCGGGGCGCGCCTGCCAGATGCACAACTGTATCGAGAGCTGAAACGGGTGTTCGCCGCAGCCAGCAGGAACCTGCAGGCCGATGGTGCGCGAGGCGCCGCGCGCGTCGCCCTCGGTTCTGCACACTGGATGCGCCACACCTTCGCCATCCATGCAATCGAGAAGGTGTCCCCCGGCGTGGTGGGCAGCGTGCTCGGCCACGCTTCGATGGCGACCACGAACCTGTACGGCGATGCGGCACTGCGCAGCAAGGCTCGCGGCATACGGGCCTTCGCGGGTGAGGCCGTGGTTGACGGTGCTCCGGTGGTGCTTGACGTACCGCGGTTGCTGCCCTAGTTTCGCGGGCATGAAGACAAAGATCGCCGTACTCGGTACCGGTGCCATCGGCAGCGCAGTGGGCGCCGACCTCACCCTCGCCGGCCATGACGTGACGCTGATAGACCAGTGGCCGGCGCATGTGCAGGCCATGAAGGCGCACGGCCTGCATGTGCAGTTCAAGGACTCGGCCTTCCATGTGCCGGTGAAGGCGCTCGACCTGTGCGACGTCGCCGCCGAGAACGTCACCTTCGATATCGTGCTGCTCGCGGCGAAGTCGAACGACACCCGCTGGCTGGCCGAGTTCATCAAGCCGTTCCTGAAACCCGGTGGCACCCTGGTCGGCACCCAGAACGGGATGAACGACGACGCCATTGCGTCGATCATCGGCGCCTCGCGGGTGGTCGGCTGCGTGGTCGAACTGCAGGCCGAACTGTTCACCCCGGGCCGCATCCAGCGCAACACCACGCGCGAAGGCACCTGGTTCACCGTGGGCGAGCTCGACGGCAGCTACACGCAGCGGGCGCGCGACATCGCCGCGCTCATGGGCAACGTCGGCCGCTGCGAGGTGAGCAACAACATCGCTGGCGCGAAGTGGACCAAGCTGATCGCCAATTCGATGACCATGGGGCCGTTCAGCCTGCTCGGCCTGCGCAATTTCGAAGCGGTGGCACTGCCCGGCATGTACGACGTGTCGGTCAGGCTCGGCCGCGAATCGATGGCGGTCGGTGCGGCGCTGGGCTACCGGATGCAGCCGCTGTTCGGCATCCGCGCCGACGAGTTCGCCGGCTCCAGCGACGAGAACCTGATCACCACCATGAAGACGCTGATGTCGCATGTCGGCGGCGGTCGCACCGCACCGATCCATGACCACCTGAAGGGCCGGGTCAGCGAGATCGCCTGGATCAGCGGCCTGGTCTCGGCGAAGGGGCGCGAACTGGGCATCCCGACGCCGGCGAACGACGCCGTCACCGAACTCGACCGCCGGATCAACGCGCGCGAGATCGCGATGGATGCGGCGAACTTCGATACGCTGAAGTCATTGATCGAGCACGGCGCGGGCTGAACGGGGCAAGTTGTCCGCGCCTCCCGGACGCTTCCTCGGACCGGTACCATCAGGTTCGTGCGGTTGCACCGCGCACAGCGACGGATCTTGAACCAGTCAGGCAGGCAATAATGGAACCACACACGGAATATCCGGCGGCCGCGGTGGCGGCGCTCGTCGAGCGACTGGCGCAGGCCGTCGGCGGCGCGAACGTGCTCGTCGATCCGGCCGATGTCGCGCCGGCACTGAGCGACTGGCGAGGCTTCTACAAAGGTCGCGCGATCGCGGTGGTCCGCCCGGCGGACACCGCCGAAGTCGCGGCTGTCGTGCGCATCTGTGCCGAGGACGGCATCGCCGTGGTCGCGCAGGGCGGCAACACGGGCATGTGCGGTGGGGCGACGCCGACGATGGATGGTCGCTCGATCGTGCTGTCGCTCGCACGGATGAACCGGGTGCTCGCACTCGATCCGCTCAACGACACGATCACCGTCGAGGCCGGTTGCGTGCTGGCCACGGTGCAGCAGGCGGCCGCGGCGGCCGGCCGGCTGTTCCCGCTGTCCCTGGGTGCCGAGGGCAGCTGCCAGATCGGCGGCAACCTCGCGACCAACGCGGGTGGCGTCAACGTGCTGCGCTACGGCAACACGCGCGACCTCACGCTCGGGCTAGAAGTGGTGCTGGCCGACGGCAGCGTGCTCGGCGGCCTGCGCGGGCTGCGCAAGGACAACACCGGTTACGACCTCAAGCAGCTGTTCATCGGTTCCGAGGGCACGCTGGGCGTGATCACCGGTGCCGTGCTGAAGGTGTTTCCGATGCCGCGTACCTCGGTGACGGCGTTCGCCGCGGTTCCCGATCCGGCCGCCGCGATCGCGCTGCTCGCCCGGCTGCGCGAGCAGGTCGGCAACCGGGTCAGTGCGTTCGAACTGATTTCGCGGTTCAGCATCGAGCTGGTGCTCGCCCACATACCCGGCACGCGCGACCCGCTCGGGGCTGCCTCGCCGTGGTACGTGCTGACCAACGTCGATGATCCGCGCAACGAGTCCGACCTGCGGCCGGCGCTCGAACAGGCGCTGGGCGATGCCGTCGAGGCCGGACTGGTCAGCGATGCGGTGCTCGCCGAGAGCGATGCGCAGGCGCAGGCCCTGTGGCGCATCCGTGAATCGATCCCCGACGCATCGAAGAACGAAGGGCTGCTGTACCGGCACGACATTTCGGTGCCCACCAGCGACATCCCGATGTTCATCGACGAGGCCGGTGCGCGGCTGGAGGCCGCGTTCCCCGGCGCGCGCGTGGTGTGCTTCGGGCACATCGGCGATGGCAACCTGCACTACAACTGCTACGTGCCCGGACGCATGCGCGACGATCCGGTCGCGATCGCGGCCACCGACGTCAACGAGGTGGTGTTCCGCCTGGTGCACGAGCGTTCCGGCTCGATCAGTGCCGAGCACGGCATCGGACAGGCCAAGGTGGCCGAGTTGCCGCACTACAAGAGCGCGGTGGAACTCGAGGTGATGCGCCGGCTCAAGGCGGTGCTCGACCCCCGCGGGATCATGAATCCCGGCAAGGTGATCTGACCATGGCGCTGCCAGTGTCGAAGCCTTCGGGGCGGTCCCTGCTCGGAGCGTTGGTGCTGCTGACCGCGTGCGGCACGGTCGCGGCGCAGGCCTGGCCCAACCGTCCGGTGCGCGCGATCGTGCCTGGTCCGCCAGGCGGCGGCACCGACATCCTCACCCGCGCGGTGGTGCAGAAGATGGCCGAGAACCTCGGCCAGCCGTTCGTCGTCGAGAACCGCGCCGGCGCGAGCGGCATCATCGGCGTCGAACTGGCGATGCGTGCACCGCCCGATGGCTACACGGTGCTGATGGGCCACAGCGGCACGCATGCGATCAACCTCAGCCTGCGCAAGACGCTCTCCTACCATCCGGTGCGTGATTTCACTGCGCTGATGCTGGTCGCCAGCGTGCCCAACGCGCTGGTGGTGCACCCGTCCTTCCCGGCGAAGTCGGTGAAGGACATGGTCGCGCTGGCACGGGCGAAGCCGGGGCAGGTCACCTACGCGTCGGCGGGCACCGGCTTCTCGCAGCACCTGGCCGGCGTGCTGTTCGCCGACCTCGGTGGCGTCGACATGCTGCACATCCCGTACAAGGGCAGCACGCCCGGCATGACCGACGTGATCGGCGGCAACGTGATGAGCATGTTCCCCAACATCACCACCGCGATGCCGCACCTGAAGAGCGGGCGCCTGCGCGCGCTCGGCGTGACCTCGGCAAAGCGCTCGGACGTGCTGCCCGAGGTGCCCGCCATCGCCGAGACGCTGTCCGGTTATGAGGCGCTGGCCTGGTTCGGCCTGTTCGGGCCGGCTGCGATGCCCGCGGACCTGGTGCGCCAGGTCAATGCCGAGATGGTGCGTGCGCTGGGCGATGCGAAGGTGCGCGAGATGGTGCGCAGCCAGGGCGGCGATGCAGGCGGCGGGTCACCCGAGCAGTTCCAGGCGTTCGTCAATGCCGAGATCGTGAAGTGGGCGAAGGTGATCAAACGGGCGGGCGTGGAGCAGGAGTAGCCGGCAGGGCAGCGGCGCGAGCGCGCGCCGATTGACGCTGCGTGCAGGGCCCTTGTATCGTGGGCCGATCGAACCATCGTCACCGGCAGGCCTCCCATGATCCGTACCGTCCGCAGGTTCCCGTCCGCCGCCGTGATGCTCTGCGCAGCCACTGCATGCGCGACCACCGCCAGCCTGCCTGCATCGGCGCAGTCCTCGGACCGGTGGCCGGGCAAGGCGATCCGCATCCTGATCGGCTATGCGCCGGGCACCTCGATCGACATCAACGGCCGTTTCCTCGCGCAGCGCCTGTCCGAGGAGTACGGGCAGGCGGTGGTCGTGGAGAATCGTCCGGGCGCGACCGGCGCGATCGCCGCCGAGGCGGTGGCGAAGGCGGCGCCCGATGGCTACACGCTGCTCGCCGGGCCCGGGTCCGGCATCGTCGCCACGCCCTGGCTGCAGAAGGTGCAGTTCGATCCGCTGCGCGATTTCGCGCCGGTTGCGCTGATCGGCGAGTTCTCGTTCCTCATGGTGGCCCATCCGTCGCTGCCGGCGAAGAACGTGCGCGAGGTGCTGGCGCTCGCGCGCAAGCGCCCGGGCGAGATGGCCTATGGGTCGAACGGTGTCGGCAGCGCGTTCCACCTCGCCGGCGTGCTGTTCGGCGCGATGGGCAATGTCGAGATCCTGCACGTGCCCTACCGTGGCGGCGGCAACTCGGCGCTGGTCGACCTCACCGGCGGCAGCATCCACCTGATGTGGAACAGCCCGGTGTTCCTGCTGCCGCACGTGAAGTCGGGGCGCCTGCGTGCGATCGCGGTCACCGGCCCGAAGCGCATTCCGGCGCTGCCCGACACGCCGACCATCGCGGAGTCCGGGCTTCCCGGATACTCGATGACCGGCTGGCAGGGCATCGTCGCGCCGGTATCCACCCCGCGCGAGGTGGTGGCACGGCTGAACGGGTCTGTCGGCAAGGTGCTGGCCTCGGCCGACGGACGCGATGCATGGACACGGCAGGGCATGGAGCCGACGGTGCTCACGCCCGAGCAGTTCGGTGCGCTGCTTCGCGCCGACTACGAGTCGTACGGCAAGCTGGTCAAGCGCATCGCGAAGGACATCTGACCGGCCCGCGGCGGCCGGGGCATGCGTCGGTTCAGCCGGGCGGCATGCCTTCCAGCGTGCCCGGCTGGTTCGCCAGCCACCAGGTCGCCAGCTCGCGACAGGTCATGAAGCGGGTGCCCGGCCGGCCGGCCATGTAGCCGAGGAAGTCCTCGACGATCCGTGCCCGTGCCGCACGTCCCGATCCGTAGTCGCCGCGCGGATGCACGGTCAGCGTGACCAGCGTGCCTTCGGCATGCATTGCATCGAACTCCTCCTTCCACGTCTTCAGCACGCGCACATGCGAATGCCGGGGCTCGTAGAAGGTCGCGTCCTGCAGCGGCTGGAACTGCGGCAGCTCGACCAGCCTGCGGCCGCCTTCGGCCTGCACGATGTACGGCCAGTCG
>JBIITW010000042.1:0-25799 GCA_044340265.1 Burkholderiales bacterium | reverse complement strand
AAGGCCAGTCATGACGGGTCAACTCTGCCAGGCTGTCGCTTTAACGGCCGCACCCCTCCCGATGTAGCTTGCCTCCTCCTTGATCAACATTCCTCCTGCCAACGACGAGGTTGTGGTCTAGGCCCGCTTGGGCACCACGACGCCGACGACATCACCCAGCGCGTCTTCGTGAAGCTGCTCGAGGACGACGGCCGTCGCCTGCGCACCTGGCAGGGAACGAAGTTCGAACCCTTCCTGCGCGAGGTCGTGCGCAACGAAGCCCTCTCGTTCGCACGTGCCCAGTTCCGTCCGGACCATGACCCCTTCCCGGACGATGACGAGGCACCCACCGCCACCGCGATCGACCTTCCGCCGGCGCACGACGACCCGGAAGGCGAGGCCCTGCTCGCCGAGGTCCGCGCCTTCCTCGCCGAGTGCTACGGCGCGCTGAGCATCGAGCATCAACAGGCGGTCGCCTGCCGCTACCAGGACGAGCTCGACCAGCGGTCGATCGCGGCCGTCCTCGGGCTGTCGCAGGCGAACGCGGCGCAGCGGGTGTCCCGGGGCACCCGGGCGCTGCGCGATTGCCTGTCGTCGAAGCTGGGCGAGCGCCCGTGGGTGCTGGCATGAGGCCGCGGGGGAATCGCCGATGATCACCCGCGGACACCTCGAGGCGGCCGAGCTGCATGCGATGCTGCTCGGCACCGACAGCGGCGGCTCCGTGACGGTCGAGAGCTTCCACCTGGAGACCTGCCGCACCTGCCGCCAGGCCCTGCTCGACCTCGCGCTGATGGCCGGCCTTCTGCGTCGCGTGCCGATGCGGCCGCCGCCCGACCTCTTCCAGGTGTCGGACATGCCGAGCGGCGGGGAGATGGACGCGGCGGCGCCGGCCGTCGAGGAGCGTCGCGCGATGCGGGCAGAGATGCCGCTGTTCAGCCGCAAGCGGGTCGCGCCCTCGCATCCGGACGACGCCACCCTGCAGGCGCTGCTCGCCACTGCGTCCGACGAGCGCGTGCGGCAGCCCGATGGCTTCCTCCGCGATGTCCGCCACGTATCGCGTTGCGACCAGTGCCTGGCCCGGGTCCTGCGCCTGGCCGAACCGCAGTCGCCGTCGGCGGGGCGGGTGCAGTCCATCCTGCGGGCGCTGGCGAAGGGGTCCGGAGAGGGCTGAGCGCTTTTTGCAAAATCGCCGTCGTGCTCGTGTGCGAGCGCACGCCGTCTCAGGTCGCTGATGTCATCCAATCTTCCACGTTCAGCCCTGGCACCCGCTCGAACTCACGCGTGTTGTGCGTCACCAGCGTCATGCCGCGAGAGCGCGCATGCGCGGCGATGAACAGGTCCTGGCTGCCGAGCGGGGTGCCTGCACGCTCCAGCGCCGTGCGAATGTCCGCATAGTGCTGGTCGGCAGGCTCGTCGAACGGAAGTACCGTCAAGGCGCCAAGCAGTTGCTCGACCCGACTTGTCAGCGCATC
Organism: Burkholderiales bacterium; assembly: GCA_044340265.1. Classification (GTDB taxonomy): domain Bacteria; phylum Pseudomonadota; class Gammaproteobacteria; order Burkholderiales; family CAIKXV01; genus CAIKXV01. The sequence continues at coordinate 24,348 of JBIITW010000042.1, read as the reverse complement.
CGAGCCCTTGCGCCTGGCACCGAAACGCAGCTCGCAGGCCACGACGATGCTGGTGGAAACCGCATCAGGTTCGATGCTGCTCAGGCGCTGGATAAGTGCTCCCTTGGGGTTGCGGATCAGGTCAGACAGCGTGTTGGTGTCCAGCATCCAGATGGGCTCGGCCATCAGAATGCTTCGCGGGTCTGCGGCGGGCAGTCTTCGACCGGCGGCAGGCCCTCGTCCAGCGGCTCCCAGGAAGCCAGCAACTCCAGCAGGCGATTCCTGCGGATGGGTGTGATGATCAGGCGGTCACCTTCCTTGCGCATCAGTACCTCGGTGCCATCCATCTCGAACTCGCGCGGGATGCGTACCGCCTGGTTGCGGCCGTTGCGGAACAATGAAGCGTGCCGTTCGGTCATGGGAGCCTCCGTCTGCTGGCGTGACATATGGCGTAAGCATAGGCCGCCCTCGACGCTGAAACAAGACCGGCTGCGGTTCGAGAACCGCGCGGCACGCGGCAACCCTGAGCGCGCACTGGCGCCTCTGGACAAGCTGGATCAGTCTGGCTGAGGACGATTCACTCTTGCACAGGCTCTCTGGCAAGACTAGCCTTGGTCTGACTTGTCACGTACGAAAACCCGAACCATGGAAACCGTCAACATCTACGACGCCAAGACTCACCTGTCGCACCTGGTCGACAAGGCGGCTTCGGGTGAGGATGTCGTGGTCAGCCGCAACGGCAAGCCGCTCGTGCGCATCACCCGGCTCGAGCCGCGCAAACGCCGGATCAAGTTCGGACTGCTCAAGGGGAAGCTGACCGTTCCAGACGACTTTGACGCACCGTTGCCGGACGAGGTTCTGGCGGGCTTCGAAGGCCGCTGATGCGCCTGCTGCTGGACACCCATGGCTTCCTGTGGGCGGCAGCCGCCTCGCCACTGCTCAAGCCGGCGGCACGCCGTCTGATCGAAGCCGCGGACGAGGCTACGTGTCGGCCGCTTCGATCTGGGAAGCGGCCATAAAGGCGCGCCTGGGCAAGCTGGCGGCTGACCCACATGAACTCGCGGCGGCTATCGAGCCCAGCGGCTTCATCGAACTGCCCGTGCGGGCCTCGCATGCCGCTGGCGTCGGTGCGCTCGAACTCCACCACAATGACCCTTTCGACAGGCTCCTGCTGGCACAGGCGCTGGCCGAACCCCTGAGGCTCGTGACGTCAGATGCCGTGCTCGCCCAGTACAGTGAACTCGTGATCCTGGTCTGACGACCGGTTTGCCAGACGCGAGCGTAGTGGGTGATGGCCTGGCCTCGCACCGCGTTTTCGCAGGTGCGACCGCCGCTTGGCCACGATTCGACAGTCGCCCGACAGACTGCAATCACCTCATCCGCACAGGGTCAGCCCATGAGCCTCTCGCCTCTGATCCTTGCGTGCAGCCGACGGGAGTTGTTTCCCGCCAGCGCGTCCCGCGGCAACGGTCGCGGGAACAACGGGATGGGGAAGAGATCATGTTCAGGAAGACGACTGCAGTCGCGCTGTGCATCGCCACTGATATACCAGTCGCACGACTGCGATCAGCTGAGCGCCGAGCTCGCGCGCATGGACATGGATATTCCCACGCGCGACGCCTCGAAGCGCTTGACCCGAAAGCGTGTCCGCGAGGCGATCGCGGACGCCGAAGACTCATGGGCTGGGATCCTCCCGTTGCACATGGCCATCTATCTGGCCATAATCGCGTCTCGCCCTCCATGGAGCGTGCCCATGACCGAAGTCGCCCTGTTCGAAGCCAAGAACCGCCTGTCCGAATTGATCGACCGCGTGCAGCAAGGCGAAGTCATCGCGATCACCCGTCGGGGGAAGGTCGTCGCACAACTGGGCTTGCCAGGCACCCATGACAGCAGCGGCCGCGCCCAGGATGCCGTGGCCGAGCTGCGCGCCGCGCGCGAGGGCGTCAGCCTGCGCGGCCTGAAGGTGCGTGATCTCATCAATGAGGGCCGCCGTTGAGCGCACCCGGCGCCGGCGGCATGGTGGTGGACGCCTCCGTCAGCGCTGCATGGTTCCTGCCCGACGAGGCCACGCCGTACACCGAGGCCGCGCTGCAGGCGACCGCAGCCCTTCCCGTATGGGTACCTGCGCTCTGGCTGCTGGAAGTGGGCAACCTGCTGCTCAGCGCGCAACGGCGGCGGCGCATCGGAGATGCCAAGCGCCGCGAGTTGGTGGCACGTGCCCAGGCCTTGCGCCTCAACGTCGATCGCGAACCGGTGGCGATGAGGGTGGTCGACGACCTCGCGGCGCTGCACGCGTTGAGCACCTACGACGCGGCCTACCTCGAACTGGCTCTGCGTCGGAACCTGCCGCTGGCCACGCTAGACGCTGCGCTGCTCAAGGCGATGAGCGCCACTGGCGTGGTGCGTGCCGAACTGCCGGCGGTACCCGGTTAGGACATGACCAACGCCTTCTTCACCGGCAAGCGTGAACATTTCTTCCGTCCGCTGACGCATGCGGACCGGGAGTGCTGTGCCGCCGTGTTGCGCAGCCTTTACGACCGGGTGCAGGGTCCGAATGCCGACTATTCCGAGGCGCTGACTCGCGACCTCGTGCTGGCCATCGTGTTCCAGGTCCTCGCCGATCCCTCGCTGCGCGGGGTCGTGTTCGCGCCGGGTCGTACCGTCTCCGCCGAGGAGGAGCGCACCTACGCAGGCGAGCTTCTGCGCAAGCTCAAGGAGCACGGCTGGATCGAGGACTACCGGGACCCGATCGACCTGAAGCCGACCCTGAAGATGACCCGCGCTGGCAAGGAGGTGTCCGAGGTGCTGTCCAGCCTCGACAACTCGCGGGCGCGTACCCGGCAGCGGAACATGCGCTCGGCGAAGAAGGCGATCGCGGCCTTCGTGGCCAGCCAGGATGTCGACGAGCTGCTCGACGGCCATGACTTCGCCACCCGCGTGGTGCAGGACCTGCAGGACGACATCGAATACTTCCGCCTGCTGATCCAGAGCCTCACGCGCGAGGCGCTGGAGCAGAAGGTCGCGTGGAACGAGTTCAACGAGTTCATCGAGAAGCGCTTCGCGAAGGAATACGCGGTGAGGCTGGTCGCGGACTCGGCAGAGCGCCACCGCGGGCAGATCGTCGAGCTGCTCGAGCAGGTGCGCCAGTTGCCGGACGAGGTCCGCCAGGGCATCGACGCGAACCTGCTGCAGCGCGCGGCCTGGCTGGAAGGAGAGGTGCAGCAGCGCAGCCCCTCCCTCTGGCTGTGCGACCGTATCGAGGGCATGGTCGAGGCGGCGTGCAACCTGAAGCTGCCGATGCTGCGTTCGGAGATGAACAACTACGTGCGCCGGTTCACCAGCCTGCTGCGGCAGGCCCTGTCGCTGGACTACGGTGCAGACTCGCCGCTGGGCCGCGCGATGGGTGTGCTGAAGGAACGGCCGCCGCCGGAGCGCGACACGCTGCTCGATGCGCTGGCCGTGCGCCTGGGCACGGCAGAGCTCCGGCTGCCGGCAACGGCCCTGCGCTGGACCGTGCGCGGCCGTGAGCTGGACCACGGCCCGCTCGCGCCGCTGGTGGTTGACGAGGCGAGCCGCCTCGAGGCTGCGATGCGGCGGGCCGAGGCCGAGGCCTTCGCGTTCAGCGACCAGGAGGTGCTGGCAGGGCTGCTGCCCTGGCTGCGCAAGGGACGCGTGTCGCTGCATGAGCTTCCCGTGACTAACGCAGTGGAAGCGGTACGCGTGCTGCATGCGGTGGGCGCCGCACGCTCGACCGAGGGCCGACGCTTCGTCAAGGCACGAAGGAAGCCTGGCGTGTTCGAGACACCTTATTTTTCCGCCGACGACTACGAGCTGGAGGCCGACCTGTCGGTGCTGGCCCGCGGCGAAGGCTGACGGGTCCCCGCGATGCTGCAGTCGATCCAGCAGGTGGTAGAGGAACGTCTGAAGACCGAGGGCATCGGCAACGTGCGGCCCGACCGCTTTGCCGAGCTGGCCGGTCGATTGCTCGGGTCGGGCGTGCTGTGGCGGGAATATTCGCGCCCGGAAGCCGCGCTGTACGACGATGCGGTGCAATGCGAGCAGCTGTTGCGCGAGTACTTCGCCACCGTCGGCTTCGTGCTCGCACACGACGTCGATGCGACGATCTTCCGCCTGTATCCGCCGGGGGAAGGCGGGGACGGTGACGAAGAGGGCGTGAAGCGGCTGAAGGCGCGGCTGTCGCGCGACTTCGTCGCGGCGGCTATTGCCCTGCGCTTCCTGTACACCGAAGCGCTGACCGGCAAACGGGAACTGGTCAACGAGGCGCTGGTGATCAGCCTGGAAGAACTGTCGCAGGCGGTGGTGTCGCTGCTCGCGCACCAGCTGCCGTCGTCGGTGGCGGATCGGCTGTCGCTGCTGCGCGACCTGCGCAAGCACCGCATCGTGCGCTTCAACGACGGCGACGGGGCCGGCAGCATGGAGATGCTTCTGAGCGTGCTGCGGCCGGTGATGAGCTACGTCAGTGACGAGGCGCTCGAGGATGCGCTTGCGCTGGCCGGCAGGGTACCGGCGGCTGCGTCCGCCTCGCCCTCGCCCGCGCCCGCGCCCGCGCCCGCGCCTCCGTCCATGTCCACGTCATCGCGCGGTTCCGTCCCGCCACAGGGGACGCTCCTGTGAAGATCGCCCGGCTCGTCACCTGGCAGTGGGGCACGCTAGAGGGGCGGGAGTGGCCGTTCGCCGACACGGTGCTGCTCACCGGTGAATCCGGCTCGGGGAAATCGACCCTGCTCGATTCGATCCAGACCCTGCTTACCGCCGCGCACCATCACCTGGTGCAGTTCAACATCGGCCAGGACGAGTCCACCCAGAGCCGCCGTGGCGGCAAGGAACCGCGCACGCTTGCCGCCTATGCGCTCGGCCAGCAGGCCGACGGGGTCTTCCTGCGCAAGCGCTCCACCAGCTACGTCGCGGTGGTCCTTGAGCCTTCGGACGCCGCGGGCGAGAAGGCGGCGCCGTTCACTGCGCTGATCGGCGTCGAGGCGCACGAGGACACCGCACGCGCAGTGCTGTCGCGCAGCCTGTTCTTCATCGTCCGGCGGGCGATCGGGTTGGACCATTTGCTGCTGCCTTCCGCCGATGGCATGCCGAAGGCGCCGGTGCGCCTGCAGGACCTCTACCTTCACCTGCAGCACCAGCTGCGCATCGGCCCGCAGGTCGTGCAGCGCTTCGAGGACAAGGGCAGCTACCTCACTCACCTGTACGGCGCGATGATGGGCAAGACGGCGCTGTCGGAGCCGGAGGCCTTCCGTGCCGCGAAGTCCATCGTCAAGGCGATGGCGTACAAGGAACTCGGCAACGTCAACGACCTGGTGCGCGACGAGATCCTCGACGCCCACGACTTCAGCCGCGACCTCGACAAGATGCGCGAGCTGATGCGCTCGATGGCTGGCCTCAAGGCCGAAGCCGAACGGCTGCAGCAGAACATCGACCGGCTGGAGGGGGTGCAGGACGCAGCTGTTCGCGTGATAGACGAGTCGCGCCGCTATGTCGTCCACACCATGGCGCATGCGATCCGCTCGCTCGACGAGGCTGAGACTGAACTCGAATCGGTGCGCAGGCAGGCCTCTTTCCAGGAGAAGCGCAACCAGGTGCTGGCGGAGCGGCTGCAGCGCCTGCGCGAGGACCAGGCACGGTTGGGCGAACAGCTCGACGGCGTCAAGGCGAAGCTTGCTGCAAACGAGATCGCGCAGCGCAAGGCCGCGCTGGACAGCGAGGTGCGCTCGTTGCTGGAGCAGTTCCGCCGCCAATGGGCTGGTATCGAGCAGGCGGCGAAGGGCCTCGCCAGCCTGCTGGTCCAGGTCGAGCAGTTGCTCGCGCTGGACCTCTCGCAGGCGCCGACGCTTGAAGCAGCGGTGGCGCAGTTGCGCCCGGACGCGGAGGGCGTGCTGCGGCAATGGCCCGGGCTGCAGCAGGCACTGGGCGAGGCGGCGAGGCTGGACGAGGCGTCCCCGGACCTCGGCCTCGAGGCTTTTGACGCTGCGCTCGGTCGGCTGGAACATGGCCTGCGCGGGCATGACGATGCGCTCTCGGGCGCGGTGGTCACGGCATTGTCGGTCGCCGTGCAGCAGCGCACCGCATTGGAGGAGGAGCGCGCGCAGCGCGATGCGGAATTGCGGCTGCTGCAGTCCGGTCGTTCGCCGGCGCCTAACGACGTGCATGCAGCGCTGGAACTGATCAAGCGCGAACTTCCCGAGGCACGGCCGCACATCCTGTCGCAGCTGGTCGAGCCGAGGGCCGGCAGCACATGGCAGAATGCGATCGAGGGCTACATGGGCGGTGATCGTTTCGCCCTGATCGTGGAGTCCGGGTTCGAGGCGCCCTGCGCGCGGCTGGTGAAGCGCAGGTACCCGGTCCGTTCGCCCAAGGTAGTGCAGGGCAGCAAGGCGATCGAGGACACCCGCGGGCGCACGCCGGACGCGAGGGCGGTGCTGAACGAGCTCACCTGCACCCATCCGGTCGCAAGGGCTTTCCTGCTGGCTCAGTACGGCCGGGTGCGCAAGGTCGACTCCGAAGAGGAACTCGCCCGCACGCCGCAGGGCCTGATGGAGGAAGGCATCGGCAGTCGGGGTTACGGCATGTTCGCGTGCCGCGTGGCCGACCACGACCTGGCCTTCGGCGAGGCGACGCGCCGGCGCCGCATGGCTTGGTGCGTGCACGAAGTGGCGCGGCTGGCCGCCGGGCTGCGAAATCTCGAAGCGTTCGAACGCTCGCTGAAGCTGCTTGCACGCATGTTCAACGGCGCTGCATTCATGCCGCTGGCACCGCTGATGGAGGCGCTGCGTGCGTGCCAGTCGCAGTATGCCGGCGCCGCGACTGCGCTGGCCGCGCTGGACCTGTCCTCGATCGAGGACCTCGAGACCCAGCGCCGGCAGATCGAGGCGCGGATCGGCGAGTCGAAGGATGCGTACGACGCCGAGATGCTGCAGGTGGGCGAAAACAACAAGACCCTCAAGGACCTGCGCGCCAGAGAGAAAGGGCTGCTCGACCGGATCCCCGGCCTGCAGGTTGAGCGCACGGCTGCGCTGGCATGGGCTGGCCGCTTCGTTCAAGGCGCGTCCGAGCTCGCCACCGAGGCCCAGTTGCATGAAGAGGCGCGCCACCTCGCAGACAGCGTCGATGTCACGCTGGACGCGCTTCGCCAGCGCGTGGCTGGCCTCGTCGAGCGGCTTCCGGTTTTGCTGCGCGAGGTATCGGCCAGCGTGCAGGCCTATCTGATCGGCGCGCGCAACGACCAGGAGCGCTTCCTCTATGCAGACCCGCCACGCACCTTCGATCGCATCGAGGAACTGCTGCCGCCGCTTATCCGACTGAAGGGCGTGGTCGGCGAGCAGATACGCCGCCAGCGCTCGATCGGCCTGGCGGAGAACGTCGCCCGGTTGCGCGAGGCGGAGTCCACCTTCAACGCGGTGTTTACCACCAGCTTCTGTTTCAAGGTTCGCGACGAGGTCCGGCAGGGCGCATCGACGCTGCAGAAGCTCAACCGCGAACTGAAGAACATCCGTTTCGGTACGGACACGTTCGAACTCGAATGGGCCTGGGTGCCGCGGCTGCAGAAGGTGTTCGAGTTCTTCGAGGCGATGGAAGGGCTGGTGGACAGCCTGGATAAGGACACAGGTTCCATCTTCGATTCGCCCCGCCTGGACGACGAGCATCGTCAGACGGCGCAGGAGATCCGGCGTCTGCTGCTGGCTAACGACCAGGGCGCCTCGGAGCGTGCGCTGAAGGAGCTGGCCGATTACCGCAACTACCGCCGCTACGACATCGTACGCAACAGTCCGGTCGGGCAGACGCGGCTCTCCACCTGGGGCACTGGCTCTGGCGGGGAACTCGAGACGCCGTTCTACGTGATCCGCGCGGCGGTGCTCGCGCATGCGCTCGGGCACTTCGGCCGCGACCGCCGCGGCGCGCCGGCGCTGCGCCTGATGCTGTCGGACGAGGCGTTCTCGAAGATGGACGAGTCGCGGTCGCGCAGCGTGCTGAAGTTCCTGTCCAGCAGCCTGGGTCTGCAGCTGGTCGTGGCGATGCCGACCTCGAAGTCAGGCGCAGTCAAGCCCGAGTTCGACAAAGAGTTCACGTTCTCGAAGGTGCTCGCATCTCGCGATGGCGTCGAGCTGTTCGTGAGCGAGGTGCAGGAGAAGACACTCAAGCGCGACCCACTCGCCCGGCTCTGGGCAGAGCATGCGGAGAAAGCGCGGGAATCGGGCCGCTTCGCGCATGAGGCCCTCCGTCGAAGCCACGTGACGTTCGACGGCAGCGACGTCGCGGGTTCGGTGACGGGTGGCGAGGCCTGAGCCCGTCCCGGCCGAGCCGGGCGCCGTGGATGATGAAACCGGCCCGCTGCACGATCCGATGCTGCGGCGTCTGGCCATGCGCCTTCTGACCCGGGCGGACCGCGCTGACGGGCTTCGCGTTGCCCGCCTGAGGCTGGACGCGCGAGAGCTTCCCGAGCTTCACGGGCAGGTCGATGCCGAGGCTGCAGGCCGGGTGGAGATGTTGCTGCGCGAGCTGGCGGGAACGGGCTGGGTGCAGCTTGACCTCGGCCCGGAGCGCGCATTCGCCGGGTTCGTCGATCGGAACCCGCGGCTGGTGTTGAATGACTTCGAGGCGTTGGCCCGGTGGGCCGGCTACCAACCCCTGGCCGACCGCTGGCAGCGCCGGCTGGTGACGCACCTGGAACGGCAATGGCCCGATGACGGCGAAGGAAACCGGCAGGCCCTGGTGGACTACCTGGGCCGTAGTCCCCTGCCAGCGCTGGCCACGGTGCCGGCGGACAAGGCGATGCAATGCCTGTACGCGCTTCGTGAACTCTGCCGGTCAGGCGTTTCGATGCCACTACGCGAGGCGTCAGCCCGGGTGTTCCACGGCCACTCGAAAGTGCTCGACGCGAGGGAGGAACTGCTGCGGCTGATGGGCGCGACGCGCGGGCAGTTCTGGGAGGCGCCGATCCAGCTGCTGGTCGACGTACCGCCCGCCTTCGAAGAGGCGCTGTTCGTCGAAAACCTGGTGACCTTCGAACGCATGGCGGATGCGCGGCGCCCGCAGTGGCGGCAGAGCCTGCTTGTCTATGCAGCAGGCTTCAAGGGAAGCGCACGGCGGCTGCGTCATCGCGAAGGTTGCCGTGTCTACCTGCGGGCCGGGCATGGAAACATGCTTGCGCTTGACCCGTCCGCGTCCGCGGGTCTCGCCGCGGTTGGCAGTTGGCTGTTCGACCGTGCAGAGCTGCCGGTCAGGTTCTTCGGTGACTTCGACTTCGCCGGCATGCAGATCCTGGCCAGCCTGCGCGAAGTGTTCCCGGATGCGAGCGCGTGGCAGCCAGGCTATTCCGAGCTGTCGGGCATCGCCGCTTCCGGCGGGGGTCATGCGCCGGAGGCTGCGAACAAGGGCGGGCAGGTCGACCCAGGCAGGACGGGGTGTCCCTATGCGGATGAGGTCTTGCTCGAACAGCTTCGAACCTTCGGACGGTTCGTGGATCAGGAGGCATTCGGGGCGCGGGGAAGGTAGGTTTCGCCGCGCAGAAATCGAGGGCGTGCAGCACGCAAGCTTCATCCGAGTCCACTGAAAGATCGAACAGCCGTGTCGGTGCCTCAGTTCATCGACTGGCTCTGCCCTCCCGCAAAGGGCTGAGCGTTTTCTTTTCGTCCCGCCTGTCACAAACCGCCGGCTCGCTGCGTCTTCCCTCCAACAACCACGGAGGAATGACAGATGCACAACACACTCACCGAAATCGTCGTCGTGCTGGACCGCTCCGGCTCGATGGAGGCCGCGCGCAGCGACACCATCGGCGGCTTCAACGCCTTCCTCGCCGAGCAGGTCGACGATGCCGGCGACGTGAACGTCACGCTCGCGCAGTTCGACAACGAGTACGAGGTGGTCTACCTGCGCGAGCCGGTCCGGCAGGCGCCGCGGCTCACGGCCGAGACCTACGTGCCGCGCGGCACCACGGCGCTGCTCGATGCGATCGGCCGCACGATCGACGAGCTCGGCGCGAGGCTGGCGGCGATGCCGGAAGGCGAGCGTCCGGGCAAGGTGATCTTCGTCATCGTCACCGATGGACTGGAGAACGCCAGCTGCACGTACACCCGGGAGCAGGTGTTCGAGCGCATCCGCCACCAGGCCGATGTGTATGGCTGGGAGTTCGTCTACCTGGGCGCGAAGCAGGATGCGATCGCGGCGGGGGCGCAGGTTGGCATCGACGCCCGTTTCTCGCTGTCGTGCGCCGACGGCGAGGTCGCGACGCAGGAACTCTACCGGTCGCTGGCGCGCAACGTGAAGATGCGGCGTAGCGGGTCGAAGGCGGACATGCGGTGGGAGGTGGAGGACAGGAAGATACAGCGTGACCAGGGCGCCAGTGACGGTGCCGGTGGCGGTCCCGTGGCCTGACCAGCCACGGAAGGAAGCGAAAGCTGGGCAGCAAGCTGTTCCGGGGCAACCCGGGTCGCCGAGTTAAGCAACAACTTGCGGGGCGACTGACAAGTACTGCTAAAGCGTTGGCAGACCCCTTGTCTCCAGGGTTGGCCGGCGTCGGCCAATCGGAGACAGGGAGTGTCTTTCATGGATGCGTACTACTGGACGTTTGGAAGCCTGCGTCTGTTCGCGGGTGGCTGGCGGCCGCCTGAAGGGTGGGAACCGCCGGCGGCGGGGCGGGCTTTCCAGGGGCCACCGCCCGAACGCGGTACGCCGGCGTCATCTGTCCGGTGCTGATCATCGTGATCGCGCGGTACAGCTGCCAGCCAATCGCGTGCTTGTACGGCTGCAGCAAGCGCACCCATGTGGTCGCGCTGGCGGTCTAGGCCAATGCCTGGTCGATGGCTTCCAGCGCCGCCAGCGCGCCCATCTTCAAGCCGACGCCCGAGTCCTTCGGCACTCGCGCGTCCAGCGGATTGATCCGCACCATGCGGGCACCGCTGTCGCGCGCCAGCTGCTCCGCGAAGCGGCGCACCGACGGAATCGCAGTGCCGGCCCCGATCTCGATCACCACGGGCCGGTCGATGCTCGACAGCCAAGCCGCCTGCCGAGCCGCTTGCCCTCGCTGCCGCTGCTCGACCCAGCCCCAGTCGTTGAACATCAGCACGTTCGGTCGCGCGAGGCCGCCGCAATGCGGACAGCGCGGCGGTGTGTTGAGCAGTGCGCAGGTGTCCATGTCCACCTCGGGATCGAATTCGGCGGTGTCGATCCAGTCGCTGCACGGCTGCAGGCACTGCAGGTGCAGGATCGAACCATGGCATTCATGCACCCGTGCCGGATCGAACCCGGCGCGTTGGAACTGCCCGTCGACGTTGCTGGTGAACACGCTGTAGCCGTGCTGCTTCTGCTCGCCCCACTGCTTGAGCAGCGAGAAGCCGCGATGCGGGACCGTGCGCCGGTACAGGGCGAGGCGATGGCCGTAGAAGCCCCAGGCCTGCGCCGGAGACGACTCGAACGCAGTGGGGCATGCGATGGACTCGAAGCGCGTGCCGCTGGCGCGAAGGGCGGGGTATGCGCGCCAGAAACCCTCCGACCCACGGAAGTCCGGCAGGCCGGAGTCGACGCCCATGCCGGCGCCGGCGGCGATGACGAGGGCGTCGGCGTCGTGGATGAGGCGGGCGGCGCGGGTGATGGGATCGATGGGTGGCATGGCGTGTCGGCTACTGTACCGTTGGCGAGTGCACCCTTCACGGCCAGAAGTTCAAGGTCAGTGGTACGCTTGTCGGACCGAATGGTCGCCGGATGCGATATGTCAGTGTATGGATCATCGCGCCTGAATCGACAACGCCGCGCTTCATCACTGCGTTCCCGGAGTAGACAATGCATGAGATTCTGGAGCCAGTCGCCCTCACCAGGGACATCCCCGTTGCCGGACTTCGCTGCGGCGACATCGGCGCGGTCGTCGAAGTACATGCGGCTGACGCGTACGAAGTCGAGTTCGTCGTCGCGTCCGGGCGGACGCAGGCCTTGCTGACCCTTTCCGGATCGGACGTCAGGTCATTGGGCGATCAGGACCTGCTTTCGGCGCGGTCGGTTTCCGGCATCGCTGTGTAACGGGGTTGGTAGGGGGCTCCGGCCGTGGTTGCTTCAGCGCTCATTCGCTATTCGCGAATGGAGAATGAGGCGCTGGGGATCGGCGGTAGCAGTGGATGCACGATCAGCAGCTGCGGCGGATGTGATGTACTCGCCGGCGCGGCGTTGGACGCTCAGAGAAAGCCGGCAAGCCTGTCCCGCAGTTCAGTCACCACAACGCCGAGGTCCGGGGGCGTGGCTGCGAGGTTTCGAGCGAAGGCATCCCATTGTCGCTGCTTCCCGGGATCGGCTGCGAAGGCGTCCGCGAGCCCATCCGGAAGCTCGGCAGGGATTGCGGTATTGCGGCGCGCGAACGTTGCAATGATGGCCCGACGCAGCCGCTCCGGATCGATCTCGAATGCGCTCGTCAGCATCCAGATGTCGTAGTAGTCCTTCATGCGGCTGTTGGCACGTCCCAGGACCACCATCGCATGAAGCTTCTCGGCGATGACCGTCTCGGGCGCATAGGCGCGCAGGCGAGGCGGCGGCATCCCGAGTAGTACTGGCAGGTCGATGTCCTCGACGCCCGGCTCGACGGCGTCGCCAAAGCCGATGTCCACGGTGATCGGAATGCGAGCGCCCGCGAGCACAGCAGTCGTGCGAAGCCGCGACCCGCCGTACTCGATCTCTTCGCGGATGGCCTCCACCCGCAGGCGCTCGACGTCGAAGGCAACCCCGTCGTCAACCTCGACGGCCATGATCTCCCGGAACGTCCCCAGCAGCGCATCAGCCGCCGGATCCCCGAACCCAAGCAGGTCGACGTCCCGAGTCGCGCGGTGCGGCTCATCGAACCAGGTGGTCAGCAGCATCGCGCCCTTCAGCACGAACCGCTCGCGGTGCGGCGAAAGGCTCAGCCGATGCAGTAGGCGCTCCAGCGCGTATCGCGTGAGCAGCAGTTCCATCGGCTGCCCGCGCGCATGTGCAAGGTTCAGCAGGCGCTGCCGCACGGAGGCGCCCACGTTGTTCGGGCGTGGTCTGGAACGTTCAGGCATCGCTCGTCAGCGCCATGAGGTATGGCTCCATCGTCGCCCACGCGCCTCCGGCTTCCGCCTCGCGCGTGAGTTCCGCTGGCGTGGCCTTGCGTTGGCGCAGTGCCTGCCGCAGGCCTTCAACGGCCAGGGCATCGCCGACCGTCCGGCGGTAGCGGAACAGGTCAGCGACAGTCTTGGCCACGCCGAAAACGGGCACGAATGTTCCGGCGATCGACTTGTGTTCAACGCTTCGGCGCAGGAGAGCGTCCGGGAAGCGGGCGATGCGGATGGGCGGGTAGGTGACCCGAGGGCGCCAGTCCTTGCGTCCGATGGCGATCCACACCTTCGGCGGCATCTGGTCGGTGAGGCCGTGGAACGCCAGGGCCGAGGCCAGGCAGATGACGCCCTTCGGCACCAGCCGGGCTGCTTCAGCGAGGGACTGTTGCGCATCGAGCGCGGCATCGCGGAGCTGGTAGAGCCCTCGGGCGAGGCGCACGATCTCGCCGGCATGCTCCATGCGGCTGACCGTGGTGGCGGTGATGCCCGCCGCGCTGAACTCGGACAGCCGGGTCATCCCCTGCCGCTGGAGCAGCGCCAGCGCCTGTGTGCGCTGTGTCGAGGTATCGGAGGCAGGCATGGTATGAATCCGCGGGCGATTCTGGAAAACGTCCGATGATTTATACCATCGCGCCGCGGTGGGGAGCAACTGGTGCCGACACGGTCGCGGCGCGCCCGGAAACCGATCAGGCCCGCTGCACCACCTTCTCGATTTCGCGCAGGTTGGGGAGTGTCTTGAGGTCGTAGTCCGCCTGCAGCATCAGCCATGAGGTCGCATCGTCGCCGAAACGCCTGGCCAGCCGAGCGGCCGTGTCCGCAGTGATGGCTCGCCGCTCCTTCACGATCTCGTGCATGCGCGTCGCGGGAACGCCGAGCGCGGATCCAGTGATACGCTGGCGTCTCGTTGAGTGAGGGCAACCATGTCCACCCGAGTAGAAGATCTCGCTGCACAGGCTTTGCAACTGCCGGTCGAAGACCGGGCGGAGCTGGTCGAGCGGTTGATGGCCAGTTTCGAACCAAGCCTTGTCGATCAGGCCGTCTGGCTCAGGCTTGCCCGCCTCCGACGTAACGAGGTCCGTTCAGGGAAAGTGGCCATGGTGCCGGGCGACGAGGCGCTCGCCCGGGTCCGCGCCAGGCTGGCCGTCCCGCACTCGAACGCTCAGGCATCACTCGTCAGTCGTGTGGCCGAGTTGATGGGAAAGCTCGAGTGGGACGACGCGTTCGACTACAAGGCTGAACGGTCGCGATCTTGACGCCCTTCGGGTGTGGGCGAATACCTCAGGGTCGCGCGAACCCCCAGCGCCGTGAAGGCGCTCGTCGACGCGGCATCCGCGCCCTGAAGCTCGGGGCAGTCCCGCTTGCTCGCGATCGCGCGCCCATTTTCCTGCACGCCGCTGTCACAGATCCCCGACTCGCTGCGTCCTGTGAGTGAGGGCCGGCATCCCGCCGCCCTGACGACCACGGGGGAACGCACATGCTCAACACACTCACCGAAATCGCCGTCGTGCTGGACCGCTCCGGCTCGATGGAGTCCGCGCGCACCGACACCATCGGCGGCTTCAACACCTTCCTCGCCGAGCAGGTCGACGATGCCGGCGACGTGAACGTCACGCTCGCCCAGTTCGACAACGAGTACGACGTGGTCTACCTGCGCGAGCCGATCCGGCAGGCACCCCGGCTCACCGCCGACACCTACGTCCCGCGCGGCACCACGGCGCTGCTCGATGCGATCGGCCGCACGATCGACGAACTCGGCGCGCGCCTGGCCGCGATGCCCGCCGCCGAGCGCCCGGGAAAGGTGATCTTCGTGGTCATTACCGACGGCCTGGAGAACGCCAGCCGGACTTACACCCGCGAGCAGGTGTTCCAGCGCATCCGCCACCAGTCCGACGTGTACGGCTGGGAGTTCGTCTACCTGGGCGCGAAGCAGGACGCGATCGCGGCCGGGGCGCAGGTGGGCATCGACGCCGGCTTCGCGCTGTCGTGCGCCGACGGCGAGGTGGCGACCCGGGCGCTCTACCAGTCGCTGGCGAGCAACGTGAAGATGCGGCGCGCCGGGTCGAAGTCGGACCTGCGGTGGGAGGTGCGGGACAGGCAGGTGCAGCGGGACCAGGGCGCGGCGGGGGATGCGGGAGGGGGTGGCGGGGTCTGACGGGGCGTTTCGCGCGGCATCGCACGTTTACCCGGCGGGACGTCCACCCCGCCAGCTAGCAGGATGTGCAGGCACGCCGCGCGGCAAGGTCCTTTCCTGCGCGGCGGCTCCCTTTTCCACGGGGACCAGTCCTCACATCCCGCCGTCGTGCCAAGGATTGAAGACATATATCCAAACGGATATCATCCAGATGAAGGGCATCCGCTTTCTCGGAGACTCTCTCAAGCGGCTGCGCGCGTTCCCCGACGACGCACGTCAAGACGCGGGTTATCAGCTCGACAAGGTTCAACGCGGGGAGCAGCCGGACGACTTCAAGCCGATGCCGTCGATCGGCGAGGGCGTGGAAGAGATCCGGGTCCGGGACGAGGCCGGCGCCTTTCGGGTGATTTATACAGCGCGATTACGAGACGAGGTGGTCGTGCTTCATGCATTCCAGAAGAAGACGCGAGCGACCACCAAGCGCGACATTGCGCTGGCGCGAGCGCGGTGGTCGCAAGCGAAGGAGCAGTGAATGAAGGCATCGACGGAAAGGGTCGGCGACTCGAAGCGCTTCGCGAGCGTGTGGGATGCCATTGCCGACACGCCCGAGCAGGCTGCCAACCTGCGCGCGCGCGCAGAGTTGATGCGCCAGATAGCAGCTATCGTGAATGAGCACGGATGGACCCAGTCCGAGGCAGCAACGCGCTGCAGCGTGACGCAGCCGCGCATGAACGACCTGCTCCGGGGTCGGGTGTCGCGGTTCTCGATCGATGCGCTGGTGAATATCGCGACGGCGATCGGGGGCACGGTTCGTATCGAGGTGCAGGCGGCTTGAGCCTGCGAAACACGGTGCGCGGCAAATCTGAGCTCGCGGATGTCGAGCGGGAGTTTCGTGAGGCCGCCGAGTTGTGACTGTAACCCAGACGCAATACACTGCCCGCATGAAGACTGCCGTCATACCCCAGATCCGCGTCGAGCCGGAGTTGCGCGCTGAGCTTGAGTCGGTCCTCAAGCAGGGCGAGACCCTGACCGACTTCGTCGAGGCTACGGTGCGAAGCGCCATCGCCTTCCGTCGCGTCCAGACTGCATTCCACGCTCGTGCTCAAGCAGCATCCGAGGCTTACCACCAGACGGGCGTCTCGGTGCCGGTCGAGACCGTGCTGGCGAGACTCCAGTCCAGGCTTGATGCGAGGCGCAAGAAGCTGGGTCGATGAGTTTCGTCGTCGAGTTGTCTCCTGCGGCCGAAGCCGACCTGGAACGTCTCTTCGACTACTTGCTTGACCAGGCAGACGCGACCGAAGACCTTGATCGCGCCCAGGCCGCGATCGATGCCATCAGGGCGGCGGTGCAGCACCGGCTCGCAATCACGCCCTTCAGCTTCCGCAAAGCCGCCCAGAACCCGGCGCAGCGCGAACTGATCATCCCGTTCGGAAACACGGGATATGTTGCGTTGTACGAGATCGTCAGTGCGTCGAAGGTGGTCGTGCTGGCGGTGCGCCACCAGCGTGAAGAGGACTATCACTGACGTCGTACTTGCGCGCCGCGCTCAGCGGCCGCCGCTCACCGACGGCACCCGCGACACAACAGCTTCCGCCTTTGGCGGCTGCCGCGCATGCTCCTGCACGAACCGGCGCCACGCGATGACACTCACATCGGTGTGCGACAGCAGTTCAGGACCCGGGGCCACCTTCTCCACGATCCACTTGTCCTGGTCCGAGAAGATCCAGTCGTGTGCCCACGACTTCCAGAACACCCAGTCGAGCCAGTTGCGGATGCTGCTGAGCGGCCCCTGCCGACGGAACAGGTTGAAGTTGTAGAGGATGCAGCGTGATGCATCCACGGGAAGCACCCAGCGACAGGTGAAGAAGTCGCCGCTGGGCCGTCCGACCAGGTGCACGGTCGGCAACCGCGACATGTGCCGGTAGCGGATGCCATATTGCGTCGCCGCTTTCGATCGGACAGGGTCGAGCTCCTGCGCGCGGCCCGTGGCCTTGAGCACCCGGAACCACTCCTGCGGTGGCGGGAAGTGCCCGAGGCCGGGATAGTCCGCCGACGTCACGCCGCCCTTGGCGCGATGACCGATGCCCTTGCCGTCTTCGAGCGGCTCGGTGGAGTTGTCGGTCGCGTGCGGGAAGATCGGCTTCAGCAGCAGCTCGGGCGAGGTGCGGTGCAGGAAGGGCGCATGCTGGTCGTGGGACAGGTTGTCGGACAGCAGGCGCCAGTCGCAGTTGTAGGTGCGCCAGTTCCAGATCATCTGCCATTCGTCCGGCTTGGCTAGGCTTTCCGGAAGATCTTCGTCCAGGTCGACGGCGTCCATGTCCCCGACGAACACCCAGATCACGCCGCGGAATTCCCGGACGGGATAAGGCTTCACCCGGGCCTGGGGCGGAATGTGCGCGTTCGGACCTTCGACCAGCTTGGCCACGACCTGGCCGGTGTCGCCCTTGTAGGTCCACCCATGGTACGGGCAGGTGATCGTGCCGCTGCCCGGGTAGAGGCACTTGCCCATCGACAGGCTGCCGCCCCGATGTGCACATCGGTTGGCGAGCGCATGCAGCTTGCCACCGTCGCGGAACAGCACGATGTCTTCGCCAAGCATGCGCACCGACTTCGGCTTTGTCCGCAGCCGCCAGGATGCCAGGGCGGGATACCAGTAGTTCCGCAGGCCCAGCCTGGGTTGGCCGGTGTATGCGAAGGGATCTTCGGTCGCCGGATCGTCGTGCTGGTTCATCAGGAGCTCCAATGGACACACGGGTACGAGCGAAGCAAGTCTGGTGCCATCGGGAAGGCTGGCTCGACCCGATCATTCGGCCTCTGACAAAGGCAAGGACTGCTGGCAGCGTTCAGGAACGATCGCGCGCTCGCGCTGTCGCCGCCCGCCGCCTCGTCGCCCGCCGCGTCGAAATGACCTCGATATAGGGCGTCGCCTGCGTGCTCTGCCGGATCATCTCGATGCACGCATCCACGAACGGTCGGTCCGGGATCGCGTCCTGCACGATCAGCGATGCGATCAGCGGTTCGAACAGATGTCCGGCCTCGACGACCCGCAGGCGATCCGCGCCGATCGATGCCACGCAGGCCGTGGGCACGATGGCGATGCCGAACCCCTGCGACACATAGACCTTGATCATTTCGAGATCCGTGACCTTCATCGCGACATCGGGGGCCAGCCCGCTGGCGGCAAAGCGATCCAGGACCATGCGGCCCAGTCGCGATCCGGTTCCGGTCGTGATCAGCGGATAGGATGCCAATGCGTCGAGCGTCGGCCGCTTCACCCGCAACAGCGGGTGACGGGGCGGCACGATGACGCAATGCGGCAGCCGGAAGCAGGGCACGATCGAAAGGCCTGGGGGCATGCCCGCTGTGGGTACGCTGATGCCGAAGTCCACTTCGCCGTTGGCCACCCACTGCGCGATCGTGTCGGGGCTGCCATAGGTGATCTCGAACGACACCTGAGGGAACCGTGCGCGGAAACGCTTGAGGATGGGTGGCAGCGTGTAGTTGCCATGCACATGCGTAGTGGCCACCAGCAGCCTGCCGCGCGAATGCGCGCTCTCGCCGCGCGCGATCTGGCGCATCGTCTCCAGCTCGCGAAGGATGCGCCGAGCCGTCGGCAACAGCGCCGCGCCGGTTTCGGTCAGGCCGGTGGTCCGGTTGCTGCGTCGCGTCAGCAGCAGCGAGCCGAGCTCGCCTTCCAGCTCATGCAGTTGCCGGCTGATGCCGGGCTGCGAGGTATGCAGGCGGTCAGCCGCGCGCGTGATGCTGAAGCCCTCGTCGATGATCGTGCACAGCGAGCGGATCTGCTGCAGCTTCATGGCGTGGCATGCAGAATGAACATGCCAGGATCGTAATTCATTATTTGTGGACATGGTGTCGCGTTGCTAGCGTTGCGCCTTCATCAATGGAGGAGGCGTGCTGGAAATGACGACCCTGGACATGGGCGCCCTGCGCGAATGGTTGGGCAGGAAGGAAACCGCGATCGATTACGTCGCGGTACCGACGGTGCATCGCGGAAGCGCGATGCTCGACCGCGACGATCCGTTTCCGGAGATCGGCGATCCGCTGCCGCCGGGCTGGCATGCGCTGCTGTTCCCGCGCGTCGTGCGTCACTCCGAAGTCGGCGCGGATGGCCACCCGAAGCGCGGCGACTTCCTGCCGCCGGTCCCGCTGCCGCGCCGGATGTTCGCCGGCAAGCGGGTGAACTTCATCCACGACCTGCAGGTCGGCGACAAGGTGGAGAAGGTGTCCACGATCAAGGCGCTGCAGGAGAAGACCGGCCGCACTGGCCAGATGGTCTTCCTGACCGTGCTGCACGAGATGATCGGGCCGCGTGGGCTCGCGCTCACCGAAGAGCAGGACATCGTCTATCGCCACGCGCCCGATCCCGCCGCGCCGCCGCCCCCGCCGCAGGCTGCGCCTGCCGAAGCGGTCTGGAAGCGCACGATCGTCCCGGATCCGGTGCTGCTGTTCCGATTCTCTGCGTTGACGTTCAACGGACACCGCATCCACTACGACCTGCCGTATGTCACCGGGGTCGAGGGATACCCGGGATTGATCGTGAACGGTGGACTGACCACGCTGTTGCTGTTCGAGCTCGCACGCACGAGCAATGCGTCTCCGGTGGTCCGCTTCGAGTCGCGCAACGTCCGGCCGCTGTTCGTCGGCCAGCCGCTTCACCTGTGCGGTGCTCCGAGCGCGGACGGGCGCAGCGCGAAGCTCTGGGCGACCAATGCGGAGGGCGCGCTCGCGCTCACCGCTGAAGCCTGGTTTGCCTGAGGAGGCTGGCATGGCAGGGGGACCGCTCGAGGGTATCCGGATCATCGACCTCACCACGGTGGTGGTGGGACCGATGGTCACCCAGGTGATGGCCGACTATGGCGCGGACGTCATCAAGGTCGAGCCACCGGGCGGCGACCTGGTGCGTTTCCTCGCAGGCACCAGCCCGTCGGGAACGATGTCCGGAAAATTCCTCGCGCTCAACCGCAACAAGCGCTCGATCTGCCTGGACATGAAGGAGGCGTCCGGACGTGAGGTGATCCTGCGCCTGATCCGGGATGCGGACGTGCTGATATGGAACCTGCGCCCGAGCGCGATGAAGAAGCTCGGCCTGGACTATGAGTCCGTCCGGGCGGTGAATCCGAAGATCGTCTACTGCGGCATCGTCGGATTCGGTAGTGGTGGCCGGTACGCCGGTTTGCCTGCCTACGATCCCATCGTACAGGGCGTCGGCGGGATCGCGGCGTTGAATCATCGGGTGACAGGCGAGCCGCGCTATGTCCCCATCGTGATGGCCGACAAGACGACAGGCCTCATCGCGACCCAGATGCTGCTCCTGGCGCTGCTTCATCGCGAGCGTTCTGGCGAAGGCAGCAGCGTGGAAGTACCGATGTTCGAGAACGTGGCCAAGTACGTGCTCGAAGAGCATCTGTACTTGCACAGCTTCGAGCCTCCCCTGGGCCCGATGGGTGACCCGCGCATCTTCGATCCATCGGCCCGGCCGATCGCAACGCGGGATGGTTGGCTGTGCATCGCTGCCAACACCAATGCGCAGGCCTTCGCGTTCTTCGAGGCGATCGGGCGGCCGGAACTCAAGGACGACCCGCGCTTCTGCACGATCGCGGCTCGCTTCGCGAACGTGACCGAGTACTTCGGCTTGCGCAGCGCAGCGCTCGCTGAGAAGACCACCGAGGAATGGCTGGCGATCTTCAAGCGCCTGGATGTTCCGGCCATGAAATACAACACGCTCGAAGACCTGTTCGACGACCCGCACCTGCACGATGTCGGGCTCCTCAAGCGCATCGAGCACCCGACCGAGGGCACGGTGTGGGACATCCAGCCGCCGAACCGGTTGTCGTGCGGGACCCGCACCGACTATTCGCCGGCGCCATCGGTCGGCCAGCACACCGAAGACATCCTGCAGGAAGCGGGATTCACCGAAGACCAGATCCAGAGCCTGCTGCGGACCCGCGTGGCCGCAAGCGGTCGATCATGAAGCAGCACGGAGGAGGTCGAAAATGCAATCCCGGAGGAGGAATGCCTGCGTCATTGGCGCGGCGCTGAGCATCACGTCGGTCGGCGCGATGGCGCAGCAGTACCCCGACAGGGCGATACGGCTGATCATTCCGTTCGCGCCCGCCGGCACGAACGACATCATCGGGCGCGTGGTGGCGCAGAAGGCCGGCGAGATGCTCGGCCAGACGATCGTCGCCGACAACCGCGCGGGCGCGGGCGGCACGATTGGCAGCACGCTTGCGGCGCGGTCGCAACCGGATGGGTACACGCTGCTGCTCGGCCATATCGGAACGCTGGCCGTGAATCCGACGCTGTACCGAAAGCCCGGCTACGATCCTCTGAAGGACTTCGCACCGATCACCCTCGTGGCCAAGCTGCCCAACCTGATGGCGGTGTTCCCGAAGCTGCCCGCGAAGACGGTCCAGGAGTTCGTGGGCCTCGCGAAGGCGAAGAAGGGCGGGCTGAGCTACGGTTCCGGCGGCGTGGGTGGCGCAGCGCATCTCGCGACCGAGTACTTCAAGCAGCAGACGGGTATCGACATCGTCCATGTCGCGTATCGAGGGACTGGTCTTGCGGTCGTCGATGTCATTTCCGGCCAGCTTGCCATGACCATGGCCGGAATCCCCGCGATCATTCCCCATGTTCGCAACGGGAACCTGCGCGCGCTGGCGGTCACCGGTGCTCAACGGTCCAGGATGCTGCCCGATGTGCCGACGGTGGCCGAATCCGGGGTGCCCGGATTCGAGGCGACACAGTGGTATGGCATCGTCACCCCGGCAGGCGCGCCGAAGTCGGTCCTGTCGACGCTGCATGCCGCGATCGTCAAGGCGGTTCACTCGCCAGAGGTGAGCGAGCGCTTTGCAGCCGATGGTGCCGAGCCGTTCACCAATTCGCCGCAGGAATTCCGCGCCTACATCCAGGCAGAGATCGATCGCTGGGCGCCGATCGTGCGGGCGATCGGACAGCAGTGAGGCGGTAGTCTCCAACTCGGCAATCGGGAGCAGATCGGCGCCTCGGTTCCGACAGTACGTTCGTGTCGACGTCCTCGGCCAGGCGCGCCTTCGCTGCCTGTTCTGACCAGAAAGAAAACCCCACGTCCATCGTGTGGCGGTGCTCAGCCCTGCGCCGCGCGGAACTTCGGCACGCCGATGCCTTCCGCGACCGTCTCGAACACGGCCTGCACCGGCATGCCGATCCGGACCTTGTCTGGCTCGGTGTCGACGAGGTTGCTCATCAACCGGCCACCCTCGTCGAGTGCGACGATCGCGATCACGTAGGGCAGCTCGGCCTTGAACGCCGGATCGGGTGCGCGGTGCACGACGGTGTAGGAGAAAACGGTGCCGCGGCCGGACACCGCGGTCCATTCGGCAGCGGTCGCGCCGCATGCGCACACCATGCGCGTGGGCGAGCGGAACACCCCGCACGCGGCGCACTTGCGCAGCCTCAGTTCTCCCGCGGCACAGCCGGACCAGAAGGGCGCGGTGTTGTCGGTGGGGGCGGGGATCGGCTTGGTCGCTTCGCTCATCGGAGTCTTGCCTTGCGCGGAAAAAAGCGGCCTCAGCGGCCGAGGATCATCGTCACGGCGAGCGACATCGGCCCGCCGATACCGTGCGCGAGCGCGAGCTTCGCACCAGCCACCTGGTTGACGCCCGCATCGCCGCGTACCTGCCGCACCGCCTCGGGCAGCACGATCACATGCGCGTTGCCCCAGGTAAGCATGCCGCCGGTCGTGTTCGTCGGAATCGAGCCGCCGAGTGCGGTGTGGCCTTCGGCGAACAGCGAACCCGCAGCACCGGGTTCGCAGAAGCCGAGCTCTTCCATCGCGACCAGGGCGGCGATGGTGAACGCGTCGAACACCTGCGCGGTGTCGATGTCGTCGGGCTTGACGCCCGCGATGCCGAACGCGGCCTGCGCGGACTGCCGGGTCGCCGAGGGCGGAAGATCGTCGATGTCGGCGACGTGGTACGCACAGTGGCCCTCGCCCGCACCGAGCAGGCGTACGACCGGCTGGCGCAGGTCGCGCGCGCGTTCGACCGAGGTGACGAGGACCGCGCCGCCCCAGTCGGCCACCGGGCAGCAGTCGAATGCGTGCAACGGCGTGGCGATCGGCGCCGAACCGAGCACCTTCTCCATCGCGAGCGCCTCCTTGCGCGGCGCGTGCGGCTGGCGCATCGCGTGCGCGCGCGCGGCAACCGCCACGGCTGCGAGGTCTTCACGGCCACGGCCATGGCGGTGCATCCAGCGTTGCGCGATCAGCGCGTACTTGCCCGGGACGGTGAGCCCGAACGGGTCTTCCCAGTCGTCGGTCCACGGGCGTGCCGCGCGCATCGCCTGGATCTTGTCGCCCTTGAACTTGGCGCCCCGGCTGTCGCTCTCGCAGACGAGCACGGTGTGCGCGTCGCCCGCGGCGATCGCGCGTGCGGCGTAGAGCACGCCCATGCCGGGTGAGGCGCCGGCAGCCTGTACCGCCATGTTCACGCGCGCGCGCACGTTCAGTGCCTCGGCCACCAGCGTGCTGAACATGAAGTGCGGATCGCCCGCAGGGCTTGCGGTGATGACGCCGTCGATGTCGCGCGACGTCAGTCCCGCGTCGGCCATCGCGGCAAGGCCTGCCTCGACCGCGAGTTCCTGCGCGCTGCGTACCTGCATGGTCGAGATCGCCGCTTCGCCGACGCCGGCCAGCGCGATGTTTCCGTAGGGGTGACTCATCCGATGCTCCCTGTGTCGGGGCCGGCGCTGAGGCCGGCAACCGTTGTGGCGTGCCAGACGGCGCGATTCATGATCCGGCACCGTCCGCGGGCGTGCGCCCGAGCGTGAGGCTGAAGCCGGGGCGCGACACGTGCACGCGCGTTGCCGATGCGCGGCGCGACAGCTCGGCGATCAGCGACACCAGCGAATCGCCCGCGCCGGTGACGTATTCGCGTGGCGCGGTCGCGCTCGCACGCATGCGGGCGATGTCGTCGCGCCGCAGCAGGTGGCGCAGCAGCACTTCCTCTTCCGGCAGGTCGACCGCATCGAGGTCCTTCCTGATCGTCGCCTCGTCGTGCTGCGTCATGTCCATCGCCGCAAGTTCGCGCGCCCGCGGACGATCGAGGATCTTCGCGCGCACTTCGGGGTCCATCAGCCTTTCGACATCGCCCCCGA
>JBIITW010000229.1:0-7306 GCA_044340265.1 Burkholderiales bacterium | reverse complement strand
GTGATAACGCGGTACCCTTGGGTCCATCCATGAACAGGCGCCAAGCGCCGGACGGAGGAGCCATGACCGAGCGGATGCAACCGACGATCCACAGTGCGCGGCGCAGGACGCTCGCGCTTGCAGCATCCCTCGCCCTGGCGCCCCTCGGTGCCGGACTGGCCAGGGCAGCGACGCCGCTGCAGCCGATCGAGGTGATCGTGTTCGCCGGTGCCAATGCGATGCCGTCCTATGTCGCCCAGGAAAAGGGTTTCTTCGCGCGCGAGGGCCTGGCGGTGAACATCACCGCAACGCCCAACTCCGGTTTCCAGATCAGCAGCCTGGTGGCCGGGAAGTTCCATATCGCCAGCACCGCCATCGACAACCTGATTGCCTACCAGGAAGGGCAGGGCACCGCGAAGCTCGATCGTGAACCGGACATGGTCGCCTTCATGGGCATTTCCTCGGCCGAACTGTCGCTGTTCGCGCTGCCCGAGATCCGCACCATTGCCGACCTCAAGGGACGGGACCTCGCACTCGACTCGCTGTCCACCGGCTATGCCTTCGTGCTGCGCTACATGCTCGAGAAGGGCGGACTCGGCCCGGCCGATTTCCGCTTCGTTGCCGTGGGCAACTCGCGCGCGCGGCTGCAGTCACTGCGCGACGGCAAGTTCGCGGCGGCGCTGATCACCGAGCCGTTCACCGGCGTGGCCCGGCAGGAAGGTTTCACCCTGCTCGGCGAGGGCGTATCCGCGCTGGGCGGCTACCAGGCCAACGTGCGCATCGTCAATCGCGCCTGGGCCCGGGAAAACCCGAAGGCGATGGTCGGATACATCCGCGCGCTGCGCTCGGCGATCGACTGGATCTACGATCCGGCGAACCGCGACGAGGCGGCGCGCATCCTCGCATCGCGGGTGAAGGTGAGCGAGGCCGCTGCGCTGGGCAGCGTCGATGGCATGACGCGTGGCCAGTCGGCGCTGCAGCGTAGCGGCGAGATGGACGTGCAGGGCCTGCGCAACGTGATCATGCTGCGCGAGCGCTACGGCGTGCCGCAGAAGAAGATGGGGCCGCCGTCGAAGTACTACGATCCGACCTGGTACGACCAGGCGCGTGCCCGGCCGTAGACCACGCGAGGCCACGCGATCATTCCAGTGGCGGCTGGTCGCGGAACTGCAGCGTGTAGCTGGCCAGCAGGGTCTCGACCAGGAAGCAGCACAGCGCCAGCACGAAACAGACGACGCCCGACAGGAAGGTGACCGAGACCAGCGGGCTGACCTGGGACGTCGTCGTCTCGCCGAGGAACAGCGAAAGCACCGTGGCGCCGATCATCATCGCGGCCAAAGCCAGCAGGCCGACCGCCGCGTTCACGACCCGGCCGCGCACCTTCAGCCGCCGCAGCTCGAGGTAGGTGGCTACCACGGCGGGCCGGTCGATCAGCCTGCCTTCATGGATGCGCTCTTCCAGGCTTCGCGCGCGGTCGATGATGCGCGCCAGCCGCGTGGCCAGCGCGCTGATCAGCCCGGCGATCGCGGTCAGCATGAACACCGGCGCGACCGCCAGCTGGATCGCGTGCGAGATGCCGTCGGTGATCATCGGTGCGAGGCGCAGGGCAGGCGTGTCATCGCGTCAACGTACGCTCATTTCTGCAGGGGTGCCACGGCGGGGTTCGGTGTCGACGTCCGCAGTGCCTGCAATACCCGCGTGCCTGCGCGACCGTCCTGCGCCAGCCCGGCCGACGCCTGGAACGCCCGGATCGCGGTGCGCGTGCGCGCGCCGATGATGCCGTCGGGTGCGCCGACATCGAAGCCACGGTCGAGCAGGCGCTGCTGCACCTCGCGGCGCTCGGCACGGCCGATGCCCGGGTCGTCGGTCGGCCACGGCGTGCGGAACCCGCCCGCGCCGCGCAGCCGGTCGGCCAGGTGCGCGATGGCCAGCGCATACGATTCGGCTGCGTTGTAGGCGAAGATCGCATCGAAGTTGCGGAACACGATGAAGGCCGGACCCTTCGCGCCGGAAGGCAGCAGCAGGCCCGCCGGCCCGGTGCCGGTGAGCGCGCTGCCGTCGGCCTGCCGGATACCCAGTTCGCTCCACTGGGCAAGCGCCTGCTTCGTGCGCCGCCCGACCGGACCTGCATAGTTGGCCGGCAGCCGCACCTCGTATCCCCACGGCTGGCCGGTGACCCAGCCGGCGCGCTTCAGGTAGTTGGCGGTGGAGCCCAGCGCATCGGGCACCGAGTTGATGATGTCGCGCCGCCCGTCGCCGTCGAAATCGATCGCGAGCCGCTGGTAGGTCGACGGGATGAACTGGGTCTGTCCGAATGCGCCGGCCCAGGAGCCGACCAGCGAGCCGATCGGGATGTCGCCGCTCTGCACGATGCGCAGCGTCGCCAGCAACTCGCCGCGGAAGAACGCCTGGCGGCGTCCGGAGCAGGACAGCGTGGTCAGCGAGCGAACCAGTTCCCGCTTGCCCATGATGCGGCCGTAGTCGGATTCGACGCCCCACACCGCGGCGATCACGAAGCGGTCGACGCCGAATTTCTCCTCGGCCTGGGCCAGTACCGCCGCCCACTTCTCCATCAGCGCACGACCATCGGCCACGCGTTCCTCGTCGACCAGTCCTGACAGGTAGTCCCAGATCGGGATCGTGAATTCCGGCTGGTTGTCGAAGGCCTTGAGGATGTCCGCATCGGGCTCGACCCCCGCCAGCGCCGTGTCGAAGACCTGTGCACCGATGCCCTTGCCGATGGCGATCGTGCGCAGCTCCTTCACGCAGGAGGCCCATTCGCTTGCGAGGGCCGGTACGGGGACGGACAGAAGGAGGGCTGCGCCGACCAGGGCTCGCAGCGTGGACTGCAATGGGGTTGGCACGACAGGGGAAACCGTTGGCTGCATGTGATCGTTGCTCCGTCTTCAGCTGGTGCGCCCCGCGGTGGTGCGCGCCCATGGATGTTCGCACGGCGTCGGGGCCTGGCGGTCGGCGATGCACCGTCGATGCGCGATGCGACCGTGTGGCGTGCGCTTTGCGCGCCAGTGGCATGCAACCTGCTTAATCGGTTTCCCGTTCGCAGCCCGTGCCAATGGTAGCGGCGGGTCGCGCGGAACACATCCCCCATCGAGGAGGCTTCATGAGCACCCAACGCAGGAAGTTCCTGGCCCACGGGCTGGCCGCCGGCGCCGTCGCCGGTGCCGCCGCCATGCCGCGCGAGGCGAGCGCACAGTCGACGTTCAACTGGAAGATGACCAGTGCCTATGCGAAGGGATCGCCGTTCTACATGGATGGCCCGGGCAGCGCGGTCGACCTTGCGCGCCGCATCGAGACCATGTCCAACGGCCGCATCCGCATCCAGGTGTTCGGTGCCGGTGAACTGATCCCGGCGCTGGAAGGCTTCGACGCCGTGCGTGCCGGTACCGTCGAGATGAACCATGCGAACAGCTTCTTCTGGACTGGCCGTACGTTCGCCGCCCAGTACTTCACCGCGGTACCGTTCGGCCTGAACTTCCAGGGCATGAACGGCTGGCTCTACGACGGTGGCGGCCAGCAGCTGTGGAACGAGGTCTACGCGCCGTTCGGCATGGTCGCCTTCCCCTGCGGCAACACCGGCGTGCAGATGACCGGCTGGTTCAAGCGCGAGATCAAGTCGGTGGCCGACCTCAAGGGCCTGAAGATGCGCATCCCCGGACTTGCAGGGCAGGTCTACGCTTCGCTGGGCGTCGATGTGCGCCTGCTGCCCGCCGGCGAGATCTTCCCGGCCCTCGAGCGCGGGGTGATCGATGCCGCGGAGTTCGTCGGGCCGTTCCTCGACCGCCGCCTCGGCCTGCAGAAGGCGGCCAAGTACTACTACACGACCGGCTGGCACGAGACCGCCACGGTGTCCGAGCTGCTGATCAACAAGGCCGCATGGGACAAGCTGCCCCGTGACCTGCAGGCCGTGGTTGAGAACGCGGCGGCGGCCTGCAACGTGATCAGCGAGGCGTGGTGCCAGCGCAACAACGCCGATGCGATGGAAGACCTGGTGAAGAACCAGGGCGTGCAGCTGCGCACGCTGCCCGATGACGTGATCAAGGCCCTGCGCGCGACGACCAACAAGGTGCTGGCCGAAGCGGTCGCCAAGGACCCGCTCACCGCCAAGGTGCACAAGTCGTACATGGCGTTCAAGCAGAAGTACGACGTCTGGGCCGGCTACAGCGAAGGTGTCTACCACAGCCGCATCCGCGGCAGCTGACCATGGTGGCCGAGCCCTCGCGCCCGGCCACGATCGCAGCACGCATCGACGCATTCACCGACCTCGTCGGTCGGTGGGCGTCGTGGCTCGTGCTCGCGATCGTGCTGCTGATGGCATGCAACGTACTGATGCGCTACCTGTTCGACACCGGATCGGTGTGGGCACAGGAACTCGAATGGCACCTGCTGGTGCCGGTCGTGCTGGTCGGCATGACCTACACGCTGCGCCATGGTGAACATGTCCGCTCCGACATCCTCTATTTCCGGTTCACGCCGCGCACGCGAGCCGTGATCGACCTCGTGTCGGCGCTGCTGATCATCGCCATCGCGCTGCTGATCCTCTGGTTCTCGCTGCACTACGTGCAGCAGTCGTTCACGATCGACGAGAAGTCCCCTGACCCCGGCGGCCTGCCGCACCGGTGGATCATCAAGGGAATGATCCCGATCGGCTTCGCGCTGCTGGCGCTGCAAGGCCTGGCCTGCGCGCTCACCGCGGGGAGACAGGTACGCCTGGCGGGGAGGCCGGACTGATGGACATGACGCTTGCGATACTGATGCTGCTCGCGTTCTTCGTGATGCTGATGATCGGCATCCCGGTCGCGGTGACGCTGGCGACCACCGGGTTCGTGTTCGGCCTGCTCGGCTTCGGCACTTCGCTGTTCAACCTGGTGCCCGCGCGCGTGTTCGGCGTGGTGGCCAACTACCAGTGGCTGGCGATACCGCTGTTCGTCTTCATGGGCGTGATGCTCGAGAAGTCGAGGCTGGCGGAAGACCTTCTGGATGTCGTCGGCCATCTCGCCGGCGGGCTGCGCGGCGGCATGGCGCTGGGCATCATCGGCGTCGGCGTGCTGATGGGTGCGAGCACCGGCATCGTCGGCGCGACGGTGATCACGCTCGGCCTGCTGACGCTGCCGACCCTGCTGCGCC
The DNA here is from genome assembly GCA_044340265.1 of Burkholderiales bacterium. Taxonomy (GTDB): domain Bacteria; phylum Pseudomonadota; class Gammaproteobacteria; order Burkholderiales; family CAIKXV01; genus CAIKXV01. Next base: position 2,182 of record JBIITW010000229.1, on the reverse strand, counting down.
GGGGCTACGACCCGGCGGTGTCCTGCGGGGCGATCTGTGCGTCGGGCACGCTCGGCCAGATCATCCCGCCCAGCCTGATCCTGATACTGCTGTCGGACATCATGCAGCTGTCGGTGGGTACGCTGTTCGCCGCCGCGGTGATGCCCGGCATGCTGCTGGCTGCGCTGTACTGCGTGTACATCGTGATCCTGGGCATGGTGAAGCCCGGGTCGATGCCACCGGTGCCGCTGGCCGAGCGCCAGGCCCTGGCGCGGCGGGAACTCTGGATCCGCTTCTTCAAGGTGGTGGTGCCGCCGCTGCTGCTGGTGCTGTCGGTGCTGGGGTCGATCATCGGCGGCATCGCCGCGCCGACCGAGGCGGCGTCGATGGGCGCGGTGGGTGCGATCCTGGTCACTGCGATGGCGGGCCGCCTGACGTTGCCGATCCTGCGCGACGTGGCCCAGTCGACGATGCGCATCACCGCGATGGTGATGTTCATCCTGATCTGCGCCCAGGTGTTCGCGCTGGCGTTCCGCGGGCTGCACGGCGAGGAACTGATCCACCGGATGTTCGAATTCCTGCCGGGTGGGGTCGGCATGGACATCCTGTTCCTGATGGTGCTGATCTTCGTGCTCGGCTTCTTCCTCGAGTGGATCGAGATCAGCTACATCGCGGTGCCGCTGTTCCTGCCGGTGTTCCTGGCGCAGGGGGTGGACCCGGTCTGGCTGGCGATGCTGATCTGCGTGAACCTGCAGACCTCGTTCCTCACGCCGCCATTCGGATGGGCCCTGTTCTTCCTGCGCGGGGTGGCGCCGCCCGAGGTGACCACGCGCCACCTGTACATGGGCGTGATCCCGTTCATCGGGCTGCAGATACTGGCGATCGGATTGATCTACATGTACCCGCAGATCGCCCTGTGGCTGCCCAAGGCGATCGGCTGGTAAGCCCAGGCCCCGGCTCAGAAGCCCTTCGGCAACACGCTCGCGAACTTCTCGCGGATGCGCGCATCGAGCCCCGGGCTCGAGCGTGCAACCGCCGGGAAGGTGTCGCGCTTGATCCACGGTCGGCAGGCGTCGATCACCATGCGCGAGTTGAGCACCGGCTGGTCTTCCGGATAGGACATCGGATCGAGCCGGGTGCTCCAGCAGCCCTTCAGGATCTCGACGTCCTCGCGCGGGTCGACCCGGGTGCACATCGCCCACACGACTTCATCCATGTTGGCCGGGTTGATGTCGTCGTCGACCACGACCACGTAGCGGTTGCAGTAGGCCGCGGCATGCACCTGCCCGGCGACCAGCCCGACCTGCTTCGAGTGGCCGGGATACATCTGCTTCACCGCCACCGTCAGCCAGTAGCGGCCGCCGCCGGCCTCGTGCGACCAGACGCCGGTGACGCCGGGGATGCCGGCACCCTCGAGCTGGCGCCAGACCGCGCCCGCGCGGAAATGACCGCGGTAGTAGCTGTCGTCGTTCGGCGGCACCGCGGGCACCACGCCGAGCAGCACCGGGTCGTTGCGGTGGAGCATCGACTCGACCCGGATCACCGGCTGTGGCGACTTGCCGCTGCAGTAGTAGCCGGTCCACTCGCCGAGCGGACCTTCATCGATCTTGTCCCCCGGCGACACGAAGCCTTCGTACGCGATCTCGGCATGCGCCGGGATCGGCAGCCCGGTGATCGGACCTTCGATCACCTGCACCGGTTCGCCGATCAATGCACCCGCTGCCTCGTACTCGTTCTTGCCGTAGGGGATCTCCAGGCCGGCGACCATGAACAGCGCCGGATGCACGCCGACCACCACCGCGATCGGGCAGCGTTCGCCGCGCGCGAAGTACTTCTGCATCAGCAGGTCGCCGTGCTTGCCCTTCGAGCACATCACGGTCGCGATGGCCTTGTCGAACACCTGCCCGCGATAGGCGCCGTAGTTGATCCAGCCGGAATCCGGATCCTTCATGATCACCATGCAGCCGGTGCCGATGTACGGACCGCCGTCGTCTTCGTGCCACTTCGGCGTCGGGATCTTCAGCAGGTCGATGTCCTTGCCGTAGAGCACGTTCTCGAGCAGCTTGCCGGTCTTCACCACTTCCGGCTTGTGCGTGTCCGCGCCGCCGATGTAGTTGCGCCAGTAGCGCACCAGGTCCATCTCGGTCGAGTCGTCGGGCAGGCCGAGCGTCATCGCGATGCGGCGCACCGAGGTCAGCACGTT
>JBIITW010000041.1:0-26191 GCA_044340265.1 Burkholderiales bacterium | reverse complement strand
CGAACTGCAGCGGCTGGGCATCGGTGCCTACAACCTCGACCAGCTGCCGGTGCGGCTGGGCATCGACAAGCTCGACGAGGCGTTCGCCGCGATCGCCCGCGGCGAGGTGAACCAGCGGCAGCTGCAGATCGCGCTGCGCGAACCCGCGGCGGATGCCGGTCAGCCCTACGAGCCGCCGGACATGGTTCCGATCGCGCGGCGTTCGGAAGCCGGCAGCAGTGCGCGCGGCATCCTGGTGGTCGGCGTCGACAAGCTGCTGACCGTGCTGGCGAAGTGCTGCAAGCCGGCACCACCCGATCCGATCGTCGGTTTCGTGTCGCGCGGGCGTGGGGTGACCGTGCACCGGCGCGACTGCCCGAACGTGAGCCGCATGCCGCAGGAGCGGATGATCGAATCCGGCTGGGGGCGACCCGACGGCGAGCGGTTCGCGGTCGACCTCGAGGTGCTGGCCCATGATCGGCAGGGTCTGCTGCGCGACATCTCGGAGCTGCTGTCGCGCGAGAAGGTCAACGTCACCGCTACCCAGACCGCCTCGCGCAGCGATACCGCGCACATGATGTTCACCGTCGAGGTGCTGGACGTGGCACAGGTGCAGCGGCTGCTGGCGGCGATCGGCGAGGTCAAGGGCGTCATCCGCGTCCGGCGCCGCTGAGGCCGGAAGCGCGGATTCAGAACCCGTTTTCGGCCAGCCAGGCCTGCAGCGGCACCGACCACAACCGCCCACCCAGCCGCAGCAGGCTGTGTCCGTCCGGCGCGGGCAACGGCTCGGTGCCGATGAAGCGCGCCGGGCTGCCGCCTGCCGCGAACGCCGCATGCCAGCGCCTGGGCGCCTCGGCGCCCCAGAACAGGTCGTTGGGTGCGTACAGCCAGAGGCTCGGCAGGCGGTTGTTCCCACCCCATTCGGTCATCAGCGCCTCGATGCGCTGCGGTTCGCACATACGGCCATTCGATGCAGGCGAGCCGCCGGAGCCGCCCGAGAAATTGATGCAGCCGATCACGCCGGGCAGGCTTGCCGAGCACGCGGCGATCGTCGCCAGGCCACCCACCGAGTCGCCCGACAGCAGGATTCGATCGGCGCGCGCCCACGGCTGCTCGCGAACCCAGGCGACCGCCGAAGCGATCGTCTCGGCGGCAGGGCCGGCGGTGCGCCGGGGCTCCGGGCGCGAGATGCATTCGCCCCATTCGTTGTACCGGGCGCCGGAGTTCTCGCGGTCCGGTCCGCCGGTGATGCCGTAGCCGGGACGGATCGGCGCGACGACTGCATGGCCGCGACGCGTCCAGTAGCGCATATGGCCGTGCAGCACGGGGTTCGCGAGTGCACGCCGTTCGGAATCCGTGCCGGCGCGCCCGTGCGAAAAGACCAGCACGGGAAACGGACCTTCGCCGGGCGGACGGAACACCTGGGCCAGCATCGTCGAATCGCCCGGCAGGGCGATCCGCGCGATCTCCGGGACCAGCGGCTCGGAGGTGCCCTGCGCATGCAGGGCGGGTGCCGCGATCAGCATGGCTGCCAGGACTGCAGCTGCGCAGGTCCTGGCGAGCGTTTCCATGCGTGCTGCGCGGCAGCCGGTCAGACCGGACCGCCCATGAACGCTTCGGCGTTCTTCCAGTAGATCAGCTCGCGTTCCGCATCGGTCAGGCCGGGCACCTTCTCGATGTTGTCGATCGGCGTCATGTCGCCCATGTCGAACGGATCGTCGGTGCCGACTACCACGCGGTCTGCGCCGACCTGTTCGATCAGGAAGCGCACCGCCTTCGGGTTGTGCGCGAGCGCATCGAACCAGAACCGGCGCAGCAGCTCCATCGGCGGGGTCTTGCAATCCACCGATGTGTCCGGGCGGCAGCCATGGCCCCACTGGAAGCGGCCGATGTCGGCGACGGTGAAGCCACCGGCATGCGGCAGCAGGAACTTCAGGTCCTTCAGTTCATCGAGCAGGCCGCTGAACATCAGGTTGGCGACCATGATCGTGGTGTCGAGCGGATTGCCGATCAGGTTGGTCATGTAGTAGCAGTCCAGCCGACCGGTGGCGCCGATGTTCTCCGGATGGGTGAACACCGACACGTTCAGGTCCTGGCAGCGCTTGAGGAACGGCCGGAACTTCTGGGCGGCGAGCTCCTCGCCGACGATCGAGGTGGCGATCTCGACGCCCTTGAAGCCGTAGGCCTTCACCGCGTGCTCGAGTTCGGCGATCGCCAGGTCGGGGTGCTGCATCGGCACGCTGGCCATGCCGCGCAGCCGGTCCGGGCGCTCGGCGACCATCTTCGCGATGCCTTCGTTGACCGCGCGGGCGGTCTTCACCGCGTCTTCTTCCTTCTGCCAGTAGCAGAACGCCTGCGGGCCGGTCGAGATGTACGAGATGTCGATCTTCATCCGGTCCATCTTGGCGACCTTGCCTTCGCCGCTGTAGTACTCGGGGTCGAGCTCGAACAGGTTCTTGCCGCGCGAGTAGAAGCGCTTGCCGTCCTTGCGGACGATCTTCGCCTTGTAGAGGTCGGCGTCGGAGGCCTTCTCCATCAGGTCGAGAACGGTGTCGGGCAGCACGTGGCTGTGCAGGTCTACTTTCTTCATGCGGACTTCCTTCGTTGGGATCGTGTCGGGACTGCAGTCGTGTCGGGCGCAACCGGGGTGGGGCCGGGCAGGCGGCGCGGCCCGGGGCCTGGCGGCACCGGCAGCGCAAAGGTGCCGCGTTCGAACAGGCTCTCGATCTCGGCCGCGACGATCTGTGCGACGGCTTCGGTCGCGGCCGGCTGTGCCGGCTGCACCGGCTGCGCAAGCACCAGCATGCGGTGCAGGCTGGCATCGGTGATCTGCCAGGCCGAGAGCCGGCCGCTCGCGATGTCGTCGTGGAAGGTCGACACCGGCATCAGCGCATGGGTCGACCCGCGCAGGAGCAGTGCGCGGATCGCCTCGATGGAATCGATCTCGACCTCGACGTTGAGCCGGGCACCGGCGCGCGCCAGCTGCTCTTCGAGGGCGCTGCGGATGCCGTCGGTGATCAGCACCGGCGTGCGCGAAAGCTCGGCCAGTGTGAAGAACGGCCGCGCAGGGGCTGCGCCACGCGGGCCGACGACCACGATCGGTTCCGACAGCAACGGCGTGTAGCGCAGGGCCCGCGCCGGCTGCGGATTGGTGAGCAGGGCGACGTCGACGCGGCCCGCGCCGAGCGCATCGGCGAGCTGCGGGCTGAAGCCCTCGACCACCTTGATCGCCAGCTCCGGCGCCTGTCGCCGGCAGCGTTCGACGCAGCCGGGTACCAGCCAGGCGGCCGTGGTCGGCGAGACGCCGAGGATCACCCGTCCGCCGGCCGGCTGGGCAGAATGCGCCAGTTCAGCCTGCGCACGGTCGATCTCGCGCACCACGCGCCGCGCATGTTCGAGGAACTTGCGCCCGGCGGGCGTCAGGCGCACCCCGCGCGGCAGGCGCTCGAGCAGGGGGGCGCCCAGTTCGGCCTCCATGCCCTGCACATGGCGGGTCAACGCCGGCTGCGCGATGCCGAGCTGGCCCGCCGCGCGCGTGATGCTGCCGGCGTCGGCGATGTGCACGAAATAGCGGATGCTGCGCAGATCCATGGGGCCGGAGGATAGCCGATTCCGGCGGGCCGGCGCGATACGGATCCGGTATGCGCCGCACGTTGCGCGCGGTGCCGGGACCCTGCGCGATCGCGGTGCGGCGCAGAACGGGTCTGCAGCTGCAATGCCGTCCCGGCATGGCACGGATGCGCAATCGACATTTGCCGCGCATCGCCGCAGGTCGGTAACATCGCGCCATCGGAACGAACAAACTGGAGAACATCGTGGCCCGGGAAATCAATGTAGGCATCATCGGCGTAGGCTGGTGCGGCGGCATCCGCGCCGTGGCCAGCGCGCGCCATCCGCTGGTCAACGAACTGCACCTGTGCGAGATCCGTCCGGACCGGCTGGCCGAGATGTCGGAAAAGTGCAACGCCACCTCCGCCACCACCGACTGGCAGGAGATGCTGAAGAACGACGCGATCGACGCTTATATGATCTCGGCCACGCCCGAGCACCTGCACTATCCGATGGCGAAGGACTGCCTGTCGCGCGGCAAGCATGTGTTCCTGGAGAAGCCGATCTCGATCGAGATGCACGAGGCCGACGAACTGATCGCCATTGCCCGGCGCAACGGCGTGAAGTTCACCATCGGCTATTCGCAGCGTTTCAATCCGAAGTATGCGTATGTGCACCAGTGCGTGGCCGACGGCACGCTGGGCCGCCCGGTCAGCGGGCTGGTCAGCCGCCATATCGGCCGCAGCCTGGGCAAGAAGATCACCGGCCGCAGCAAGCTGTCGCCGGCGGCGATGGAGTCGACGCACGACCTCGACTTCCTGCTCTGGTGCCTGGCGCCGTCCAAGCCGATCCGGGTCTACTCGCAGAACAACTACGGCGCGATGCGCGACATGAGCGGCGCCGACGTGCCCGACACCCAGTACATCATGGTGACCATGGACAGCGGCGTGTCGTTGATGGTGGGCGGCGGCTGGAGCCTGCCGCCGGCGTATCCGAATTTCTCTTCGACCTGGATCGAGCTGATCGGCACCGAGGGCGCGTTGATCATCGACGACACCCACCGCGATACCCAGCTCAGCACGGTGAAGAACGGCATCGTGCATCCGATGTCGACCATGCCGGGCGAGTACGTCGAGCACACGTTCGCCGGCGCGATGGCGCCGGAGACCGACCATTTCATCGAGGCCTGCGCGCTCGATCGCCCGGTGCTGGTCACCGCCGAGCAGGCGCGCCAGGTGATGGAGGTCTACATGGCCGCCGACATCTCGGCCGAGCGCCATGAAGCGGTCAGCCTGCCGTTGCCCGAAAACCGGGCGTAAGGTCGACGGCGGCCGTCGACCGGCCCGCCGATCCGCACCCATCGAATCGACGATCTAGCCTGCAGCCTACGGGTTGTCGGCCACGGAGGAAGAAGATGAACAGGAATGCCAAAGGCGTCGGGCTGGCCATCGTCGGCGCCGGCAGGGTAGGTTTGATCCGGGGCGCGGTTGCCGCCCGCCACCCTTCGGTGGAGTGGATCGGCATCGCCGAGAAGGACCCGGCACGCGGCAAGCTGGTCGCCGAGCAGATCGGGGCCGACTTCGTCACCACCGACTACAAGGAACTGCTGCGCCGGCCCGAGGTCACCGCCGCGGTGATCTCCACCGACGAGCACCTGCATGTCGACCCGATCCTCGGCGCCTGCGAGCGCGGCATCTCGCTGATGATCGAGAAGCCGCTGGCCACCGACCTCGAGGAATCCGAGATGGTGCTCAAGGCGATCATCGAGGCGAAGCTCGATGCGGTGGTCGGCTATACGCAGCGCTTCCGCCGGCGCTGGCTGGTGACCAAGGAGAAGGTGCGCACCGGTGCGCTGGGCGACGTGACGATGGTCACCTCGCGCGGCTTCATGAACCGGCTGGTCGCGCTCGACAACTACAAGCGCACGGACAACCCGGCCGAGATCTCGCCGATGGTGATCTCCGGCACGCATGCGCTCGACATGTGCATGTGGATGCTCGAGGCGAAGACCGCGGTCGAGGTCTATGCGCGTTCGGTGAACAAGGCGCTGAAGCCGATCTGCGACGGCATCGACGGCACCGCCTACACCATCACCTTCTCCGACGACACCGTGTACAGCGGCGTCCTCAGCTGGGGCCTGCCCGAGGTGTGGCCGGGCGCGGTGTACAGCCTGGAAGTGGGCATCGTCGGCACCGAGGGCGTGCTGACCATCGACGACACCCACCGCGACATCGTGCTCGCGACCAACCTGATCCAGGGCGAGGGCTATGCGCCGGACAAGCGCCGGCATGTCGACTTCCTCACCAGCTATCCGGTGGGCGACATGGCGCTGGGCGAACTGCGCGGGCCGATGCGCGAAGAGACGGTGGACTGGTTGAACCGGGTGTCGCTCGGCCTGAAGACCCAGCATGCGACGGCGGCCGAAGGCCACAACCGGCTGATGCTGACCAAGGCGATCGACCTGTCGGCGCGCCTGCGCCGGCCGGTGCCGCTGCCGATCACGGCCGGCGACATCCGGTCCTAGCCAGATCGGCCAGACTGCTGCACCATGCATGACCGAAGCCGATCCGGCGCGACAGAACGCCGGACGGTGTCGGAAACACACCTGGAGGAGCACATGACCCGGACCATCCTTTCGCTGGCGGCTGCGCTGGCCGTGCTGCCCGCCGTCGTGCCGGTGCAGGCCGTGGCGGCCGACGCATTCCCCGTGCGCCCGGTGCGCATGCTGGTGCCGTTCTCGCCTGGCGGTGCGACCGACATCGTCGCCCGGCAGGTTGCGTCGCGGCTGGGCGAACTGTGGGGCCAGCCGGTGATCATCGACAACCGGGCTGGCGCGTCGGGCAACATCGCCCTCGAGGCGACGATGAAGGCGGTGCCGGACGGATACACGCTGTTCATCGGCAACGTCACCACCAACGCGATCAACGAAACCACGTTCTCGCAGGTGCTCGGCAAGCTGCGGCCCTCGCGCGACCTCGTCGCGATCACCAACCTGGTCGAGATCCCGCATGTCGTGGCGGCACACCCGGGGCTTCCCGCCACCGACGTGAAGCAGCTGGTCGAGTTCGCGCGCAAGAACCCGAACAAGCTGAACTATGCCTCCGCCGGCATCGGCAGCTATCCGCACCTCGACATGGTGCTGTTCGCCCGGGTCACCGGCATGCAGGTCACGCACATCCCCTACAAGGGCGGTGCCGGGCAGATGGTGCCGTCGCTGATGGGCAATGAAACCCAGGTCGCCTTCCTGAACCTGGGATCCACCATCGAGCACCTGCGGGCAGGGCGGCTGAAGGCGCTGGCCACGACCGCGCCGCAGCGGCTGGCCGAGTTGCCCAACGTGCCGACGATGGCCGAACAGGGATTCGCCGGACAGGGCACCAATGCGTGGAACGGCCTGTTCGCGCCGGCGGCGCTGCCCAGGCCGCTGCTCGACCGCATCTTCGCCGACACGGTGAAGGTCCTTGCCGCACCCGACCTGCGCGAATCGCTGGCCAAGCTGCTGATGCAGGTGTCGCCGAGCAAGTCGCCCGAGGCCTACACCGCGTTCGTCCGGGCAGAGACCGAGAAGTGGGCGAAGGTGATCCGCGAGAACAACATCAAGGTCGCCGAATGAGCCTGGCAACCTGAACCCCGGAGGACATCCCGACATGAATCGTTCGAAATTCCTAGTGGCGGCTGCGGCCGCGATGCTGCCGCTGGCAGCCATGCTGCCGGTGACGACAGCGGCCCAGCCGGTCGATTTCGGCAAGCGCCCGGTGCGGATCATCGTGCCCTTCGCCCCCGGTGGCGCCTCCGATTTCGTCGGCCGCATCATCCAGCCGCGGCTGGCCGAGGAACTGGGCACGCAGGTGCTGCTCGACAACCGTGCCGGTGCTGCCGGCAACATCGGTGTCGAGGTCGCTGCACGCGCGACGCCGGACGGCTTCACGCTGCTGCTCGGCAACGTGGGCACGATGGCGATCAATCCCAGCCTGTACCCGGATTTCGCGTACAAGCCGACGAAGCATCTCATCCCGGTCACCCAGGTGGTCGACGTGCCGGGCGCGCTGGTGTCGCACCCGTCGCTGCCGCCCAACAGCGTGGCCGACCTGATTGCCCATGCCAAGGCCAACCCGAACAAGCTCAACTTCGCCTCGCCGGGGCCGGGCAGCGCCAACCGGATCGAGATGGAGATCCTGATGCGCAATGCCGGCATCACGATGACGCACATTCCCTACAAGGGCGGTGCGGGGCCGGCGGTCACTTCACTGATCCAGGGCGAGACCCAGCTCGGCTTCGTCACGCTTTCCTCGGCCATGCCTTTCGTCAAGGCGGGCAAGCTGAAGATGCTGGGCATCGTCGCACCGAACCGCAACGCCGGCGTGCCCGACGTGCCGACGATGGCCGAGGCCGGCTTCAAGAGCATGCGCACCGGTTCATGGCAGGGGGTGTTCGTGCCTGCGGGAACGCCGCGTCCGGTGGTCGATCGCCTGTTCGACGCGATGCAGAAGGTGATGGCGCATCCGGACGTTCGCAAGCGCCTGAACGACGGCGGGGCCGAGGTGGTGGTCAGCAAGTCCACGGCAGACTTCATGACCTTCGTCCGTGACGAGAACGAACGCTTCGGACGCGCCATCCGCGACGCGAAGATCACCGCCGACTGAGCAGGGCGCCGGCCGGCGGCCGTCAGCAGCCGCCAGGCGACCGGCGGCCGCCGCTGAATCAGGCCTTCGCCTCGTGCCGCCGGCGGCGCGAGGCGAGTCCGGCGAGCAGCAGCACCGGAGCCATCAGCGCGAACGATCCCGGCAGCGGTATCACCGTGGGATCGCCGGCTGCCATGCCCAGGGTCAGGTCATTGACGGTCGGCCAGAGTACGCCGCGGCCGGGCGGCTGTTCGGCAAGCACCTGCATGCCGATGAGCCCGGTGCTCGACACGAAGCCGAGGAACGAACCGGTGGTTGCACCGGCGATGGTCTGGCTGACCGAGCCTGCCGCATCCGACGCTGAGACGGTGATGTCCCCGGCATCGAACAGTCCCGCCTCGTTGCTGCCGAAGAAGAACGCCCCCGCCCCGCGGACACCGCCCGAAAACGACAGGAACACGATGGCGTCCGCAGCGTCGTTCGTCGAGAGCCACGGGTCGATGTCGCTGCCGGCGATGAAGAACGTCGAATTGGGCGACGTGTCCACGGTGTAGACATGGCTGCCTGCCGTGCGGGTGATCGGGCCGAACGGGAAGCTGCCGACGGCCAGGTCATTGAACGTATCGGTGCCCGGCGCGGATATCGCGGAAAGGAAGCTGGCCTGCGTCGTGTAGACCGTGATGGCAGCCTGCGCGGTTCCGCTCATCAGCAGCAGCGTGGCGAGGGCATGCAGCCCCGGAAGCGATTTCTTCATGAGTGGCCTCGATAGGCGGTCGGGTGGATACAGGCAAGGGACATCTCGTGTCCGCCATCGAACTGCACCTCCCCTTGAGGCCTGCCTGCGCGTGGAGGGAGACTGCGGTTGCGATCAACCGTCGAGCCTCGCAGGTATCGAGCCCGCCCCGTCAGGCGATCTCCCGGTGCGTCGATCCGTTCGCGCTAGCGGACGGGCGGCGGCGGCGCCACGGCCGGCGCATCGATCCGGGATGCCAGTTCCGCGAGGAAAGCCTCGGCCGCCGGCGGCGGCGGGCGCCGGGCGGCCTCGATCACCACCAGGTCGAGCGTGAACGGGGGTGCTTCGAGAGGCGACACTGACAGCGAGCCGCTTGCGATCTCCGGTGTCAGCATCACTTCCGGCAGGATCGCCACCCAGTCGCTGCGGCCGATCATGTCGAGCGTGCCGTACATGGAATCCAGTTCCAGTCGCTGCGTGACGGTCGCACCATTCGACGCGAGCCAGCGCTCGATGCGCTGCCTGCGCGTGTTCAGCGGTGCCGGCACCATCAGGCGCAGTTCGCGCAGCCGGGCCGCGTGTACCGGCACGCCCGCAGGCCAGCGGCCATCCGCACGCGAGACCAGCAACTCGGGCGTACGCGCCAGGAACCGGCTGCGGATGCCTGCCGGCGCATCGAAGGCCGGGACGATCGCGAAGTCCAGGTCGCCAGCGCGGAGCAGATCGGTCAGCACGCCACTGTAGGCCTCGGTGACTTTCGGCGTCACCTGCGGGTGCCGTTCGCCGAACGCGGCGAGCGCGGGCGCCAGGCAACAGCGCGTCAGGGACGGCATCAGGCCGACCTTCACCTCGCCGGAAAGGGCGCTGCCCACGCCGCGCGCCTCCCGGCCCGCCTGTTCAAGCGTGGCGAGCAGGTCGATCGCCCGCCGGTAATAGGCATCGCCTGCCGCCGTCGGCGTGACCTGGGAGGGAGAACGGTCGAGCAGCCGAACGCCGAGTTCATCCTCGAGCGCCCGGACCCGCTGCGAGACCGCGGGCTGGGTCGTATGCTCGCGGGCTGCGGCGCGGGAGAACGAACGTTCCTCGTAGGCGGCGGTGAACAGGCGGATGGCGGTGAGGGTGGGCATGGCTACATTACGATTCGTGATGCTCATGATTATGAATCATCATTTGGCGTAATGCGAATCGATCGCTAGAGTCCGGCATCCCAACGCCCGTCCATTCCTTCCCTGGAGCCCCGATGACCCGCCTGGACCTCAGTCGCGACGCGATCGGCGATGTCGTCTCGCAGCGCCAGCTGCGGGATGCGTTCGGCCGCTTCGCCACCGGTGTCACCGTGATCACGGCGATGCTGCCTGATGGACGGCGTACCGGGCTCACCGTGAACTCGTTCACTTCGCTGTCGCTGGAGCCGGCGATGATCCTCTGGAACCTGCGCGCCGGGTCGCCGTCCGAGCCGGCGTTTGCCAAGGGCCGGGCGTTCGCCGTCAACGTGCTGGTCACCGCGCAGCAGGAAGTCTCGCAGCGCTTCTGCCGGCCGGCTGACGACAAGTTCGCCGGCCTGGCGATCGAGGATGGCGTTGAGGGCGTGCCGGTGCTGACCGGTAGCCTGGCCGCCTTCGAGTGCCGGGTCGAGGACACGGTGATCTGTGGCGACCACCGCATCGTGATCGGCCGCGTGCTTGCCGCACGCTACGGAGAAGGCGAGCCACTGATCTACAGCCAGGGACGCTATTGCACTGCCACCCAACTCGCGGCTTGACCTCGCCGCGGCCGGTGTTCCTTTCCAGCAAGCCTTACCGCATACGGAGACCTGCATGAAACTGTCGACCTTCATGATGCCGCTGCACCCGGTTGGCAAGCCATGGCCGCTGTCGCTCAAGGAAGACCGCGAGGCGATCATCCTGGCCGACCGCCTCGGCTACTCGGAGGCGTTCGTCGGCGAGCACGTGACCGACGCCGCCGAGACGGTCACCTCGTGCATGATGTTCCTGGCCAGCCTCGCGCACGACACGAAGCAGATCAAGCTGGGCACCGGCACGATCAACCTGCCCAACAGCCATCCGGCCCACGTCGCCGCGCAGGCGGCGATGCTCGACAACATGCTCGAGGGCCGGTTCATCATGGGCATCAGCCCCGGCGGCCTGATGTCCGATGCCGAGGCTTTCGGCAACTACGGCCGCGACCGCATGGCGATGTTCGTCGAGGGCATCAACATGGTGCTCGACATCTGGGCCGGCGAGGCGCCGTACAACCTGAAGGGGCAGTTCTGGGAAGTCACCACCGAGAAGACGATGATCGCCGAGATCGGCACCGGCATCATGCTCAGGCCCTACCAGCAGCCGCATCCGCCGATCGTCGGCACCGTGGTGGCGCCGTTCTCCAAGGGCGTGGTGGCGATGGCCGAGCGCGGCTGGAGGCCGATCTCGGCGAACTTCCTGCTGCCGCAGTGGGTGAAGACGCACTGGGACAGCTACGTGCAGGGCAAGCAGAACATCGGCGTGGTGGCCGACCCGGCCGACTGGAGCGTCGCCAAGTGCATCTTCGTCGCCGACGACGATGCCACGGCCCAGCGCTACGGCTACGGTGAGGACGGCCCCTACCACCACTACTTCAAGCAGCTGATCCGCAAGCTGGTGGGCTTCGGCAACCGCGGCAACCTGTTCAAGGCCGACCAGAGCATGCCCGACGAGATGATCACGGCGGATTACGTGAACCGCAAGCTCACCATCGCCGGCACCGCAGATAGCGTGGTCGACCAGATCCTCGCCTTCCGCGAGGAAGTGGGCGACTTCGGGACGCTCGTCTACGCGTCCCTGGACTGGAAAGACCCGGCGCTGGGCAAGCGCTCGATGGAACTGATGGCCGAGAAGGTCATGCCGGCGGTTAATGCCGCGATTGCGTCGGGCAAGACCGCCCGCGCCGCTTGAGGAGATACAGGATGTTGAACGTAGCCGTTGTCGGAATGGGATGGTGGGGCAAGATCATCGTTCCCCTGTTGAAGACCAGCAAGAAGATCAGCGTCGGCAAGGTGGTCGAGGTCAATCCGGACTCGATCGCCGAATTCGCGCGCGAGCAGGGCGTGCAGGTGGTGACCAGCTATGAAGACGTGCTGAAGGATCCGTCGATCCAGGCCGTCGTGCTGTGCACGCCGCACACCCAGCATACCGACCAGATCGTCGCCGCCGCCGCCGCCGGCAAGCATGTGTTCTGCGAGAAGCCGCTGTCGATGACGCGCGCGGACGTGCTGCGCGCCGTGGCCGCGATCGAGAAGGCCGGGGTCGCGCTGGCGGTCGGACACGAGCGCCGCTTCGAGCCGCCGATCCTCGAGATGATGCAGATCGTGAAGTCGGGCGTGCTCGGCAAGCCGCTGCAGGTCGAGGCCAACTTCAGCCAGGACAAGTTCCTGTCGCTGGCCGCCGACAATTGGCGGCTGTCGGGCAAGGAAGCGCCGGCCGGTCCGATGACCGCCACCGGCATCCACCTGCTCGACCTGTCGGTGGGCGTGTTCGGCGAGGCCGACCATGTATACGCCAGCGTGAAGCAGCTCGGCAGCCACCTGGTCAACGGCGACACGCTGGCGATCCTGGTTTCGTTCCGCAATGGCGGCCATGCGCTGATCAGCGCGATCCTCGCCACGCCGTTCGATGGCCGTTTCGCGATCTACTGCAACGAGGGCTGGATCGAGGTGCGCGACAAGACCCACCCGGAAGCACCGGAAGGCTGGACGATGACCCAGTGCTTCCGTGGCGGCCGGCGCGAGGTGAAGGAATTCCCGCCGGTGCCCGGCGTGCTTGCCAACCTCGAGGCATTCGCCGATGCTGCCGAGGGGCGCGCGCCGTATCCGGTGCCGCGCGAGCAGATGATTGCAAACATCTCTGCGCTCGAGGCCATCTTCAAGGCGACGAAGAGCGGGGTGGTGGAGAAGGTCGAGGGCTGATCCCGCAAGGCTCTGCCTGCGCCGGGCCAGACGGCGCGGTGCGGCATGTGTCTGCGGCTGGAAGCGCTGACGCATGCCGCCCGCCGGCCTCGTCAGCGGTAGACGACGAGGAGCCGCTGCCGTGCAGCGGAAAAGGCCATGGCTGCATACTGGATCGGCATCGACACCGGTGGCACGTTCACCGACCTGGTGCTGGCGGAACCTGCCGTCGGCCGCTGGGAGTATCACAAGGTCCCGACGCGCACGGCAGATCCTGCCGCGGGCATCCATGACGGGATCCGCGAACTGCTCGCGTTGTCTGGCGTGGCGGCGGCCGATGTCTCCTTCCTCGTGCTCGGCACCACGCTCGCGACCAACGCGGTGCTCGAAGGCAAGTGGGCGCGCACCGGCCTGATCACCACCGCGGGCTTCCGTGACGTGATCGAACTGGCGCGCCAGCGGCGGCCGGACTACTTCAACCTCGACAAGGTGAAGCCGCTGCCGCCGGCCTCGCGCGACTGCCGGATGGAAGTGACCGAGCGCGTCGATGTCGAAGGCCGCGTGGTCACGGCACTGGACGAGACGACCGTGCAGGCCGCGATCGCCGCGCTGAAGGCGGCTGGCGTGCAGTCGGTCGCGATCTGCTTCCTGCACTCGTACCAGAACCCGGCACACGAGGCGCGCGTGCGCGAGATGGTGGAGGCAGCCTGGCCCGAAGTCGCGACCTGCGCCTCCTTCGAGGTGCTTGCCGAGTTCCGCGAGTTCGAACGCTGCGCGTCCACCCTGGTCAACGCCAGCCTGATGCCGATCATGGCGACCTACCTCGATCGCTTCGAGGCCGGCGTGCGCGAACTCGGCGTGCCGCGCGCGCCGCGCGTGATGCAGTCCAACGGTGGCGCGGTGACCCCGGCCGCGGTGAAGCGGCTGCCGATCAACACCTTCTTCTCCGGTCCTGCGGGCGGGGTGATCGGCAGCGCGCGGCTGGGTGGGCGCATCGGCCAGCCGAACCTGATCACCTTCGACATGGGCGGCACCAGCACCGATGTCTGCCTGATCAAGGATGGCGAGCCGGCAAAGAAGAGCCAGCGCGAGATGGGTGGCTACCCGGTGCGCACCCGGACGCTGGACATCCACACGATCGGTGCCGGAGGCGGCAGCATCGCCTGGATCGATGCCGGTGGCCTGCTCAAGGTCGGCCCGCGCAGTGCCGGTGCCTATCCCGGCCCGGCAGCCTACGGCCGCGGCGGCACCGAACCGACGGTGACCGATGCCAACGTGGTGCTCGGTCGGCTGAGCCCGGCGTCGTTGCTCGGCGGGCGGATGCAGATGCATCCGGACAAGGCCCGCGAGGCGGTGGAAGGCCTTGCGCGCAAGCTCGGCGTCGATCCGGTGCAGGCGGCAGCAGGCGTGGTCGAGATCGTCAACGTCAACATGATGGGCGCGGTGCGCGTGATCTCGATCGAGCAGGGCGAGGACCCGCGCGATTTCGCGCTGGTTGCCTTCGGCGGCGCTGGGCCCCTGCATGCGGTGGAAGTGGCTGTCGCCATGGGCATGCGCCATGTGCTCGTCCCGGCGCGCCCCGGCCTGCTGTCGGCCGAAGGGTTGCTGCAGGCAGACCAGCGCGGCGACTTCAGCCTGACCCGGCTGGTGGTGCTGGCGCCGGCGCAACTGCCGGCGATCGAGGCCGGCTTCTCGGAACTGCGCCGGCGCGGCGAGGCCTGGCTGGCAGAGGAACGCGCAGACGGTTCGTCGGCTGTCTCCGAATGGAGCGCCGACCTGCGGTATGTCGGCCAGAGCTTCGAACTGGTCCTGCCGTTGTCGGGTGGCTCGCTCGACGAGGCCACGGCGGCCGCGCTGGTCGAGGCGTTCCACCAGCGACACCGCGAGTACTACGGCTACGATATCCGCGACCAGGCGGTCGAACTGGTGAACCTCCGGCTGGCGTTGACGGTGCCGCGGCCGCGTCCGTCCTTCTCGGCGGTCACCGCGGGTCCGTCCAGCTTGCCCGGCACGCGCGAGGTCTGGTTCCCCGCGACCGGCTATGTGCGCACGCCGGTCTACGACCGGTCGCAACTGATTCCGGGCATGAACTTCGACGGTCCGGCGATCGTCGAACAGATGGACGCGACGACGGTGGTACCGCCGTGCGCACGCTGCCGCATCGACGATGCCGGCAACCTGCACATCCTGCTGGGCGAGGCACGGTCATGAGCGACGAATCGAAACAGACGGCGGTGCCTGATCCGATCCGTGCCGAGGTGATGGCGCGCTACCTGCTCGCCGCTGCCGAAGAGATGGGGGCGACGCTGATGCGCACCTCGTTCTCGCCCAACATCAAGGAGCGGGCGGATTGTTCCACTGCGATCTTCGATGCCCACGGGCAGGTGATCGCACTGGCGCAGCGCGTGCCTATCCACCTGGGCTCGATGGTCGGCGCGGTCGACGAGATCCTGTCGCGCTATGGGCGGGAGAACATCCTGCCGGGCGACATGTTCATGGCCAACGATCCCTACAACGGCGGCGGTTCGCACCTGCCGGACATCAACGTGATCTCGCCGGTGTTCATCGGCGGCGAGATCGTCGCCTTCGTCGCCAACATCGCGCACCATGCCGACGTGGGGGGCATGGTGCCCGGCAGCGAAGCCGCGGTCTGCAATTCGATCTTCCAGGAAGGCCTGCGCCTGCCGCCGGTGCGCATCATGCGCGGCGGCGAGATCAACCGTGACGTGCTCGACATCGTGCTGCTCAATTCGCGCACGCCCGACGAACGCCTGGGCGACCTGCGCGCCCAGTTCGCGGCCAACCTGGTCGGCACGCGCGCGGTCGAGACGCTGATCGCACGCCATGGCCCGGAGGAGACCGCGCGCACCATCGCCGGTTACCTCGACTTCACCGAGCGTCGCTTCGCGGCGGCGATCGCGCGGCTTCCGGCAGGCACCTACCACGCAGAGGACTGCCTCGACGGCAATGCCGAGGGCGAGCGCGCGCTGATCCGGCTGGCGATGACGATCGAGGGCGGACGCCTGCATTTCGATTTCGCCGGCTCGGCGAAGCAGCTCGAATCGGCGCGCAACATCCCGGAGCGCGCGCTGCTGGCCACGATCTACACGGTCGCCAAGAGCCTGCTCGATCCGGACGTGCCGGCCAACGCCGGCTATTACCGCACGATAACCACCGATGTGCCGAAGGGCAGCGTCGTCGGCCCGCAGTCGCCGGCGGCCGTCGGCTGCCGTTCGATCTCCTGCGGCGTGCTCGGCGATGTCGTCGCCAGGGCGCTGTCGCAGGCGCTGCCGGCGCGCGCGCTGGCGCCCAGCGGGCCGCACCACCTGATGGTGCTGGCCGGCAGCGACCCGCGCACCGGCACCTACTTCGTGAACTACGAGACGGTCGCCGGCGGCATGGGAGCCCGTTCGAACCGGGACGGCATGGATGCAGTGCGCGTGCATGCCTCGGGTGCCTCGAACCTGCCGGTCGAGGCGCTTGAACATGCGTTCCCGTTCCGCGTCGACCGCTATGCGCTGTGGGAAGGTTCGGGCGGCGAGGGCGAGTATCGCGGCGGCATGGGCGTGATCCGCGATTACCGGGTACTCGGCGACGACATCGTGGTCAGCCTGTCTTCCGAGCGCCAGCATGTCGAGGCGGACGGCATGGCCGGTGGGCAGTCCGGTGCGCGCGGGCGCTTCATCTTCAACCCGGGTCGCCCGGACGAGCGCGTGCTGCCATCGGCAGCGGCCGACGTGCGCCTGCCCAGGGACAGCGTGCTGCGCGTCTGTACGCCGGGGGGCGGCGGTTTCGGCGACCCGGCGGCGAGGTCCGCGCCGGCGCGCGAGCGGGACCAGCGCGAGGATCGCCTGCGCAAGTCGGGAGGGCCCGGCCGATGAGCTATGTCGACATCGTCACTGGCCGGCGTTACCCGACCGACGTCCCGCGCTGGCAGTCGGATGAAGGCAACGGCGTCGACCTCGAGCCCTGCCCGGGGATCACCCGCGACCGGATCGATCCGTCGCGCCGGTCGCTGTGGCGCTACGGCGCGGCGATGATGGTGCCCTACGAGGGTGCGGTGACGCTCGGCGAGGGGTGGACGCCGCTGCTGCCTCGCGCGTGGCAGGGCATCGACCTGTTGTGGAAGCTCGAGTACGTGATGCCCACCGGTTCGTTCAAGGATCGCGGCATGACCGCGATGGTGAGCTACCTGAAGCAGCACGGCATCACCGATGTGCTGGAGGATTCATCCGGCAACGCCGGTGCTTCCCTGTCGACCTATGTCGCTGCAGCGGGCATGCGTTGCAGGATCATGGTGCCGGCCAGCGCGTCTTACCCCAAGATCGCGCAGATGGCGGCCCACGGGGCCGACGTGGTGGCGGTCAGCGGCACGCGCCAGGATGTCGCGGATGCGGCGCTGCGCGAGGCGTCGACGATGTTCTATGCCAGCCACAACCGGCAACCGTTCTTCCTCGAGGGAACCAAGACGCTCGCCTACGAACTATGGGAGCAGCTCGGTTTCCGCCTGCCCGACAACGTGATCGTGCCGCTCGGCTACGGCGCGAACGTGCTCGGCTGCGAACGCGGCTTCGCCGAGCTGATGCGTGCGGGCGAGACCGACCGCATGCCGCGCATCTTCGGCGTGCAGGCGGCGAACGTGTCGCCGCTGGCGCAGGCCTTCGCCGAAGGCCTCGATGAGTACAAGGACATCGTTCCCGTGCCCACGCTGGCCGAGGGCATCGCCTCGCAGCGTCCGACCCGCGGGCGCGCCATCCTGCGCGCGGTGCGCGAGACGCACGGCCGCATCCTGTCGGTGGGCGAAGACGAGATCGTCGATGCGCTGCGTGCCCTGGCCGGCATGGGCTTCTATGTCGAGCCGACCTGCGCCTCGGTCGGCGCGGCGATCCGCCACCTGGTCGACGCCGGCGACATCCGTCCGGGCGAGACCACGGTGGCGGTGCTGACCGGCACCGGCCTCAAGGCCTCGGAAATGATCGGCAAGGCGCTCGGGCTGTCCGCCCGCACGCTGGACCCGCATCAGGGTGGGGGCTGACGGTAGCGCCCGCGCCTTCTCTCTTTACGACAGCAGGGTCCAGCCGAGCCCGACGGCGGCGCAGGCACCGAGCAGCGGCAGCACCCCGACGTTGTAGCGGAACAGGGCGAAGGTCGCGACGCCGGCAATCACTGCGGCGAGCGCGTCGAAGCGGCCGTCGAAGCCCTGCGGCCAGAACACGTGGTAGGCGAAGAACAGCGCGAGGTTCAGGATCACGCCGACCACGGCGGCCGTGATCGCCGACAGCGGCGCGGTGAAGCCGAGCCTGCCGCGGGTCGCCTCGACCATCGGGCCCCCGGCGAGGATGAACAGGAACGACGGCAGGAAAGTGAAGAAGGTCACCACCACGGCGGCCAGCAGGGCACCGAGGAACGGCGCATCGGCCCCGGATACCTGCGCGAACCATCCGCCGACGAAACCGACGAAGGCGACCACGATGATCAGCGGTCCCGGCGTGGTTTCCCCGAGCGCGAGTCCGTCGATCATCTGGGCCGCGGTCAGCCACTGGTAGTGCTCGACGGCGCCCTGATAGACATAGGGCAGCACCGCATAGGCGCCACCGAAGGTGAGCAGGGCGGCCTTGGTGAAGAACCAGCCCATCCGGGTCAGCGTGCCGTCGATCCCATGCAGTGCGACCAGCATGCCCATCGCGCCGAGCCACAGCACGGCGCCGGTTGCGAGCACGGCGACCAGGCGCGAGCGGTTGAACAGGGTGTGCGCGGCGCGCGGCGTGTCGTCGTCGATCAGGGCCGCGCCGTAGTCCTTCCGGCCGGCGGCATGGCCGCCGCCGAGCGCGAACACCGCCGGCCAGCGGCGCGCGCCGAAATGTCCTGCCAGCGCGGCGGCCAGGACGACCGCCGGGAACGGCGTGTCGAAGGCGAAGATCGCGATGAACGCGGTCGCGGTGATCGCCGCCATCCAGCGGTTTGCGATCGCGCGGCTGCCGATGCGCCAGGCCGCGTGCAGCACGATCGCGGTGACCGCCGGCTTGATGCCGTAGAACAGGCCTGCGACCACCGGCAGGTCGCCGAAGCGCACATAGATCCATGACAGGGCGATCAGGATGAACAGGGAGGGCAGGACGAACAGCACGCCGGCCACGATGCCGCCCCAGGTCCGATGCAGCAGCCAGCCGATGTAGGTCGCGAGCTGCTGCGCCTCCGGCCCGGGCAGCATCATGCAGTAGTTCAACGCATGCAGGAACCGCCGTTCGCTGATCCATCGGCGGCGCTCCACCAGTTCCGAATGCATCAGCGCGATCTGTCCGGCCGAACCGCCGAAGCTGATGAAGCCGAGCTTCAGCCAGAATCGGAGGGCCTCGGAGAAGGGGACGTGGGTCGGTGCCTGCATCGATCGATGATGACATGTCCTGCAGGTGGCCGCGCGGTCGGCCCGTGGTGCGACAGCGACGTTCGGTTAACATCCGGCCCACCCACGACACGACGGTCACTACGCGTCGGTCGCATCCACGGAGGAACCACCATGTACGACAGCGTCCGCAGCGCCACCGCCCGATCGGCCAGTGCCACTGCCGCCATCGCTTCCGCCATCGCGTGCGTGCTGCCGATGCAGGCCACGGCCCAGGACTACCCGTCGCGTCCGGTGCGCATCGTGCTCGGCTTCGCACCGGGTGGCGTCGCCGACCTCACCTCGCGGCTGCTCGCGCAGCAGCTCGGCGAGCGGATGGGGCAGCCGTTCCTGGTCGACAACCGTCCCGGCGCCGGCGGCATCATCGCCGCCGAGACGGTGGCGAAGTCCTCCCCGGACGGCTACACGCTGCTGCTGATCACCAACGGCAACGCGGCGGCGGTCACGCTGATGAAGTCGCTGCCCTACGATCCGGTCAAGGATTTCGCGATGGTTGCGCCGCTCGCGTCCTTCGACCTGGTGATCGTCACCGGAAAGAACTCGCAGATCGGTTCTATCAAGGACATCCTGAACCTCGCGCGCACCGCGCCGCAGAAGCTCAACCTGGGATCGATCAACATCGGCAGCACGCAGCACCTCGCGACCGAACTGTTCCGCGCGCAGGCCGGGGTGCCGATGAACAGCGTCACCTACAAGGGAACGCCGGCACTGGTGGCCGCGTTGCAGGGCGACGAAGTGCAGGTCGGCTTCGAGGTGCTCAGCCCGGTGCTGACGCAGATCACCAGCGGCGCGCTGCGCGCGATCGTGGTCACCGGCGGCAAGCGCTTCGAGGCGCTGCCCAACGTGCCCACGGCGCTGGAGAGCGGGATGCCGCAATACAACGTCAGTGCATGGAACGGCGTCGCAGCGCCCGGGCGCACGCCGCGCACGATCATCAACCGGCTCAACGCCGAGATCAATGCAGCCATCGCGCGCCCGGAGATGCGCAAGCGGATGGCGGAGCTCGCGGTCACGCCCACCGGCGGTACGCCCGAAGACATGACGAAGCTGCTGACGAGCGAGATCCGCCGCTGGGGCGAAGTCGTCACGCAGGCGAAGATCGAGCGGCAGTAGACTCGGCCGTCCGCCGCCATCGCACTGGAGTTGCCCGCGCCATGAAACCCTGCCGTCCGTACGACACGCATCCGGTCAAGCCTGCATGGGTGCCGCCGCCGCTGGCCTGCGATGCGCATTGCCACATCTTCGGTCCGGCCGACCGGTTTCCATACTCGCCGGATCGCACCTACACCCCGACCGACGCGGGCTACGACCACCTGCGCGGGCTGCACGACTTCCTCGGCTTCGAGCGGGCGGTGCTGGTCCAGGCCAGCTGCCACGGCGCCGACAACGCGGCGATGCTCGATGCGATCGCGCGCAGCGGCGGGCGCTACAAGGGCGTGGCGATGGTCGATCCGGGCACGCCGTCGTCTGCGTTCGCACAGCTGCATGCGGGCGGGGTGCGCGGCGTACGGTTCAACTTCGTCAAGCACCTCGGCGGTGCGCCCGACATGGATTTCTTCCATGAAACGGTCGCCCGGCTCGAGCCGCTGGGCTGGCACCTGCAACTGCATTTCGATGCGGTGGACATCCCGCAGTACCGCGCACTGCTCGACGCGCTGCCGGTGCCGTTCATCATCGACCACATGGCACGGGTGAAGGCGGGTGCGGGCGTCGGCCAGCCAGCGTTCGTGCAACTGCTCGACCTGATGCGCGGCAACGCCCGCGCCTGGGTGAAGATCAGCGGGTCGGAGCGGGTGTCGGCGGGCCAGGCGCCGTTCGATGACGCGATTCCCTTCGCGCGCGCGCTGGTCGAAGCCGCCCCGGAGCGCGTGCTGTGGGGCACCGACTTCCCGCATCCGAACATCAGTGCCGACATGCCGAACGATGGCGAACTGGTGAACCTGTTCGCGCGCACCCTCGAGGACGAGGCGTTGCGCCGGCAGGTGCTGGTGCTCAACCCGGCCAAGCTGTACTGGGCCGATTGAAGCTGCGCTCCGGCTGGGTCGTGCTGGCGGCGCTGGCCTCGCTCGCCAGCGCGGCTCCGACATCGGCCGAGTGGGTCGAACTCGGCGAGGATGGCTCTTTCCGTTATGCGGCCGACCCCGCCTCGCTGCGCGGCGACCGCACCCGCCGTACGGTGCTCGCCCTTTTCAATGCGCGCACGCCGGGGCAGCGCGTGCAATCGATGCGTGTGGTCCTGGAGGCCGACTGCGTGGAGCCGCGCGCACGGACGGTATCGCGCACGCTTCACCCGCTGGCGATGGGCGAGGGCAATCCATTGTCGTTGCCGATCGCGACATCGACGGCCTGGGACTACACCCGGCCCGGCAGTGCGAACGAGGCGTTGCGGCGATTCGCCTGCGAGACGCGGCTGCCTCCCACGGAGGCGGCCACCGCGGCGGGGCCTGGCCCGGCCGCGGTGGCGACGCCCGGGCAAGCCGGCCCGGGTGCCGCGTCCACCGCCCGCACGGCTGCGCCCGCCGGGTCGGTGTCTGTGCCGGTGCAGCGCCAGGGCGGCACGTTCACCGTGCCGGCTGAAGTGAACGGGCGGGTCACGCTGCGCTTCGTGATCGACTCCGGCGCATCGGATGTGAGCATTCCGTCCGACGTGGTGTCGGGACTGCTCTCCAGTGGCGCGCTGTCGCGCGCCGACTTCCTGGGCCGGCGCGACTACGTGCTGGCCGATGGTTCGCGCATCTCCGCGGAGACGTTCCGCATCCGTTCGCTGCGCGTCGGTGGGCGCGTGGTCGAGGATGTCACCGCGACCGTCGGCAACCTGTCGAGTCCGTTCCTGCTCGGGCAAAGTTTCCTGCGCCGGCTGAAGTCATGGTCGATCGACAATACCAGCGAGACCCTCGTGCTCGATTGAGCCGGGCACTCAGGTCCCGATCATCCCGCCGTCGATCCGGCGGATCGCCACGGTGGCCGAACGCGGCCGGCCGCCGGCGGGGCCATCGGGCCAGCTGCTGATGGCCTTCGGCTTCGCGGGATCGTTGCGGTCGCCCGCCGGCTCCCCCGGATGCTGGATGTTCACGAACAGCGTGCGCCCGTCGGGCGCCATCACGCAGCCGGTGACCTCGCAGCCATTGGGGCCGGTCAGGAAGCGGCGTGTCTCGCCGGTCACCACGTCGGCCACCAGCATCTGGTTGTTGCCCATGCGCTGGTAGTCGCCGCGATTCAGTGCGCTGGTCGAGACATCGGTCTGGATCCAGAGATGGCCGGCCGGGTCGAACCAGAGGCCGTCCGGGCTGCCGTAGCTGTCGCCCCTGACGTTGCCGCGCTGGCCGGCATCGGCGGACTGCGGATCTCCTCCCAGCGCGAAGATGTCCCACTCGAACCGCGTGGCGGTCGGATTGCGGCCCGCTTCCCGCCAGCGCAGGATGTGGCCGAACACGTTTCGCGCACGCGGGTTGGCCGCGTCCGGGCCGGGGCGCCCGGGCGCCCCGCGTTGCGAGTTGTTGGTCATCGTCATGTAGACCTCGAAGGTCGTCGGATGCACCGCGCCCCATTCCGGTCGGTCCATGCGGGTCGCGCCGACATGGTCTGCCGCCTGCCGGGTGCGGATCAGCACGTCGGCCTGGTCGGCGAACCCGTTTTCCCGGGTCAGTCCGTTGCGGCCGTGCACCAGCGCGATCCATTCGCCCTTGCCGTCGGCGTCGAAGCGGGCGACGTACAGGGTGCCGTGGTCGAGCAGGTTGCGGTTCGCCGCGCGGTTGTCCGGATCGTACGCATCGCGGGTGACGAACTTGTAGACATACTCGAACACCTCGTCGTCGCCCATGTACCAGGCGAGCCTGCGATCCGGTGCGACGGCGACCATCGCGCCCTCGTGCTTGAAGCGACCGAGCGCGGTGCGCTTGACCGGCACCGAGTCGGGCTCGTAGGGATCGATCTCGACCACCCAGCCGAAGCGGTTCGGCTCGTTCGGTTCCTTCGCCAGGTCGAAGCGAGCGTCGTGTTCATGCCAGCGGGTCCTGCCCTTCGCCCGCACGCCGTAGCGCTGCAGCGCCGCCGGCACCGGCGCGGTCCCGGCGTCGAAGTAGAAGTTCCAGTTTTCCTCGCAGGTGAGGTAGGTGCCCCAGGGCGTGTAGCCGCCGGCGCAGTTGTTCAGGGTGCCGCGCGCGAGGGTGCCGGTGCCGTCGTAGCTGGTGCGCATCGCAGGGGCGCCCGCGGCGGGGCCGGACAGCGTCATCGGCGTGCGTGCGGTGATGCGACGCGCATGGCGGGACGGACTCACCACCTGCCAGCCATCGCGGCCGGCCTCGATCTCGATGATCGACACCCCGTGCGCCGCTTGCGACTTTTCGACCTTCTCGGCAGTCCACGGCACCATCCCGCCCGGGTGCAGGAGCCCGTCGTCGGTGTATTCATGGTTGATGGCGAGCAGCGCGCGGCGCGACTGTCTCGAGCCGAACGGCAGCGGGAAGTACTCGATCGCGTCGTGGTGCATCCCCGACTGCAGCAGCTGTTCGGCGGCGGTGTTCGATCCGTCCTGGCGGAACGCCGGCGTGCCCAGCGGCGAGCCGATCGGATCGCCCCAGGCGTTGAGGACCTGCGCCCGATAACCCTCCGGCACGCGCACCGAGTCGTCGGCCATGGGGGCGATCGACTTGAAGCCGAGGGTCGGCGACGCCTGCCAGCGGGTGCCCGAGGGCGTCGCGCATCCCGCGAACGGCAGCGACAGCGCAGCACCGGAGATGGCGGCACGCAGCAGGTTGCGCCGGGTTGCATCCGGGACACCTGCGGCCAGGTCTTCGACGTCCTGCTTCGGGCTGATCTGCGACAGGGGTTCGGCTCGTTCCATGGTCAGGCTCCGGCGGATGGCCCGGCAACGCGCGGGCACGCGCTCGAGGGTAGCGTAGCGTCGTGAACGACACATGACGGAACCGCGCCCGCCACGGTCGACTGCCGGCGTGTGCATGGACGGATGCGCCGATCGGCGAACTTGAGATACAATCGGCAGCTGCAACAGGCGCGTAGCTCAGCTGGTTAGAGCACCACCTTGACATGGTGGGGGTCGTTGGTTCGAGTCCAATCGCGCCTACCAACATCCATCCGGACTTCAGGAGCCGTCCCGTGAAGCGCAGCGTCATCGTCAACGAAGTGCCGCCGCTCCACGGTTCGTTCTCCCGAACTCGCACGACCTCGTCCTGACTATCCCGGTCGAGCGCGCCATCGTCTGAAAAAGTGCGGCTCGACCGCACTTTTTTTTGCGATCAGGGGTTACCCCATGCCAGACATTCGATTGCCCGACGGTTCGGTGCGCCATTTCGATGCGCCAGTCACGGTCGCCCAGGTAGCCCAGAGCATCGGCACCGGGCTCGCGCGTGCAGCCCTTGCCGGGAAGATCGATGGTCGGCTCGTGGATACGTCGCACTTGATCGAGCGTGACGCCGATCTCGCGATCGTCACCGACCGCGATGCCGAGGGCGTCGACGTCATCCGGCACTCGACGGCGCACCTGCTGGCCTTCGCGGTGAAGGAACTGTTCCCCGATGCGCAGGTCACGATCGGTCCGGTGATCGACAACGGCTTCTACTACGACTTCTCGTACAAGCGTCCGTTCACGCCGGACGACCTGGTGGCGATCGAGAAGCGGATGACCGAACTGGCGAAGCGCGACATCCCGGTCACGCGCGAAGAAATGCCGCGCGACGATGCGGTCGCGTTCTTCAAGGCACTGGGCGAGCAGTACAAGGCGGAGATCATCGCCTCCATCCCGAGCAACGAGCCGATCTCGCTCTACCGCGAGGGCGACTTCGTCGATCTCTGTCGTGGCCCGCACGTGCCCTCGACTGGCAAGCTGAAGGTGTTCAAGCTGATGAAGCTCGCCGGCGCCTACTGGCGCGGCGACTCGAAGAACGAGATGCTCCAGCGCATCTACGGCACGGCCTGGGCGAAGAAGGAAGACCAGGACGCCTGGCTGCACCAGCTGGAAGAGGCCGAGAAGCGCGACCACCGCAAGCTGGGTCGCCAGCTCGACCTGTTCCACATGCAGGACGAGGCGCCTGGCATGGTGTTCTGGCACGCCAAGGGCTGGACCATCTGGCAGGAGATCGAGCAGTACATGCGGCGGCTGCTGGACGAGGGCGGCTACAGCGAAGTAAAGACGCCGATGGTGATGGACCGCGTGCTGTGGGAGAAATCCGGGCACTGGGAGAACTACCGCGAGCAGATGTTCACCACCGAGTCCGAGAATCGCGACTACGCGGTGAAGCCGATGAACTGCCCCGGCCATGTGCAGATCTTCAACCACGGGCTGCGCAGCTATCGAGAGCTGCCGCTGCGGCTGGCCGAGTTCGGTTCCTGCCATCGCAATGAGCCGTCCGGTGCGCTGCACGGGCTGATGCGGGTGCGCGGCTTCGTGCAGGACGACGCGCACATCTTCTGCACCGACGACCAGGTGCAGGGCGAGGCCGGCCGCTTCATCGACCTGCTGCAGAAGGTCTATGCCGACTTCGGCTTCACCGACATCCTGATCAAGCTGTCGACCCGCCCGGCGAAGCGCATCGGCTCGGACGAGGCGTGGGACCGCGCGGAAGCCGCACTGGCCGCGTCGCTCGAAGCCAAGGGCCTGCCCTGGGAAGCCAATCCGGGGGAGGGGGCCTTCTACGGGCCGAAGATCGAGTTTTCGCTGAAGGATTCGATCGGCCGGGTCTGGCAGTGCGGCACGTTGCAGCTCGATTTCGCGCTTCCTGGTCGGCTGGGTGCCGAATATGTCGCGGAAGACAATACGCGCAAGGTGCCGGTCATGCTGCACCGGGCGGTGCTCGGTTCCCTGGAGCGGTTCATCGGTATCCTGATCGAGAACCATGCCGGTGCGATGCCGCTCTGGCTGTCGCCGGTGCAGGCCGTGGTGATGAACATCAGCGAGCATCAGGGCGAATACGCAACGGAACTGCTCGGAAAGCTGCGCGCGGCCGGCATCCGCTGCGAATCCGACTTGA
>JBIITW010000040.1:0-26202 GCA_044340265.1 Burkholderiales bacterium | reverse complement strand
CTGCTGCTCGCCGCCGCCGCGATCGCCGCCGCCGTGGCTGGCGCAGCCGCGCTGGTCGTTCCCGCCGGCGAAGCGGCGCAATCGCCTGCGGGCAAGTCCGCCGCGCGCCCGTCGCTGACCGTCGAGACGGTGCGACCCGAGATTCGCGAACTGCAGATGCGGATCAGCGCCAACGGCAACGTGGCTGCGTGGCAGGAGGCGGTGATCAGCGCAGAGGTGAGCGGACTGCGGCTGACCGAGGTGCGCGTGGACGTCGGCGATGTCGTGCGCCGCGGCGCGCTGCTGGCGAGCTTCTCCGCCGACACGGTGCTGGCCGATCTCGCGCTGCAGCGCGCGACGCTGGCCGAGGCCGAGGCCGCGCTGGGCGAGGCGAAGGCGAATGCCGACCGTGCGCGGCAGGTGCAGGCGAGCGGCGCCCTGTCCGGGCAGCAGGTCGGCCAGTTCCTGACCGCCGAAGCGACCGCGAAGGCACGCGTCGACGCCGCGCGCGCGCAGCTCCAGGCGCAGGAGCTGCGCCTGCAGTACACGCGCGTCGTCGCGCCCGATGACGGCATCGTGTCTGCGCGCGGCGCGACGGTCGGCGCCGTGGCCCAGCCGGGGCAGGAGCTGTTCCGGCTGATCCGCAAGGGGCGGCTGGAATGGCGCGCCGAGGTTCCGTCCGCGCAGTTGCACCGGGTGCGCCCGGGACAGTCGGTGAAGGTGGTGACGCCGGCTGGAACCGAGGTGGAGGGGCGGGTGCGCATCGTCGGCCCGACCGTCGACAACACGTCGCGCAACGCCATGGTCCATGTCGACCTGCGCAGCGCAGGCACGCCCCTGCGGCCCGGCATGTTCGTGCGCGGGGAGATCGACATGGGGACCAGCCGCGCGCTGACGCTGCCGCAATCCGCGGTGCTGCTGCGCGAAGGGTTCACCTATGTCTACCGCATCGGCGACGACGGGCGCGTGGTGCAGACCCGGGTCGAGACCGGACGCCGGGAAGGCGAGAACATCGAACTGACCAGTGGCCTGGCCGAGGGCGTGCGCGTGGTGCGCAGCGGTGTCGCCTTCCTCGCCGATGGCGACCTCGTGCGCATCGTCGACGGGCAGCCGAAACCCGCACCGACGCCGGCACAGAAGGCCGCGCCCGGAGCGACGAAATGAACGTATCGGCATGGTCGATCCGCAACCCGATCCCGACGGTGATGCTGTTCGTGCTGCTCACCCTGGCCGGCCTCGCGGGCTTCCAGGCGATGAAGATCCAGAACTTCCCGGACATCGAACTGCCGACGATCATGGTCAGTGCCGCCCTGCCGGGCGCCGGCCCGGGGCAGCTCGAGACCGAGGTCGCGCGCAAGATCGAGAACTCGATCGCCAGCGTGCAGGGCGTGAAGCACATCTATTCGACGCTGCAGGACGGCGCGGTGACGATCGCGGTCGAGTTCCGGCTCGAGAAGCCGGTGCAGGAGGCGCTCGACGAGACGCGCGACGCAGTGAACCGCATCCGCGCAGACCTGCCGGCCGAACTGCGCGACCCGGTGGTGTCGAAGCTGAACATTTCCGGCATGCCGATCCTCACCTACACCGTGTCCTCGTCGCGCATGGACGAGGAAGCCTTGTCGTGGTTCGTCGAGAACGAAGCCTCCAAGGCGCTGCTGGCGGTGCGCGGGGTCGGCGGCGTATCGCGCGTCGGCGGCGTGTCGCGCGAGGTACGGGTGGAACTCGACCCGGCGCGCCTGCTCGCCCTGAACGCGACCGCCGCCGAAGTCTCGCGCGGCCTTCGCCAGCTGCAGCGCGAACTGTCCGGCGGTCGCATCGACCTGGGCGGTGGCGAACAGGCGGTGCGCACCCTGGCCACCGTACGCTCGGCACAGGAACTCGCAGCGATAGAGATCGCCCTGTCCGGCGGACGCCGGGTGCGGCTCGACCAGCTCGCCCGCGTCAGCGACACCATCGCCGAGCGGCGCAGCGCAGCGCTGCTCGACGGGGCCCCGGTGGTCGGCTTCGAAGTGACGCGCGCGCGCGCCGAGAGCGAAGTCAGCGTCGCGCGCGGGGTGCGCGAGCGCATCGAGGAACTGAAGGCCCTGCATCCGGACATCACCGTCACCGAAGCGTTCAACTTCGTCGATTTCGTCGAGGACAGCTACGAAGGCTCGATGCTGCTGCTGCTGGAAGGCGCGCTGCTGGCGGTGATCGTCGTCTGGCTGTTCCTGCGCGACTGGCGCGCGACCTTCGTGTCCGCGGTCGCGCTGCCGATGTCCGCGATCCCCACGTTCCTCGGCATGTGGTGGCTGGGCTTCTCGATCAACACGGTGACGCTGCTCAGCCTGTCACTGGTGGTCGGTGTCCTCGTCGACGATGCGATTGTCGAGATCGAGAACATCATGCGCCACCTGCGCATGGGCAAGAGCCCCTACCAGGCCGCGATGGAGGCGGCCGACGAGATCGGCCTCGCGGTGATCGCGACCACCTTCACGCTGGTCGCGGTGTTCCTGCCCACGGCGTTCATGAGCGGCGTCGCCGGCAAGTTCTTCAAGCAGTTCGGCTGGACCGCCGCGATCGCGGTGTTCGCCTCGCTGGTCGTGGCGCGCATGCTGACGCCGATGATGGCGGCCTACATGCTGCGCACCCCCGAGAAGGCCGCGCCGGAAGGGCGCGTGATGCGCGGCTACCTGCATGCAGCCGCCTGGTGCGTCCGGCATCGCCTGCTGACCACGTTCGCCGCCGCGCTGTTCTTCATCGGGTCGCTGGCGCTGATCCCGCTGCTGCCGACCGGCTTCATCCCGCCGGACGACCTGTCGCAGACCCAGGTGCAGATAGAGCTGCCGCCCGGCAGCCGGTTCGAGGACACGTTCGCCGCGGCAGAACGCGCGCGCATGCTGATCTCCGGCAACACCCACGTGAAGACCGTGTACACCACGGTCGGCAGCGGCACTGCAGGCGGCGATCCGTTCGCACCCGCAGGCGTGGCCGAAGCGCGCAAGGCGACGCTCAACATCAACATCACGCCGCGCCAGGCGCGCGGCGGCACCAGCAAGCAGGCGATCGAGGCCGACCTGCGCGCGCGCATGTCGGAACTTCCCGGGGCGCGGGTGACCGTCGGTCTCGGCGGATCGGGCGAGAAGTACGTACTGGTGCTCGCCGGGGACGACGGCGCCGCGCTGATCGCCGCTGCACGCGCGGTCGAGCGCGACATCCGCACCATTCCCGGCATCGGCGGAGTCAGTTCGAGTTCCAGCCTGATCCGTCCGGAACTGGTCGTGCGGCCGGATTTCGCGCGCGCCGCCGATGCCGGCGTCGACTCCACGACGATCGCGGACACCCTGCGCATCGCGACGATCGGCGACTACGACCTCGCGCTGCCCAAGCTGAACCTGGCGCAACGGCAGGTACCGATCGTGGTGCGGCTGCCCGACGCCGCGCGCCAGGACCTGGCTCTCGTGTCGCAGCTCACCGTGCCCGGACGGGACGGGCCGGTACGCATCGACTCGATCGCCGACCTGTCGATCGAGAGCGGCCCCGCGGTGATCAACCGCTACGACCGGCTGCGCAACATCAACCTGTCGATCGAGCTGAACAACGTGCCACTGGGCGACGTGGTCGCCGCGGTGGAGAAACTGCCCAGCCTGTCCGGGCTGCCACCCGGCGTGACCCGGGCCACCATCGGCGACGCCGAGGTGATGGCCGAGCTGTTCGCGAGCTTCGGCATGGCAATGCTCACCGGCGTGCTCTGCATCTACATCGTGCTGGTCCTGCTGTTCAAGGACTTCTTCCAGCCGGTGACCATCCTGGCCGCCCTGCCCCTGTCCATTGGCGGCGCCTTCGTCGCGCTGCTTGCTGCCAACAGCAGCTTCTCGATGCCGAGCCTGATCGGCCTGATCATGCTGATGGGCATCACCACCAAGAACTCGATCCTGCTGATCGACTATGCGGTCGTTGCACGCAGGCAGCACGGCATGGGCCGCTTCGAGGCGCTGATGGACGCCTGCCGCAAGCGTGCACGCCCGATCGTGATGACCACCCTCGCGATGGGCGCCGGGATGCTGCCGATCGCCATCGGCTTCGGCGTGGACCCGAGCTTCCGCTCGCCGATGGCGATCGCGGTGATCGGCGGCCTGGTCACCGGCACCCTGCTTTCGCTGCTGGTGATCCCGGTGGTGTTCACCTACGTCGACGATCTCGTGCAATGGCTGGGCAGGCTGTGGCGCAGGCGCCCGGGTACGTCGCTCGCGCAGACTGCCTCGGAAGGGGTGCGTAAGGCTGAATCCTGACAGTGCAGGCCCCGTGCATCCGGCACTTCACCCTTTTCAGCTTTCAGGGCCGTTAGCTTGGTAAGATACGGTTCCTGCATTCACGAAGGCGCCCCAGCGGGTGCCCTCCATGGAAGTCGCGCTACTCTTTGCACTGATCCTGTTCAACGGCCTGTTCGCGATGTCCGAGATCGCGCTGGTCACCGCCCGCAAGTCACGGTTGCAGAAGATGGTCGACTCGGGCGACATGGCAGCTGCAGCTGCCGTGAAGCTGGGCGAGGATCCCACCCGTTTCCTTTCCGCGATACAGATCGGCATCACCTCCATCGGTGTGCTGAACGGTATCGTCGGCGAGGCCGTGCTCGCTGAACCCCTCGCGCTGTGGCTCGAGTCGCTCGGCGTGGCATCGCCCTATTCGAGCTATGCAGCGACCGGCCTGGTGGTGGTGGTGATCACCTACCTCACCATCGTCATCGGCGAGCTGGTGCCCAAGCGCATCGGCCAGACGCATCCCGAGGCGCTTGCGCGGGTGGTGGCGTTCCCGATCGAATGGCTCGCGATCGCAGCCAAGCCGTTCGTGCACCTGCTGTCGATCTCCACCCATGCGCTGCTGCGGCTGCTGCGCGTGAAGGACCGCGGCGCGAACGTGATGACCGAAGAAGAGATCCACGCCGTGCTGACCGAGGGCGCCAGCGCGGGGGTGATCGAGATGCAGGAACACACGATGGTGCGCAACGTGTTCCGCCTCGACGATCGCCAGATCAGCTCGCTGATGGTGCCGCGCGCCGATGTCGTGGTACTCGATGTCGAGGCGCCTTTCGCGGAGAACCTCGCCTGCATCGAGACCTCCGACCATGCACGCTTCCCGGTGGTCAAGGGCGGCCTGGATGAAATCGTCGGCGTGATCAATGCACGGCAGTGGCTGGCGCGTGCTTTCCGCGATGACGTGCAGACGCTGGCCGACCAGCCGATGGAACCGCCGCTGTTCGTGCCGGAGACACTCACCGGGATGGAACTGCTCGACAATTTCCGATCGTCCGCAGGCCACATGGCCTTCGTGATCGACGAGTACGGCGAGGTGCAGGGAATCGTCACGCTGCAGGACCTGATCGAGGCGATCACCGGCGAATTCAAGCCGCGCGATCCCGAGTCGTCATGGGCGGTGCCGCGGCATGACGGCAGTTGGCTGCTCGATGGCCATATCCCGGTGCCGGAGTTGAAGGACCGGCTCGCGCTGCACTCGGTGCCGGAAGAGGAACGTGGCCGCTACCACACGCTCAGCGGCATGATGATGCTGCTCACGGGCCGCCTGCCGAAGGTTGCCGACACCGTGGTCTGGGAAGGCTGGCGCTTCGAGATCGTCGACATGGATGGCAAGACCATCGACAAGGTCATGGCGACGCGCCTCGAGCCCGAGATCGCAGCCGCGGAGTTCGAAGGCACGGTTCGCGCCGACTGATCCGAAGGCCTCCGCAACGACGCCCGCCCGGCCCTGGCCTCAGGGAAACGGGGCGCGCGAATCGATCAGCGCAACCCGCCCGTATACGCGCCGCGAATGTACGACTCGAGTTGGGAGATCAGGTAGCGCTGCTGCTTGAGCGTCTCCTTCACCACGTCGCCGATCGACACCATGCCGATCACCTTGCCCTGCTCGATGACCGGCAGGTGGCGGATGTCACGTTCGGTCATCTGCTGCATGCAGTCCTCGAGCGGCTGTTCAGGCTCCACCGTGATCACGGTGCGCGTCATGATCTCGCTGACGCGCGTCTCTTCCGCCCGACGGCCGGGCAGCGCCACCTTGAGCGCGCAATCGCGTTCGGACAGGATGCCGACCAATGCCATGCCATCCATCACCATCAATGCTCCGATGCGGCGGGCGGAAAGGATCGCCAGCGCGGTGGTAACCGTGTCGTCAGCGGAGATCGTGAACAGCTCGGATGATTTCGAGGCCAGCAACTGCTTGATGGTGATCATGGCTGCTCCCTCAGGGCCGCAGCGCGGCCATGTGCAATTTGCGCCCTGTGCGCCCCCGCACAGGTTGGCGAAAGTATAGCTAAACGTCAGCTGTACGACGATTCGACCGGCGTCGGATCAGTCTGGATCCGGCTCGCGGCGTTCCCCGACCATCGACAGCAGGTGCCCGAACTTGGTCTGCTTCGTTTCCATGTACCGGCGATTGGCGGGCCGCGGCGGCACCTCCAGCTGGCGGCGTTCGGTCACGATCAGGCCCTGCTCTTCTGCCGAGCGGACCTTGTCGGGGTTGTTGGTCATCAGCTTGAGCCGGCGCACGCCCAGGTCGAACAGGATGCGTGCACCGACCGTGTAGTCGCGCAGGTCGGCCGCGAAACCGAGCTTGTGGTTGGCCTCGACCGTGTCGTAGCCCTGGTCCTGCAGCGCGTAGGCGCGGATCTTGTTCGCCAGGCCGATGCCACGTCCCTCGTCGAACATGTAGACGATCGCGCCGCGGCCTTCGCGGTCGATCTCCTGCATCGCCAGTTCAAGCTGCTCGCCGCAATCGCAGCGGGTCGAACCGAACACATC
The DNA here is from genome assembly GCA_044340265.1 of Burkholderiales bacterium. Lineage (GTDB taxonomy): Bacteria > Pseudomonadota > Gammaproteobacteria > Burkholderiales > CAIKXV01 > CAIKXV01. The sequence goes on along the minus strand of JBIITW010000040.1, from coordinate 19,432 downwards.
CCCGGTCAGGCACTGCGAATGGAGCCGCACCAGCACCGGCTCTTCCGTCGCGACCTCGCCCTTCTTCATCACCACATAGAGGCTGGTCTCGAGTTCGTCGGTGTAGACCATCAGCTCGAACTCGCCGAAGTAGCGGGTCGGCAGGACGGTCTGCGTCTTGCGCCGGATCTGCCGCTGTGCGCGCCGCCAGGCGGCGAGGTCGCTGATGCGCAGGATCGGGATGCCGTGTCGCGCGGCAAACGCCTCGAGCTGCGGCAGCCGGGCCATCGTGCCGTCTTCGTTCATGATCTCGCAGATCACGCCGGCCGGCGGCAGGCCCGCGAGCCGCGCCAGGTCGACTGCCGCCTCGGTATGGCCGGCACGGGCCAGCACGCCACCGGTCTGCGCACGCAGCGTCTGCAGGCGTCCGGGACGTATGAGGTCGGAGGGACCGCTCGCCGGATCCAGCACGACCTGGATGGTGCGCGCGCGATCATGGGCGGACATGCCCGAGCCCACGCCCTCGCGTGCGTCGATCGGGGTCGCGAATGCGGTCCGGAACTTGGTGGTGTTCGCCTCGTCGGCGGTGATCAGCGCCAGGCCGAGTTCGCGCAGCCGTTCCTCGGTCAGTGCGAGCGACACCAGGCCGCGCGCCTCGCAGGCCATGAAGTTGATCGCCTCGGCTGTCGCATGGCTGGCCGCGACATAGAGATCGCCTTCGTTCTCGCGGTCTTCGTCATCGACCAGGATGACCATCTTCCCGTCGCGCACGCCGGGGATGATCTCGTTGACGATTCGCTGGGCAGTCGTGGGTTCAGCCCGTTCGGGTTGGGTCATCTTCGCTCGGTCGGGCTGGTTGTCCGCATCACCGGGACATCACGAGGCGCAGGAATTCTGCGCGCGTGGTGTCCTGCTCGAAGGCACCGGTAAAGGCGGAACTGGTGGTAGTGGAATTCTGCTTCTGCACGCCGCGCATCACCATGCACATGTGCGTGGCTTCGATCACCACCGCGACACCTGCGGGGTTCAGCGTTTCCTGGATCGAATCGCGGATCTGGACGGTCAGCCGCTCCTGCACCTGCAACCTGCGCGCGAAGACATCGACCACGCGCGGCAGCTTCGACAGGCCGACGATATGCCCGTTCGGGATGTAGGCGATATGCGCCTTGCCGAAGAACGGCAGCATGTGATGTTCGCACAACGAGTACAGCTCGATGTCCTTGACGATCAGCATCTCGCGATAGTCTTCCTTGAACATCGCGGAACGCAGGATCTTCGCCGCGTCGAGGCCATAGCCGTGGGTGAGGAACTGCAACGCCTTGGCCGCGCGTTCGGGCGTCTTCAGCAACCCTTCGCGCTGCGGATCCTCGCCGATCAGCCCGAGCATGTCGCCGTAGCGCATCGCCAGTTCGACGTTGGTCGTCGCATCGTAGCGATCGACCTTCTCGTAACCGCCTTCCACTTCCGCATCGGGATCGGAGAGAAGCCTTGGCATCTTCGGAAGGTGGTCGTTCATGGGCAGCGGTTGTTCCGGTCGGCGGAGCGATGACATTCGCGAGGGGCGCGAGGCTACATCCGCGCGCGCACCTGCCCAAGGATGCCGTCGCTGTCCAACCCGCACTCCTTGAGCAACCCGCCCGGATCGCCATGCTCGACGAAGTTGTCCGGCAGGCCGAGCTGGACCACCTTGCCGTCATAGCCCAGCGTGGCCAGTGCCTCGAGCACCGCGCTGCCGGCGCCGCCCATGACGACGTTCTCCTCGACCGTGACGATCATCCGGTGGCTCGCCGACAGCTCGCGCACGAGGTCGACGTCCAGCGGCTTCACGAAACGCATGTTGGCGACGGTCGCGTCGAGCGCCTCGGCGGCCTTCAGGCAGGGTGCGACCATGGAGCCGAAGGCAAGGAAGGCGATGTCCTTGCCCTGCCGGCGCACCTCGCCCTTGCCCACGGGCAGCGCCGTCATCTTCGGCTCGACCGGCACGCCGGGGCCGTTGCCACGCGGGTAACGGACCGCGGTGGGCGTATCGAGCGAATAGGCGGTGAACAGCATCTGCCGCGTCTCGTTCTCGTCCGACGGCACCATCACGGTGAGGTTGGGCACGCAGCGAAGGAACGACAGGTCGAGTGCGCCATGGTGCGTCGGGCCGTCGGCGCCGACCAGTCCGCCACGGTCGATCGCGAACACCACCGGCAGGTTCTGGATCGCGACATCATGCACCAGCTGGTCGTAGCCGCGCTGCAGGAAGGTCGAGTAGATCGCCACCACCGGCTTCATGCCGTCGCAGGCCAGGCCGGCACCGAAGGTGACCGCATGCTGCTCGGCGATGCCGACGTCGAAGTAGCGGTCGGGGTACTCGCGGGAAAACCGCACCAGCCCCGACCCTTCGCGCATCGCCGGCGTGATGCCGACCACGCGCGGGTCGGCCGCTGCCATGTCGCACAGCCAATCGCCGAACACCTGCGTGTAGCCGGGAACGGGCGGCGGTACCGGCGCCGCCTTCGCCACGATGCCGGCACCGGGATCGAACTTCGACACCCCGTGGTACTGGATCGGGTCGACCTCGGCCGGCGCGTAACCCTTCCCCTTCCGGGTGACCACGTGCAGGAACTGCAGGCCGCGCAGGCCGCGCAGGTTGTGCAGCGTGGTGGCGAGCAGGTCGACGTCATGGCCGTCGACCGGGCCCAGGTAGTTGAAGCCGAATTCCTCGAACAGCGTGCCCGGCAGCAGCATGCCCTTGACATGCTCTTCGGCGCGCTTGGCCAGCTCGAGCATGCCGGGTGCGGCCGACAGGACCTTCTCGCCCGCGCGGCGGGCCGCGGTGTAGAAGCGTCCGGACATCAGCCGGGCGAGGTAATTGTGGAGTGCACCGACCGGCGGCGAGATCGACATGTCGTTGTCGTTCAGGATCACCAGCAGGTCGCAATCGGCCGACTCCGCGTTGTTCAGCGCCTCGAACGCCAGTCCGGCCGACATCGCGCCATCACCGATGATCGCCACCACCCGACGTGGATGGTTCATGCGCCGGGCCGCCACCGCCATGCCCAGTGCCGCACTGATCGAGGTCGACGAATGGGCCACGCCGAAGGTGTCGTACTCGCTTTCGTCACGGCGCGGGAAGCCGGCAAGGCCGCCGCGCATGCGCAGGCGATCCATGCCTTCGCGCCGCCCGGTCAGGACCTTGTGCGCATAGGTCTGGTGTCCCACGTCCCAGACCAGTCGGTCATCGGGCGTGTTGAACACGTAGTGCAGTGCGACCGTCAGCTCGACCGTGCCCAGGTTGGACGACAGGTGGCCGCCGGTGCGCGCCACCGACTGCAGCAGGAACTCGCGCAGCTCGTTGCACAGCTGGGGCAGTTCGCGCCGGTCGAGCGCGCGCAGGTCGGCCGGGCTCTCGATGCGGCCCAGGAGTTCGAAGACTTCGTGCGGCTTGTTCAAAATTGTCTCTTCACGATGAAATCCGCCAGCTGGCCGAGCCGGGCGGCACCCGGCCCGAGCGGCACCAGCGCGGCATCCGCCTGTGCACGCAGGTCGCGCGCCCAGTCCTTCGCAGCACGCAGCCCGAGCACCGTCACATAGGTCGGCTTGTTCGCCTCGGCGTCCTTGCCCGCGGTCTTGCCCAGGGTCGCCGTGCTTGCTTCTGCATCGAGCAGGTCGTCGACCACCTGGAACGCGAGCCCGATCGCCTTCGCGAACCGGTCGAGGTGGGCGCGTTCGGCCTCTGCCAGCGGACGACCGCACAACGCCCCCAGCAGTGTCGCACATCGGATCAGGGCGCCGGTCTTGTGCACATGCATGAATTCGAGTTCGGCCACCTCGAGCGTGCGCCCGACCGATTCGAGGTCGATCGCCTGCCCCCCGGCCATTCCGCGGGAACCGGCAGACTTTGCAAGCAGGCGGACCATCTCGATCTGACGCGCCGGATCGTCGGCCAGAGCCTGTTCCGACAGCACCTGGAATGCGAGGCTCTGCAGCGCATCGCCGACCAGCAGGGCGGTCGCTTCGTCGTACTGCACATGGACGGTCGGCTTTCCACGCCGCAGGGTATCGTCGTCCATGCAGGGCATGTCGTCATGCACCAGCGAATAGGCGTGGATGAGTTCGACGGCGGCGCCGGCCAGCGCCACCCGCTCCACCGGCGCATCCACCAGCGCACCGGCGGCAAACGCCAGCAGGGGACGCACCCGCTTGCCACCGCCAGAGGCGGCGTAGCGCATCGCCGCGTGAAGGCGCGCAGGCGCGTGCTCGGCGCCAGGCAGCACCTGCTCGAGCGCCCGCTCGGCGAGCGCCTGGTGGGCGCGCATCCACGCCTCGAAACCCGCCGCATCGACAGACATCGGCTCGGTCACCTCATGCGCAGGCTGACAGGTACATCCGCGGAAGATACCTGAGCACGTCCCCACCGGCAAACACCGCCGTTTGCCGGGGACGCGCACCACGCAGGGTCAGCGGCGATAACCACCGTCTCCGCCATCGTCCCCATCGTCGCCGTCGTCCGTCTGGTCCGCTTCGTCTGCGTCATCCGCGCCGCCATCCGCCCGGGCGCCGGCACGCATCCCCGGCCGCAGCCGCGCGCCGGCCGCGTCCAGGGTGAACTCCTTCAGCACGCCGTCCTCGAGCACCCGGACCTGGTCCTGGACCGCCTGCAGCTGGCCCTGGCAGAAGGTCAGCAGCTCGGCGCCGCGGCGGTAGTTTTCGAGCGAAGCCTCGAGCGAGAGCTGTCCCGCCTCCATCGAAGACACGATCTTCTCGAGTTCCGCCATGGCCGTCTCGAAACGGGCCGGGGCGGGCGATTCCTTTGCGGCGGACTTGGCCATCGGATCCTGGATGCTGCTGCACCGCGCGACTACGGCAGGCGCGGACGCGCTGCCGCCCGCAGGTGGCCGCAGAGGCTAGCCGAGGGGCGCCGTCCGGGTCAACCGCGCGCCCCCTGGCAAGGGCCTGGACGGCTGGAACCACCCCGGCGCCAGCCGTCCGATTCGTTGCCGCCCCCCCTGGATTCAGAGGACAATCAGCCTCCGTTTCGAGCGGGAGACCAGGAGTCACCAGCCTCATGCATGAGTGGTCCGTCAGCACGCGTATCGGGAAGACCCAGTGACGGACCTGCTGCAGGGTGCGGGCAACTCGACCCGGATCTTCCACGCATTCGTGCAGCGCCGGCTGCACGACAGGTAGCGGGACGATCCACCAGATGGCAGCCCTCTGGATGCTCGCCTCGGGACTTTTCTTCACGGCGCACGGCATCTTCGTGAAGCTGGCCGCCGACCGCTTCGGGCTGGGCGAGCTGATGCTCTACCGGAGCGTGTTCATCGTCGCCGCGATCGCCCTGTTCGCCTGGAGCCGCGGCTGGCAGCTGCGCACGCCGCACTGGCGCGCACATTTCGTGCGCAGCTTCGCCGGTGTCGTGTCCATGCTGCTGTTCTTCGCATGCCTCGCGCAGGCACCGCTGGCCACTGCGGTCACCCTCAACTACACCTCGCCACTGTTCCTGGCGCTGATCACCGGATTGCTGCTGCGCGAACGGGTCGCGCCACTGAGCATCGCCGCGATCGCGACCGGATTCGCGGGTGTGCTCGCGCTGCTGCAGCCGTGGACCGGCGATTCACCCCTGGGCCCCGGCCTGCTCGGCCTGGCCGGCGGCGCGGTCGCCGCCATCGCCTACCTCGGCATCCGCCGACTCGGTGCGATCGGCGAACCGGAGTGGCGAACAGTGTTCTATTTCGCCCTCCTGGGACTGGTGAGCGGTGCGGCAGCCCTGCCGGTCACCGGCGCAAGCCCGGTGCGCATGGAGGACCTGCCGGTACTGGCCGGCATCGGCGCCTGCGCGCTCGCGGCCCAGCTGGCGATGACCTTCGCCTATTCGCGTGGTGCCACGCTCGCCGTCGCGACGCTTTCCTACTGCGGCGTACTGTTCGCCGGACTGTTCGACCTCCTGGCATGGGGCCACGCGCCATCGGCGACGGGCTGGCTCGGCATGGCGCTGATCGCCGGCGCAGGCGTGATGACGGTACTGGCGCGACGCACGCCGCCATCGGAGGCTACACTTGCAGGCCCGGCATCGAGCCGTCCCTCCGCCCCATGAACCACGACACCCCGATGAGCCACCACACCCTGATCAGCACCGAGGCGCTTGCCGCAAGCCTGTCCGATCCCGATCTCGTCCTCTTCGACTGCCGGCACGACCTGATGGATGTCGAGTCGGGCCGCAAGGCCTATGCAGCCGACCACATCCCCGGCGCGCGGTTCGCACACCTCGACGAGAACCTGTCCGGGCCGAAGACCGGCCGTTCAGGACGTCATCCGCTGCCCAACGTCGTCGGCTTCTCGAAATGGCTGGGCGAACAGGGTGTCGACGTGCGCAAGCAGGTCGTCGCCTATGACGCCAGCGGCGGGTACTACGCCGCACGCCTGTGGTGGATGCTGCGCTGGCTCGGCCATGACACGGTCGCGGTGCTCGACGGCGGGCTGCCGAAGTGGAAGCTCGAGAACCGCGCACTGACGCAGGCGGCACCGCGTGTCGAAGCGACCACCTTCACGCCGCGTCGGCGTGATGCACTGAAGGTGGATGTATCGACCGTGCTGGCGAACCTTCGCTCGCCGGGCATGCTGATCGTCGATGCACGCACGCCGGAACGGTTCGCGGGACTGAACGAGACGATCGACCCGGTCGGGGGCCACATCCCGGGCGCGAGCAATCGCCTGTTCCAGCTGAACCTCGACAACTCGGGTGCGTTCAAGTCGGCGAACACGCTGCGCAAGGAGTTCATCGACCTGATGGCCGGGCACACCCCCGAGCAGATCGTGCACCAGTGCGGCTCCGGCGTCACCGCATGCCACAACCTGCTGGCGATGGAGATCGCCGGGCTGAAGGGCTCGCGCCTCTACCCCGGCTCATGGAGCGAATGGTGTTCCGATCCCTCGCGGCCGGTGGAGCCGCGTCCGGTGAAGGCGCCCACGGCCTGAGCCGGGCGCCGCGCCGCGCCGGTCATCGATGGCGATCGACGGCGTGGGCGCATGGCTGGCCGACCTCGTCCTCGCGGTCCATGTCGCGATCGCGGTGTCGATCGTGGCCGGCCTGTTGCTGGTCTGGATCGGCGCGGCCGCCGGCTGGCGCTGGGTGCGCAACCCGTGGCTGCGCGCGAGCCATCTCGCGGCGATCGCCTATGTGGCGATCCAGGCGGTCGCCGGACGCATCTGCCCGCTGACCACCTGGGAAGACCGCCTGCGCGGGGTGCGCACCGAACGTGGCTTCATCGAGCGCCACCTGTCGGCATTGCTCTACTGGGACCTGCCGCCGGTGGCGTTCACCACGATGTATGTCGCGTTCGCCCTGCTGGTTGCCCTGACGATGTGGCGGGTGCCGCCGCGCCCGTTCAGGCGACGCGCGGCCCCGCAACCGCCCGCAGGCGAAGGCGCTACTCGATCGCCTTGACGATGTCTTCCACGACCTTCTTCGCGTCGCCGAACACCATCATCGTCTTGTCCATGTAGAACAGCTCGTTGTCGAGGCCCGCGTAACCGGCGGCCATCGAACGCTTGTTGACGATGATCGTGCGCGCCTTGTAGGCGTCGAGGATGGGCATGCCGTAGATTGGCGTGCCCTTGACCAGCGCGGCCGGGTTCACCACGTCGTTGGCGCCGAGCACCATCACCACGTCGGTCTGCCCGAAGTCGCTGTTGATGTCCTCCATCTCGACCACCTGGTCGTAGGGCACCTCGGCTTCGGCCAGCAGCACGTTCATGTGGCCGGGCATGCGACCGGCGACCGGGTGGATCGCGTAGCGCACCTGGATGCCCTTGGCCTGCAGCTTGTGCGCCATCTCCTTGACCGCGTGCTGGGCGCGCGCCACCGCCAGGCCATAGCCCGGGACGATGATCACGGAGTCGGCATTGGAAAGCATGAACGCGACGTCGTCGGCACTGCCGCTCTTCACCGACCGCTGCTCGGCCGAAGCGGCCGCAGCGCCGCCTTCCTGGCCGAACCCGCCCAGGATCACGTTGAAGAACGAGCGGTTCATCGCCTTGCACATGATGTACGACAGGATCGCGCCCGACGAGCCGACGAGCGAACCCGCGATGATCAGCATCGGGTTGTTGAGCGAGAAGCCGATGCCCGCCGCAGCCCAGCCCGAGTAGCTGTTGAGCATCGACACCACCACCGGCATGTCGGCACCACCGATCGGGATGATGATCAGCACGCCGAGGACGAAGGCGATGGCCAGCATTGCCCAGAACGGCGTCCAGTCCTGGGTCACCACGAAGGCGATGCCGAAGCCGAGCATGGCCAGAGCCAGCACGAGGTTCAGCATGTGCTGGCCCTTGAACTGGACCGGCGCGCCCTGGAACAGGCGGAACTTGTACTTGCCAGCCAGCTTGCCGAATGCGATGACCGAGCCGGAGAAGGTGATCGCGCCGACGAAGGCACCAATGAACAGTTCGATCCGGTTGCCGATGGGGATCGGCTCGCCGCGGTTCACCAGCCCGAGCGCCCAGGGCTCGGCCACCGTCGCCACCGCGATGAACACGGCCGCGAGGCCGATCATCGAGTGCATGAAGGCGACCAGTTCGGGCATCTTCGTCATCTCGACGCGCTTGGCCATCACCGCGCCCAGCGTGCCACCGACGGCGACGCCGCCGAGCACGTAGAGCATGCCGGTGGTGGCGGACTCGCCGGCGAGCTTGTAGATCAGGCCGACGGTGGTCAGGGCTGCGATGGCCATGCCGACCATGCCGAACAGGTTGCCCAGCCGGGAGGTGGTCGGATGGGACAGGCCCTTGAGCGCCTGGATGAAGCAGACCGAGGCGATCAGGTAGAGGAGGACGACCAGGTTCATGCTCATGCGTGGTCTCCTGCGGCTTTCTTCGGTTCTTTCTTCTTGAACATCTCGAGCATCCGGCGCGTGACGAGGAAGCCGCCGAACACGTTCACCGCAGCAAGCGCGACGGCGAGCACGCCCATCGTCTTGCCCAGCGGCGTCTCGGTCAGCGCAGCCGCCAGCATCGCGCCGACGATGACGATCGCCGAGATGGCGTTGGTCACCGCCATCAGCGGCGTGTGCAGCGCGGGGGTCACGTTCCACACGACGTGGTAGCCGACATAGATGGCGAGCACGAAGATGATCAGGTTTGTGACGGTCGGGTCAACGAGTTCCATGGCCGCTCTCTCTTTCGAGGTTATTGCTTGCGGACGAGTTCGCCGCCGTGGCACACCAGGGTGCCGGCAACGAGGTCGTCTTCGCGGTTGAGGTTGAACTGCCCGGTCTTGTTGTCGAGCATCAGCGCCAGGAAGGTCATCAGGTTGCGCGCATAGAGCGCGCTCGAATCGGTGGGCACCAGCGCGGGGATGTTGGTCTCGCCGACCAGCTTCACGCCATGCGACACCACGGTCTCGCCCGCCTTGGAGCCTTCGACGTTGCCGCCCTGCTCGACCGCCATGTCGACGATCACCGAACCCGGCTTCATCGACCTGACCATCGCCTCGGTGACCAGCACCGGCGCCTTGCGGCCGGGGATCAGCGCGGTGGTGATCACGATGTCGGCCAGCGCGATGCGCTTGGCCACTTCCGCGGCCTGGCGCGTCATCCACGACGCCGGCATCGGCCGTGCGTAGCCGCCGACGCCCTGCGCGATCTCGCGCTCTTCATCGGTCTCGTAGGGCACGTCGATGAACTTGGCGCCCAGCGACTCGATCTGTTCCTTCACCGCAGGACGCACGTCGGACGCCTCGATCACCGCGCCCAGGCGCTTCGCGGTGGCGATCGCCTGCAGGCCGGCGACACCGGCGCCGAGGATCACCATGCGTGCGGCCTTCACCGTACCGGCCGCGGTCATCAGCATCGGCATGATCCGGCCGTAGGCGTCGGCGCCCAGCACGACCGCCTTGTAGCCGGCGATGTTCGCCTGCGAAGACAGCACGTCCATCGACTGCGCCCGCGAGGTGCGCGGCAGCAGTTCCATCGCGAACGCGGTCAGGCCCTGCCTGGCCAGCGCCTCGAGGCCTGCGGCGTCATAGGGCGTGAGCAGCCCGATCAGCACCGTGCCTGCCTTCATCGCGGCAATTTCTTCCGGCAGCGGGTTGCGCACCTTCAGGACCAGTTCGGACTGGCCGTAGACCGCGGCGGCGTCGGCCACGACGGTGGCGCCCGCAGCCGTGTAGTCGGCGTCGGGGAAATTCGCCCCTGCCCCTGCCCCGGCCTGGACGAACACCGTGTTCTGGCCGCCGGCGCAGTATTTCTTGACCGTTTCGGGAGTCGCCGCGACCCGCGTCTCGCCGGGTCGAACTTCACTGGGAATGCCGATCTTCATTTCAAGAGGTCCCTGTTCACACGATGCCCCACGCCAGAGGAAGGGGTGGTGGCGGCCGACTCCGGCCAAAAAGCCTGCAATTATATGCAAAACTGGCGCGCAGGCCAGAGCTTCGTCGTCCACTGGACTGTCCACCCTTATAATCATTCGCCATGGCCACAATGGATCCATCGGCAAGACCCGCGCTACGCATCCATGCGCTGCCCGATCTCCTGATCAGCCAGATCGCCGCCGGCGAAGTCATCGAACGGCCGGCCTCGGCGCTGAAGGAACTGCTCGAGAACGCGATCGATGCGGGCGCCACCGAACTGGCGATCGAACTCGACGCGGGTGGCACCCGCCGGATCGCGGTGATCGACAATGGCCACGGCATCGAGAAGGACGACCTGGCGCTCGCGCTGACCCGCCACGCCACCAGCAAGATTGCCGCGCTGGAAGACCTGGAGTCGGTCGCCAGCCTGGGCTTCCGCGGCGAGGCCCTCGCCTCGATCGCATCGGTGGCCGACCTGACGCTCGCCAGCCGCACCGCCGACGCACGCCACGGCTGGCGCATCGGCCACATGGGCGCGACCGGGGCCGGCAGCGATGCCGGCGCCCAGGTCGGGCCGGCAGCCATCGCGCCGGGCACCCGTATCGAGGCGCTCGACCTGTTCTTCAACACGCCGGCGCGCAAGCGTTTCCTGAAGTCCGAGCAGACCGAATACGCACACTGCGAGGAAGCGGTGCACCGGGTCGCACTGGCCCATCCAGAGGTCGGCTTCCGCCTGACCCACAATGGCAAGGCGATGCTCAGGCTGCCCGCCCAGGGACGCGCCGAACGCATCGTCGCGCTCCTGGGCAGCGATTTCGCCGATGCCGCGATCCCGGTAGAAGAGAACACCGCACAGCTGTCGCTCAGCGGCGCAATCGCACAGCCCGCCTATTCGCGTGCTTCGCGCGATGCGCAATACCTGTTCGTCAACGGCCGTTTCGTGCGCGACAAGCTGCTCTCGCATGCGGTGCGCGCCGCCTACCGCGACGTGCTGCACCACCAGCGGCACCCGGCGTTTGCGCTCTACCTCTCCATCGATCCGCGTGCGGTCGACGTGAACGTGCATCCGACCAAGATCGAGGTGCGCTTCCGGGAAGCACAGGCGGTCCACCAGTTCGTGCTGCATGCACTGGAGAAGGCGCTCGCCGGAACGCGAGCCGGCAGCACCGGCGGCAGCCTGGGGCAGCGTCCGGCAACCGGCGCCGAAGGCAGCACGGTCGCACCGGAGGGCGGCGGGACCGACGGCGCGGCGCCCCGGTCCTGGAAGGCGCCCGCCGGCTGGGGGCGCGACAGCCGCGACCGGCCGGGTCCGGCGCAGGCGCCGCTCGGCCTGCGCTCTGCGGAACCGGCTGCGCTCTACGATGCGCTGTTCGGGCGGAACGGGGCGGCCGGCGCACCCACGCCGGCGGATCCGCCCCCCTCGATCCGCGCGGCCGGATCCGATGCCCGGGCCGAAGCCGGAAGCACCGGCGATGCGCCACCGCTCGGCTTCGCGCTCGGCCAGCTCGCAGGCATCTACGTGCTGGCGCAGAACACGCAGGGACTGATCGTGGTGGACATGCATGCCGCGCACGAGCGCATCGTGTTCGAACGGCTGAAGCAGACCGTCGATGCGGGCATGGTGCCCCGCCAGCCGTTGCTGCTGCCTGCGTCCTTCGCCGCCTCGGCGCTCGACATCGCCGCGGTTTCGGACCACGCCGGAACGCTCGAGCGCCTGGGCTTCGACCTGGCCGTGCTGTCGCAGACCGCCATCGCGGTGCGTGCGGTCCCGGCCACGCTGGAACGCGCAGACCCGGTGGAGCTTGCACGCTCGGTGTTGTCGGAGCTGCACGAGGCGGGAGAGGTCGATACGGTCAGCGCGCGCCGCGAGCAACTGCTGTCGACGATGGCCTGCCACGCGGCGGTGCGTGCAAACCGCGCGCTGACGCTGCCCGAGATGAACGCGCTGCTGCGCGAGATGGAAGCCACCGAACGTTCCGGGCAATGCAACCACGGGCGGCCGACCTGGTGCCAGGTGACGCTGGCCGATCTCGACCGCATGTTCCTGCGCGGGCGCTGATGGCCGACGCGCAAGCCGGGCGGGAGCTGCCGCCCGCCCTGGTGCTCACCGGCCCCACCGCGAGCGGCAAGAGCGGGATCGCGGTCGAGCTCTGCCGCTGCCTGCCATGCGAGATCGTCAGCGTCGATTCGGCGCTGGTCTACCGCGGCATGGACATCGGCACCGCGAAGCCGGACCCGGCGACGCTCGCCAGCGTGCCGCATCACCTGGTCGACCTGCTCGACCCGACCGAACGCTACAGTGCGGCGCGCTTCATCGAGGATGCGCTCACCGCCATGGCCGCGATCACCGCCCGTGGCAACCTGCCGCTGCTCACCGGCGGCACGATGCTCTACCTGAAGGCACTCGCCTCGGGCATCGCCGACCTGCCGCAGGCTGACATGGACACGCGCCGCGTGATCGATGCGATGGCCGCCGACAGCGGATGGCCGGCCCTGCACGAAGAGCTTTCGCGCTGTGATCCCGATACCGCCGGCCGGCTCGACCCCAACGATGCGCAACGCATCCAGCGGGCGCTCGAGGTCTACTACCTCACCGGCGAACCGATGTCGAAGCTGCTGCGCGAGCGGCCCCCGCACCCGTTGCCCTATCGCCTGATCCAGGCAGCTCTGGTGCCCTCCGACCGCAGCGTGCTGCACGCTCGCATAGAAGCGCGCTTCGACGAGATGCTCGAACTGGGCCTGATCGGCGAACTGCGCAGGCTGCGCGAGGCATTCGCGCTCGATCCGGACCTGCCGTCGATGCGCTGCGTCGGCTATCGCCAGGCATGGGCCTACCTGGACGGTCGCACCTCCCTGGCGCAACTGCGGAGCACAGGCATCGCCGCCACGCGGCAACTGGCCAAGCGGCAGCTGACCTGGCTGCGCTCGATGCCGGACGTGGCGAACTTCGACTGCCTCGGCGACGCCCCCCTGGGGCAGGTCCTCGATTTCTACGCCGGCATGCTGGCGAGCTGAGCGACGGGGCCGGCCTCAGCCGACCGTCGAGCGCACGGTGCCACGGGCCAGCGTGGTGTCGAGCGTCGCGCCTGCAGCGACATCGCGGGCATCGCGCAGCAACCCGCCACCGGCAAGACGGGTGATGCTATAGCCCCGCTCGAGGACAGCTTCGGGATTGAGGTGCAGCAGGCTCGCGCGCAGGGCATCGAGCCGCGACTGGTCGCGCTCGATGCTGCGGCTGCCGGCGCGCGACAGACGGGCGGCCAGGCGCGCAAGGTCGGCCTGCCGTGCAGGTATGTCCGGCCGCAGGCGATCGAGACGGGCGGCCGCACGCGACAGCCTGCCACTGGCGACTTCGAGCGCGCGTGCCCGGGCCTGGGCCAGGCGGCGCTGCAGGTGGCCGAGCATGACCGCCTGGTCGCGCGCGCGCGCACCCGGATGGGTGAGTCGACGCGACAGGTGGTCGAGCGTCTGCATGCGCTGCTCGAGCAGCCGCCACTGGGCGCGACCCAGCGCTGCGGCCGCCGCACGCAACTGCTCGTGAAGCCGCGAGGCATCCGGAGCGACCAGCACCGCGGCTGCGGTCGGCGTGGGTGCGCGCGCATCGGCGACGAAATCGGCGATGGTGAAATCGGTTTCATGACCCACCGCGCTGACCGTGGGTATCGGGCTTGCGGCGATCGCCCGCGCGACGACTTCCTCGTTGAACGACCACAGGTCCTCGATGCTGCCGCCGCCCCGCCCGATGACCAGCACCTCGCATTCGGCCCGCTCGCCTGCCAGCGCGATCGCCCGCGCGATCTGGCGTCCGGCGCCCTCGCCCTGCACCAGGGTAGGGTAGACGACCGCGCGCAGACCGGGCGCACGCCGGCGCAGGGTGGTCAGCAGGTCGCGCAAGGCCGCAGCCGAGGTCGAGGTGACGATGCCGACGGTGCGCGGGAAAACGGGCAACGGGCGCTTGCGAGCCGGATCGAACAGCCCTTCGGCAGACAGGCTGGCCTTGAGCCGCTCGAAAGCCGCGAACAGGGCGCCTCGACCCGCCCGGCGCATGGTCTCGACATTGAGCTGGAAATCCCCGCGCGCCTCGTAAAGCGATGGCACGCCGCGCAGTTCCACTTCGCTGCCGTCGGCCGGCTGCCAGCCCAGCAGCGAGGCCCGGTGACGGAACATCACGCAGCGCACCTGGGCCTGGGCGTCCTTCAGGACGAAGTAGCAGTGCCCGGAATCGTAACGACGGAAATTCGATATCTCGCCGGCCACCCAGGTGGCCGGCAGCGACTGTTCGATCGCCTCGCGCGCGGCGCGGTTGAGTTCTGCGACGGTCAGGATTTCGGAACGGGAAGACAGGTCGCGCATCCGTGGATTCTAGCGTTGGCGCGGCATGGCCGGCTGATGCATCGCGGCATCCCGGAAAACGAGGCGAAGATCACGAAAGTACGCGGGCTGGCGCGACGAAACGGCCTTGCAGGCCGCATCGAATCGTGCGTCGGCCGCCACTTCTCCACAAGGTCCCGGAGAGCCCCGACCGGGCCGCCCGAACGCGAACTCGGCCAGCCTTGATTATTCAGATCATTGATTTAAAACACTTTCCTTGCTGCACAAAAAATCAGCATTCCAATCGGCAGCACGGCTGGACAACGGTTTGCGGCCATTTACGGCACTTTACTCACAAACTTATCCACAGATCGTGTGGACAATGAAAAAATCCCCGCTGCGGCAGGTGTTTAGCTTCATTCCTGTCGTTCATCGCCGGCTTTCGCTTGCCCTCCGCCGCGCTGGTGGATAGAGTCGGACCGCTTCCCAACCGAGATTCAGCCCCGACCTGTGTTCGCAATCATCCAAGGTGCCGGCTGGCCCATCTGGCCGCTGATCATTGCTTCGATCATTGCCTTGGCCATCATCGGCGAACGCGGCTGGTCGCTTCGCCGGGCGCTGGTTGCCCCCGCCGACCTGCTGCCCAGGGTGGTGGCCGAGTTCCGGCAGAACGGCGCCTCCAGCGAGATGGCCGACCGGATCGCCGCCCATTCGCCGCTTGGCGAAGTGCTGGCGGCCGGCCTGCGCAACGTGAAAAGCCCGCGCGAGATCATGAAAGAGGCGATCGAGGAAACGGGGCGCGGCGTTGCATTGCAGCTGGAACGCTACCTGACGACGCTCGGCACGATCGCAGGCATGGCACCGCTGCTCGGCCTGTTCGGCACGGTGATCGGCATGATCGAGATCTTCGGCGCACAGTCATCTGCCGGCACGCCGGCGCAGCTGGCCCAGGGCATCTCCATCGCGCTCTACAACACGGCCTTCGGCCTGATCGTCGCCATCCCCAGCATGATCGCCTACCGGCATTACAGGGCGCAGGTCGACAACTATGTGGTCGACATGGAACTGCAGGCGGTGAAGCTGGTCGAGGTCGTGCACGGTGAGCGCCTTGCCTGACCGACAGGTCGGCCTCGCGGCCAGCGGCACGTCCAGGCGAGGCGGGCGATGAACTTCCGCCGCGGCCGGACACGCGACGAACCCGAGATCAACCTCGTCCCGATGATCGACGTGTTCCTGGTCGTGCTCATCTTCCTGGCGACCTCGACGACGTTCTCGAAGTTCTCCGAACTGCAGATCAACCTGCCGCAGGCTTCCGCGGAGGTGCCGCCCGATCGCCCGCAACCGATCAGCGTCGCGATCGATGCCACCGGGCGCTACCTCGTGAACCGCGAGCCCGTGGTGTTCGGCAATCCGGAACAATTCAGCCAGGCGCTGCGCAAGGCTGGCGGCGATGCCAAGGACCCGGTGATCGTGATCAGCGCCGATGCCGCCGCCACCCACCAGGCCGTGGTCAACGTGATGGAGGCGGCGCGGCTCGCCGGCTATCCACAGATCACGTTCACCACGCAGGGCTCCGGCGCGCGCTGAACGGCACCCGGCTGCCTTTCCCGCACGCCGCCCCCCGATGCCGCGCTTCGACACCGACCGTCACTGGGCGCGGCTGAGCGCGCGCAGCGCGCTGCTGCTGCCGGTATCCTGGCTGTTCCGGCTGGCGGTCGAGCTGCGCCGGCTGGCATTCCGTGCCGGCTGGGCGA
Organism: Burkholderiales bacterium; assembly: GCA_044340265.1. Lineage (GTDB taxonomy): Bacteria > Pseudomonadota > Gammaproteobacteria > Burkholderiales > CAIKXV01 > CAIKXV01. The sequence continues at coordinate 3,052 of JBIITW010000040.1, read as the reverse complement.
AAAGGCACCAGGCAGGTGTCCCGGTGATCGTGGTCGGCAATGTCACCGTCGGTGGCACCGGCAAGACGCCGCTGACCATCTGGCTGGTGCTGTACCTGATCACCCGCGGCTGGCATCCCGGCGTGGTCAGCCGCGGCTATGGCGGCAGCGCGAGCGACGAGCGGGTGAGCGAACCGGTCGGACCGCACAGCGACCCGCTGCGTGTCGGCGACGAACCGGTACTGATTGCGCGCCGCACCCCGGCACCCGTGTGGATCGGCGTCGATCGCGTCTTCGCCGCGCGCGCGCTGCTGCGCGAGCATCCCGAGGTGGACGTGCTGATCGCCGACGACGGATTGCAGCACTACCGCCTGGCGCGCGATGTCGAAGTGGCCGTGGCCGACGCGGGACTCGGCTTCGGCAACGGCCACATGCTGCCTTCCGGGCCACTGCGCGAACCGGTGCGCCGCCTGGCCGTGGTCGATGCGCTGGTCGTCAACGGCGCGGCGTCGATCGATGCACCCGTTGCGCCGGATGCCCAGTTCGAGATGCGCATCGCTGCGTCGCGTGTCTATCGACTGGACGATCCCGATGTCGTCGCCGCGCCGGAATCCCTGCGCGGCCAGCGATTGCATGCGGTGGCCGGCATCGGCTATCCGGACCGCTTCTTCAGCCTGCTGTCGGCGCTCGGCCTGACGTTCGTCGAGCATCCGTTCCCCGACCACCACCGCTTCGAGGCAGCCGACCTCGATTTCGGCGGCGAACCGGTGATCCTCACCGAGAAGGATGCCGTAAAATGCGCTCGGTTCGGCGCCGCCCATCACTGGGTGCTTGCCGTCGAGGCACAGGTCGACGCCGCGTTCGGCGAACACCTCGTGCGCTGCCTGGAACGCCGGTCCTGACTTCCAGGCCCTGCACGCCCCCCGCCGAAAGCGAGAACATGGACGCGAAACTGCTGGAAATCCTGGTCTGCCCCGTCACCAAGGGAAGCCTCACCTACGATCGCAGCAAGCAGGAGCTGCTGTCGCAGGGCGCAGGGCTGGCCTATCCGATCCGCGACGGCATCCCGATCATGCTCGAGGACGAGGCACGCAGGCTCTCCCCGGAAGAACTCGAAGCGCTGCGCCGCGGGTGACCGCATCCGTCGCATTCGTCGCATTCGTCGCAGCCATCCCGGCACGGCTTGCCTCCTCACGGCTGCCCGGCAAGCCGCTGGCCGATCTCGGCGGCAGGCCGATGGTCGTGCGGGTTGCCGAGCGTGCGGTAGCGAGCGGCGCGCGCGAGGTCTGGATCGCGACCGACGACGCATCCATCGTCTCGGCTGCCAGGGCGCACGGCATGCAGGCAGCCCTGACGCGAAGCGACCATCCGTCGGGCACCGACCGCATCGCCGAGCTGTCGCAGCAGCGTGGATGGAGCGACGACACGATCGTGGTCAACGTACAGGGCGACGAGCCGCTGATCGACCCGACGCTGATCGCCTCGGTCGCGCGCCGCCTGCATGAAACGCCCGGCGCGTCGATCGCCACCGCGTGCCATGCGCTGCAGTCCGTGCACGAGATGTTCGATCCGAACGTGGTGAAGGTGGTCCTCGACCGGCGCGGCTTCGCCCTCTATTTCAGCCGCGCCCCGATCCCGTATGCACGCGATGCATTTGCCGGCTCGGCGCCGGCGATCGCGCCATCGGCCGGGGCTGGCGCGGCGCCCGAGCCGGTCCCGCAGGGACTGCCGGTCTACCGCCATGTCGGGCTGTATGCCTACCGCGCGGCCGCCCTGCGCAGGTTGTCCACGCTGCCACCAGCCCCGATCGAGCAGTTCGAATCGCTAGAGCAGCTGCGCGCGCTCTGGCATGGCGAACCGATCGTGGTCGAAGCAACGACCGGAATCCCGGCCGCAGGCGTCGATACACCCGCCGATCTGGCACGCGTGCGCGAAGCGCTTGCCGCGGGCGCCCGGGGCTGACCGCCCGCCCGGACCGGACTCGCCGCCGCGGGGGCCGTTGCGTATAATCGGGTTCAACCTATAGATTCACCCCTAGAAGTCTACGATTCAGGCGTACCCGGTCCAGCAATCGGGGCATCGGTCCGGCCCACGGCGGCGGGCCGGAGCACGCGTGGATACGTTCACCCATCGGTACCACCGCCCGCGGCCCCGCCCGGGCAACGACCAAAGGAGTCGCTCCGGCCGGACTCACCACCGGAGTGGAGCTTTTCGACCATGCGCATACTCCTGTTAGGGCCCCCGGGGGCAGGCAAGGGAACCCAGGCTGCGTTCCTGCGCGACCGTTTCCACATCCCCCAGATCTCCACCGGCGACATGCTGCGCGCAGCGGTCAAGGCCGGCACCCCGCTGGGCCTCGCGGCGAAGAAGGTCATGGACGCCGGCGAACTGGTATCCGACGAGATCATCATCGGCCTGGTCAAGGACCGGTTGACGGCCGACGACTGCCGGGCCGGCTATCTGTTCGACGGTTTCCCGCGCACGATCCCCCAGGCCGATGCCATGCGCGCGGCCGGTGTGGCGATCGACCATGTCATCGAGATTTCGGTCGATGACGCCGAGATCATCAACCGCGTCAGCGGCCGCCGGGTGCATCCTGCCTCAGGGCGCACCTATCACGTGATCCATGCACCGCCGAAAGTGGCCGGCAAGGACGACCTCACCGGCGAGGCGCTGATCCAGCGCGACGACGACCGGGAAGAGACCGTGCGCAACCGGCTCGACGTGTACCAGCGCCAGACCCGGCCTCTGGTCGACTACTACCTGGGCTGGTCGAAGACCGGCGAGGCAGGCGCGCCCCGCTATGCCTGCGTGGCAGGCGTCGGAGCGGTGGACGAGATCGGCCGCCGCCTGCTGGCGGCGATGGGTACCGGCGAGGGCAATGCCGGCTAACGCCTTCTACGCCCAGTCAGGGGGCGTGACCGCAGTCATCAACGCCTCGGCTGCGGGCGTGATCGAAACCGCCCGCAGGCATCCGACGAAGATCGGCAAGGTGTTCGCCGGACGCGACGGCATCCTTGGCGCGCTGCATGAAGACCTGATCGACACCAGCCGCGAAAGTGCGTCGGCGATC
>JBIITW010000228.1:0-7440 GCA_044340265.1 Burkholderiales bacterium | reverse complement strand
TAGACGTTCGCCAGGTACTCGTTGCCCCCCTGGTCGAACACAGTGACGGCGGTGGTCAGGTTGTAGCTCGACGGATCCCGCGGGTCGAAAGGCGCGGTGATCACCGGCGCATCGGCTGGAAGGTTCAGGCCGAGTTCGATGCGCGTGGTCTCGAGCGCGTCTCCCGTGGTGGAGCGCGGGACGATGAGCTTGCGCAGGTTCCCGATGTCGGCCTTTCCACTCGAATCGACGGCTGCCGTAAGCAGGGATTGCCCTGCGGAATTGACCACCGCGAACGAGTCGTTGAGGACGAAGGTTCCGTTGCGCGTATAGATGTCCTGCAGGCCGTCGGCGGACTTCATCGGAAAGAATCCATCGCCGCTGATCGCGATGTCGAGCGAGCTGGCCGAGAACTGGATGTTGCCCTGGCTGAACTCCTGGCTGACTGACTTCAGCGCCACGCCCTGGCCGATCACCGACGCGGCGCGTTGCAGCGGCGAGGTGGCGAAGATGTCGGCGAAGTCGGCACGGGAGCGCTTGAAGCCGGTCGTGCCGACGTTGGCGATGTTGTTGCTCGTGACGCTGAGCTGGGTGGTCGCGGCGTTCAGGCCGGTAAGCGATGTGTAGAACGACATGAGTCAGGCTCCAGGGATGGCGTTTTCGGTTTCGGTCGGGTTCCGGTCGGGCTTCAGCCGTCGACCCTGTTGACCTTGGACAGCGGCACCGTCGAGCCATCCTGCAACTCGAGCACCAGTTCTTTCAGGGCGTTGCTGTAGGTGACGCTCTTGACCATCGCGGGCGTGCTGATCGGCACGCGCGTGACCTCGCCGAAGCTGTCCACCGTTGCGACGACCTGATAGCGCCCCGGCGGCATGCGCTGGCCCTTTTCGTTGACCCCGGCCCAGCTGACCGCGACATCACCCGGGGGCTGCCGGCCCAGGGATTGCGTGAACACGCGGCTGCCGGCACTGTCGTACACGTCCAGCCGGACCGCGTTGGCGCCAGCCGGCGCGGAGACCACCCCTCGGATGGTCGCGCCCTCGGTCAGCTCGGCGCTACCCGTGGGGGAAACGACCTTCTTTCCGATGAGCGCAGCCCCGGAGAGGATGCGGTCCGACTGCAGGCTGCCGGCGATCGCGCCGACCGAGTCGGCCATGCGTGTGGTCGCCTCCAGCTGGGAGAACTGCGCGAGCTGTGCGACGAAGGCTTCGTTCTTGACCGGGTCCAGCGGATCCTGGTTCTGCAACTGGGTCGTGAACAGCTTCAGGAAAGCCTGCTGGCCCATCTCGTCATTCTTGACGCCAGGGCTCTGCCCGGCCGCCGGGGTGGCCGCAGCCGGGGCCTGGGTCATGCGGCTGATCGCGGGTGGTATCGCACTCATCTGGGTTGCCTTTTCTGTCGCGATCAGGAGCGGATCAGTTCGATCGTGCGCATCAGCAACTGGCGCGCGGTGTTGCTCACTTCGACGTTGTTCTGGTAGGAGCGCGAGGCCGCCATCATCTCGACCATCTCCGACACCTCGCTCACGTTCGACTGGAAGACGAAGCCATCGGCGTTGGCCAGCGGATTGTTCGGCTCGTACACCCGCCGCACCGGCGAGTTGTCATCGGCAAGGCGGTCGACCTTCACCCCACCCACGTGGCGGGCACCGGCATGGGTCATCCGCTCCTCCACCAGCGCGCGGAACACCGGACGCTTCGCGCGATAGGCTTCCTGTTCGGTGCTGGTGACGGTGGAGGCGTTCGCGATGTTCGACGCGATGGAATTCATGCGAACCATCTGCGCATTGAGGGCGGTGCCGGCGATGCCGATGATGTTGTCCAGTGCCATGGTCACTCTCCCTTCAAGGCCTTGCGGATCGAGCCGATCCGGTTCTCGAGGAAACTCAGCGTTGCCTGGTAGTCGGCAGCGGCTTTCCCGTAATGGGCCTGTTCGACATGCATCTCGACGGTGTTTCCGTCGAACGAACTGTTGAACGGCACGCGGAAGCGAGTGCCACTGGGGTCGATGGAGGCGCCCTCGGCGAAGTGCGTGCGATGCGTTGACTGCATCGCGGTTTCGGTCATCGTCACGCCGGCCAGCACGGCACCGAAATCGATGTCGCGCGCCTTGAAATGCGGGGTGTCCGCATTGGCGATGTTGGTCGAGATCATCTCCAGCCTCGCGCTCTTGACCTGCAGTGCTCGTTCGTGAACTCCGAGGGCGTTTCCCAGAATCTTCATTTGGCTTCCCCTCCCGCCCTGAAGTCCTTCGGCATCGAACCGACTTGCTTCACGGGGCGGTCTAATACGTCGAAGTGATGACATTGATTTATGTGAGCAAGCTGCGTGCCATTGCCGCTGGTCAACTATTCGACGGCGGAGAAGGCCTCTTCCTCGACCGCTTGCAGCCGGACCAGGGTGCGCGCCGGCCAACTGTCGCCGCTGGCTGCGGCAATGGCTGGCCGGTCGACTGCCGGGACATTGACGGCCGGCAGACCCAGGTGACGGGCCAGTCGGTCTGCGGCGTTGCGCAGCAACCCCTGCGTGAGCGAGGTCCGGGTGATCGGTGCCGCCTGGTCGCCGCCCAGGTGCAGCGCCGCTGCCTGCGGACCGGCGACGTTGAGCGCCTGCCCCGGGTCTTTCTGCGCGCGGGCTGCCGGGGTGAGCACGGTGAGATACAGGTCATCAAGCCCGTTGCGCGGCCCGTGCGGACGCAGTCCGGCATCCTGGAAGTAGCGCTCTGCGAGGTCCAGCTGCCGGAGCACGCTCAGGTCGAGGATGCCGCGCGCACGCCCGGCCATGTCCACGCTCGCGGCCCCGCGATTGGGTCCCTCGCAGAACTGGATGATGCCGTGGCAGTTGCCATTGGTCGCACGCGGATTCATGCCATCGCTCTCCATCAGGGTCACGCGTGCGAAATCGTCCGGCGAGAAGTTGTAGGTGCGTGCCATCTCATGGATCCGGTTCGTCACGGCCGTCAGGTCCGTGGCCGGGATGTAGCCCTTGTCCACCGCGCGCCTGAGCGTACGATCGAGCACCGGGTGGGATGATCCGGAAGCCGCCAGGTTGCCCCGCACGGCGAGAGCCGCGCGCGCGGATGGCATCGGCGGGCGCGTCGACAGGGCGCCCGGGGCACCGACCGCAGGCGCACGGCCCGGCACTGCCGCAATGACATCGCCGCGTGCGGCCATGCGCCCCCGACCGGCCTCGGAGGCGGTGTTCAGGCTGGCGAAGTCGATGACCTGGCCGGCGCGGATCATGTCGGGATTGGCGATGCCGTTCGCAGCCGCCACCTGCCGGGCGAGTTGCAGGGTCTGCCGCTCGTCCACGGCAGCGCCCATGCGCGTCAGGTAGCCCCGCGCCATCCCGACCAGCGTGTCGCCCGGCTGCGCCGTCAGACGCGTACCGGCGCTGTCCTGCGCTGCGCGAGCCTGCGCCAGGGCGAGGGCAAACCCGGGGGCGCTGGACATCCCCGGTACGCGCTCGGATCCTCGTGTGGCCAGATCGAAGACAGATGATCTATGTATCAAAAAAGTCATTTTTTCTCCATATGGAGGCCTGCCATTTGCTTATAGATGGTATCGATGCACCTGAAACGCCATTTATTTGACAGGCAAGGCCCGAAATGCAAGCGCTGTGCCAGATAACCGATTTGCCCACTCGGCGACCACGATGGACGACGACCTTCGGCGTCAGGGCGCCGCAGCTCGGGCTGGCCGTCCTGATCGCGCTGGGGTCGTTTCCGGCGGGTGCCGCCGAACCCCGCCCGAACGAGGCCGCCCTGATGTCCGAACTCAGGGCCTGGATTTCGGCGCAACGGCCCGAGGCCGCAGCCGGCATCGAAGTGGTCCCGATCGACAGCCGGGTGCAGGTTCCCCGTTGCGAACCGCGTTGGGTCTTCGACCATCCCTTTGCCACGGCGGAAGTCGTGCGCGCCCGATGCAGCGCCACTGGAACGCAGTTCTATCTGCGTACGCGGCCACCCGCCGGGGCGGGCCCACAGGGCCCACAACGCAGCCCGCGCGCTCTGGCGGCCCCGACCGCCGTTGTCCCCGCCGCACCGGGCGCCCTGGAAGAAGCGCCGCGCGCGGGCAGCGTCCCGGCCGCCCAGACCGGTCCGGCAGTACAGAGCATGGTCACCACCAGGATTGCGCTCGCTCGCGGGACCCGGTTGATGCCGGGCATGGTCGAGGTCTCCGAGCGGGTCGAGTCCCGGCCCGGCATGGCCTTCCTGAGCGACCCCGGGTCTGTCGTCGACATGGAGGTCACCCGCGACGTGCGTCCCGGTGAGGCGCTGCGACCCGCCGATATCCGGCCCGCCGTGCTCGTTCGCCGGGGTGAGGCGGTCACGCTGGAAGTGGGCCAGGCGCCTGGCCTCTCGATCCGGGCAAGACTCGAGGCATTGCAGGACGGCCGTCGCGGCGAGACGATCAAGCTGATCAACCGGGAGTCCGGAAAGATCCTGACCGGTGTGGTCACCGGCGCCAATCAGGCAGAGAGCCGATGAATCCTGTGTACAGGGCTGTAAAGTTTTCGCCGATGGTGTCGACCCTCCTTAGATCACCCCCCTGTTTCGTGGCCGTCATCCCTGCGGCAGAAAGCTGATCTCCATGACGAATCCCATTTCCAGCTATGTCCGTACCGGCCCGGGCGAACTCGGTGCGCGGCGGGATGTCGAGCGCGCAGAGCGTCAGGCCATCGATGCCGCCGACAGCGCGGCAGACCGGACAGGCCTTCGTCCCGTGTCCACCCCGATGGACGACGAACTCGTGCTGAGTGAAACGGCACGACAGGCCACCGGCTCGGATGCGTTCGACCAGGCAAAGGTGGACGCGATCAAGCAGGCCATCCAGGACGGCAACTATCCGCTCGATTCGCGACGCATCGCCGAGAGTTTCGTGGCGCTCGAGCGGCTGCTCTGAGGCCAGGTTGATGACCGTACCGAATTCCGGCGGCGCGTCCCGGGCCGGACTTTCCAGGTCGGTGTCCACGACCGACCTGGAGACCCACATGCTGTCCCTCTCCAGGCATCTGGTGACATTGCTCGATGAAGAGTTCGAGGCGCTGAAGACGCAGCAGGTGGACGCATTCGAAGCGCTGCAGCCGGCGAAGGAAACAGTGCTTCACGAACTGCAGGCACTGTCGCAACATCCACAAGACGACGATACCGGGGCCGGCGGCGCATGGCCCGGTGACGTGCAGGATGTGTTGCGCCGTTGCCGCGACGCGCACCGTCGCAACGAATGCCTGATCCGGCAGCACCTGACCGTGATCCGAGGGACGCTGCAGGCGCTCACGACGGGCGGTGCGGGCAGTGAAGACACCTACGATCGTTCGGGACGACTGCCCGCCTCCGGCCTGAGTTTCAGTGACGACAGCGCATGAGTGCGCGCCGTCCGCACCGTCCGGCTAGCGTTTCTCGTCTCCGGGCTCCATGCCTTTGAGCCAGTAGGCCCAGGACAGGATCACGGCCACTGCGGTGTAGACCTCCGGAGGAATCTCCTGGTCGATCTGCACCTTGCCGAGCGCCGCGACCAGCATTGGATCTTCGGCGAGGTGTATGCCGTGCTCACGCGCGCGCGCGATGAGTTGCTCGGCAACGTCACCTTCTCCCCTGGCCGTGACCACCGGAGTCGCGCGCCTGCCGTACTCGAGGGCCACGGCCTTGCGATAGCGGGAAGTCGTCATGCCCGCAGGTCCACCAGGCGGCCACCGGGCGGCGGCTCGTCATCGGATGCGGCGGCCGGGCGCCGGCCGTGCAGCACCCGAAAGCTGCCCAGCTCGAGATTCCATTCACCAAGCGCATGCACGAGGTCCGCGTGCCGCTGCCGTGCCTGGTCACAGACATCCTGCCTCGATGCCCACACCGTCATGTCCACGCGCGAGGTCGACGCGATCTTCGAGGCGAGCCAGAGCTCGCCCAGTCGGTCGCTGGCACTGTGCATGTCGATGAACCAGACGCTGCCTCCTTCATCGTCACCGACATCGGCGCGCGACAGGTCGAGCCTGACCGGTGGCGCGTCCGAGAACGCGAGCGCCATCTGCAGGCTGGACTGGCCGCCGAGAAGGTTCTCGACAGACCGCAACTGGGCCGCCTCGATGTCATGGACCGCTTCGGTCAATGGCCGGGCGCCCTCGGGCGCCGCGTCGACGACACGCAGCAGCAGCTGTCGCAACAGGCTCTTGAGGTCGTGCACACCGGTGTCGCCCCTGGCGACCGAGGCTTCGGTGAAGAAACCGCTGGCCGACACGGCTGCGCGCAAGGTCGTGTCCGACAGCGAAGCCATGGCAGGCCGGGCGCGCTGCCAGTCCCCGAGCAGCCGCACGATCTCCGGCTGCATCGCAACCGTCGCGGGCAGATGTTGCAGCAATCCCGATGGATGCAGCAGGTCGAGCAGGGCCTGCATGCCGCCCGGCCGCCACAGCAATTGTTCGAGCCTGGGGTAGGGAACGGCTGCCGATGCAGGGCTGGCGGGCAGCGGTGCCGCGGATGCAGCGCCCGTTGCAGGATTGACGGCTGCGCCCCCCGACGCCGCGGGGATGGGCCGCAGCGCGGCTGAACCGTCGGGCAGCAGGTGTACGCTCACCCTGATGTCAGTCCCGGCCGCCGGCAGCACGTTCATCGCTGACGCGACCGCACGGCCATCGAGAAGCAGTTGCAGGCGATCCCCCCGGGCCTCCACCACGGCACGAACGACCTGGTCTTCGCGCAGGCCGAGCTGCATCACGTCCCCGGCCGGGACCAGCGGCATGCGCGCCTCGCCCGAGAGCATCGGGTCGCGACCGAGCAGATGGACCGTCTCGGCCCCGGTGATCATGGCATCACCGGACGCCGGTCATGGATAGCGGATCCATCGCGGGCGCACCTCCACGCGCGCCTCCACGCCCGCTTGCACCGGCTCGATGGGCGCAGGGGCTGTTGGCATACGCATCGCGATCGGCTCCGGAGCCACGGGTGCGGCAGCCATGCTGCCCGCGAGTTCCTGCATCGATGGCAGCACCAGACGGGTGCCGGCGACGAGCCGGTGCGGACTGCCACGCACGAATGCCCCCGGGTTCATTTCGGCAAGGACCCGCCCCACGAACCGCTCGTTGAACGGTGAGTCGCGATAATGCTGCCGGATGATCATCGAGACCGTCTGTCCAGGCTGCACGTTCACGACAATCCGGTCGCCGCCCGGAACCGCGTGCCCAGACTCCACGCGAATGCTCTCGGCCGCGGCTGAAGCGGCCGGCCCGGGCACCCCGGCCAGCAGGAAGGCCGCCGCGATCCTCAGTGCCACCATCGGTCGTTGTGTCATCTGCAGTCAGCCTTGAAGGATTCAGAAAGGGAACGCTACCCAGTCTCCGGACACCGGCATGTCCGGGCCGGCAACCTGGCGCACGCGCACATGATCGGGCGCGACGCGCGACACTTCGGCGATCGCCATCAGCCGCGCCGCGCCCGGCTCGAGCAGTCGCCGCGGCACGCTGCTCCGAT
>JBIITW010000039.1:0-26330 GCA_044340265.1 Burkholderiales bacterium | reverse complement strand
TGGTAATTGACCGCATCGCCGAGGATCGCCGCGATGATCAGCAGCACCACCATCAGGTGCACGTTCATGCCGCCGGCCGCGGCAATCGCGCCGGCAACGAACAGCAGCGAATCGCCGGGCAGGAACGGGGTGACCACCAGCCCGGTCTCGCAGAAGATGATCAGGAACAGCACCGCGTAGATCCAGGGCCCGTAATGCTCGACCACCCAGGCGAGGTAGTCGTCCAGGTGGACCAGGATGTCGAAGGCCTGCAGGCCGATGGCGATCAGCGTGTCCATCGGCGGCGACTCAGACCTGCGCGTCCTGCGGCTTCTTGTCGGGCTTGACGAAGTCCTCGCGCGAGATGCCCAGCCACATGGTCACCGTGCTGGCGACGAAGATCGACGAGTAGATGCCGACCAGGATGCCGATGGTCAGCGCCAGCGCGAAGAAGTACAGCACGTCACCGCCGAACAGCAGCATCGCGCCCACCATCAGCATGGTCGAGCCGCCGGTCAGGATGGTGCGCGAGAGGGTCGCGGTGATCGCATCGTCGATGATGTCCGGCACCGTGCTGCGGCGCATCTTGCGGAAGTTCTCGCGGATGCGGTCGAACACGACCACCGTGTCGTTGACGGAATAACCGAGCACCGCCAGGATCGCCGCCAGCGCGGTGAGGTCGAAGTTCCACTGGAAGATCGCGAACAGGCCGAACACGATGATCACGTCATGGAAGGTGGCGGCGATCGCGCCCACCGCGAACTTCCATTCGAAGCGCACCGCGAGATAGCCCATGATGCCGAGCGTGACCACGATCAGCGCGAGCAATCCGTCATAAAGCAGTTCGGCCCCGACCTGCGGGCCGACGAACTCGACCCGCTTCATCTCGACCTTCGGCTCGCGCTCGCGCAGGGCCTTGAGCACGACCTCGGACACCTGGGCGCTGGTCACCTCCGGCTTCACCGGGATGCGGATCAGCACGTCGCGCGCGGTGCCGAAGTTCTGCACGATCGCATCGCCCATGTTCACCGCGGCGAGCTTCTCGCGAACGGTGTTGACCTCGATCGGGTCCGGATAAACAACCTCGATCACCGTGCCACCGGTGAAGTCGATGCCCAGGTTGAGGCCGCGCATCATCAGCGCGCCCGACGCGATGATCACCGCGATGAGCGACACGGAGAACCACGCCTTCGCATTGCGCATGAAGGGCAGTGCGCGGGTTACCTTGTAGACTTCTAACATGTTGGTTCCTGGCGTCCGTACCGGACTAGACGGAGAGGCTCTCGACCTTGCGCTGCCGGCCGTAGCTGAGGTTGACCAGTGCGCGCGAGACCAGCACCGCGCTGAACATGGTGGTGAAGATGCCGATGCACAGCGTCACCGCGAAGCCGCGGATCGGGCCCGACCCGAGCCAGAACAGCGCGAAACCGGCGATCAGCGTGGTGATGTTCGCATCGAGGATGGTGTCGAACGCGCGGTCGTAGCCGGCATGGATCGCCGCCTGTGGCGTCGAGCCGTTGCGCAGTTCCTCGCGGATGCGCTCGTTGATCAGCACGTTCGCGTCGATCGCCATGCCGAGCGTCAGCGCGATGCCGGCGATGCCCGGCAGCGTCAGCGTCGCCTGCAGCAACGACAGGATCGACACCAGCAGCAGCATGTTGGCGACCAGCGCGACCACCGAGACGACACCGAACACCCGGTAGTAGATGCACATGAAGATCGTGACCAGCAGCAGGCCGATCGCCGTAGAGTTGACGCCCCGTGCGATGTTGTCGGCACCCAGGCTCGGACCGACAGTGCGCTCTTCGATGATCTCCATCGGCGCGGCGAGCGCGCCGGCGCGCAGCAGCAGCGCCGTGTCACGCGCTTCCGCGGTGGTCATCCGGCCGCTGATCTGCACCCGGCCACCACCGATCTCGGTGCGGATCACCGGCGCGGTGACCACCTCGGCCTTGCCCTTCTCGATCAGCAGGATGGCCATCCGCTTGTTGACGTTCTCGCGGGTGACCTGCTGGAAGATGCGCGAGCCCTGCCCATCGAGCGTGATGTGCACCGCCGGCTCGCTGGTCTGGCCGTCGAAGCCGGGCTGGGCATCGGTGATGCGCTCGCCGGTGAGCACGGCGGTGCGGCGAACCAGCAGCCCGCCGCCATTGCGCTCGGTGAAGTATTCAGTGCCGAACGGCGGGTTGCCGGCGGCGCCGGCCTGCAGGCTGGCCACGTCGCTGAGGTCCTCGGCGACCATGCGCACTTCGAGCGCCGCGGTGCGGCCGAGCAGTTCCTTCGCCTTCGCCGTGTCCTGCACGCCCGGCAACTGGACCACGATGCGGTCGGCCCCCTGCTGCTGGATCACCGGCTCGGCCACGCCCAGTTCGTTCACCCGGTTGCGCAGCGTGGTCACGTTCTGCTGCAGCGCGAACTCCTGCGAGCGCTTCAGGGCCTCGGGTCGCACCGATGCGACCAGCCTGAACTCGGCGCCCTCTTCGACCTCGCGCAACGTCAGGTCGGGAGAGGCCTTGGTGATCGCGACCGACGCCTTCTCGCGTGCTGCCGCATCGCGGAAGCGGACCACGACGTTCATGCCCTCGCGCGCGACCCCGGTGGACGAGATCTTCTGCTCGCGCAGCGTCGTGCGGATCTCGTTCACGTAGCCCTCGACCTTCTTGTTGAGGGCAGCCTTCATGTCGATCTGCAGCAGGAAGTGCACGCCGCCGCGCAGGTCGAGGCCGAGGTACATCGGCAACGCGCGCACGCTGGTCAGCCAGGACGGCGAATTGGACACCAGGTTCAGCGCGACGATGTAGCCATCGCCGACCGCCTTCTCGACCACGTCCTTCGCACGCAGCTGGACGTCGGTGTCGGTGAAGCGCATGCGCAGGCTTCCCGCGTCGAGCACCGTGGCGACAGGCACGATGTTCGCCGCGGCCAGCGCCTCGGAGGCCCGCGTCTGCAGGGCCGTATCCGCCTTCAGCGTCGCGCGCACCGGAGACACCTGCAGGGCAGGCGCCTCGCCGAAGAAGTTCGGCAGCGTGTAGATCGTGGCGAAGGTCATCGCGATCGCGATGATCATGTACTTCCACAGCGGATAACGATTCATGCTCGGTGTTCCCTGCTTCAGGCGATGGGTGGGACTCAGCTGTCGTGCGCGGCCTTGATCGTGCCTTTCGGCAGCACCGTCTGCACCGCAGGCTTCTGCATCAGGATCTCCACCCCGGGGGCAAGCTCCACCGTCAGGTAGTTGTCACCGACCTTGGTGATCTTCCCCAGTTCCCCGCCACCGGTGACGATCTCGTCACCCTTGGCCAGCGCAGCCACCATCGTGCGATGTTCCTTCGCGCGCTTGAGCTGGGGCCGGATCAGCAGGAAGTACAGCACCACGAACATCAGGATGATCGGCATCAGGCTCAGGATATCCATCTGGCCGGTACCGGCGGCGCCTTGCGCCCATGCGTTGCTGATCAGCACCCTTGGCACTCCTCTGTTTGTTTGTTTCGTAAACCCTTGATTTTATCACCCTTCGTGGTCGGCCAACGGCTCGCCCCAGCGGAATGTGTCCAGCCGCCCGGCCGCAATCGCCGCGCGCAATTCGCGCAGCAGGACCTGGTAGGCATGCAGGTTGTGCAGGGTGTTCAGGTGCGCACCGAGTATCTCGTTCGCGCGTTGCAGGTGGTGCAGGTAGGCGCGGGTGAAATGGCGGCAGGTATAGCAGTCGCAGGTCTCGTCCACCGGCCGCAGGTCGCGCTGGTACTGCGCGTTGCGCAGCTTCACGGTGCCCTGGCGGGTGTACAGCCAGCCGTTGCGCGCATTGCGCGTGGGCAGCACGCAGTCGAACATGTCGACGCCGCGACGCACCGCCTCGATGATGTCCGACGGCGTGCCCACGCCCATCAGGTAACGGGGCCGGTCGCTGGGCAGTTTCGGCGCGACATGGCGCAGGATGCGCATCATGTCCTCCTTGGGCTCGCCGACCGACAGGCCGCCGATCGCATAGCCGTCGAAGTCGAGCCGGGCCAGTGCGTCGAGCGACCGGTCGCGCAGGTGCTCGTGCATGCCGCCCTGGACGATGCCGAACAGTGCGTTGGTATTGCCCAGCACCTCGCGGTGCTCGCGGCGGCAGCGCTCGGCCCAGCGCAGCGACATCTCCATCGACAGCGCCGCCTGCGCCTCGGTCGCCGGGAACGCGGTGCAGTCGTCGAAGCACATGACGATGTCCGAGTTCAGCACTTTCTGGATCTGCATCGACACTTCGGGCGTCAGGAAGCAGGCATCCCCGTTCACAGGCGAGCGGAACTTCACCCCCTCCTCCGTGATCTTGCGCATCTCGCCCAGGCTGTAGACCTGGAAGCCGCCCGAATCGGTCAGGATCGGCCCGTCCCAGTGCATGAACCGGTGCAGCCCGCCATGGTCGCCGATCACGTCCAGCCCGGGGCGCAACCACAGGTGGAAGGTGTTGCTGAGCACGATCTGCGCACCGATCTCGACGATCTCGCGCGGCGCCATCGCCTTCACCGTGCCATAGGTGCCCACCGGCATGAAGGCCGGGGTGTCGACCACGCCGTGCGGCAGCGTGAGCCGGCCGAGCCGGGCTGCGCCGTCGGTCGCCTCTACTTCGAAGGTCAGGCCCATGCCGGCACCCGTCGCGCTGCCCGTCCTGCCACCCCCGCCGCTGCACTCATCCGTGGATCCGTTTCGTTCATTCGATCACGCGCAGCCGCTCGAACGCGGCGCGCCATCCCGCTTCCAGTTCCACCGGGCGACCGCTGGCGCGCTCGCAACGCACCTGCATGAACCAGCCCTGGGCACGCGCTTCGGGTTCATCGCCCACGAACAGGCCGACCTCGAAGCGCGCGCTGGAGCGTCCCACATGCCCGACGCCGACGCCAGCGCTCACCACTTCCGGGAAGCGGATCGAACGCAGGTAGGTGCAATGGTTCTCGACCACCGCATCGAACCGGTCGCCGCCGAAGTCGTAGCCGACCTCGCGCGCGAGCAGCAGCGAGATGGCGGTGTCGAAGAAGGCCAGGTAGACGGCGTTGTTCATGTGCGCATACTGGTCGTTGTCGGCGAACCGGGTCGGGATGTCGACGAACCAGGGGTAGCGGGTGCGCGGGTGGGCAGTGGCGCGGATCATGGGCGAGGGTGCGCCGCGCGCGACAGCAGCATCGCGTCGCCGTAGCTGAAGAAACGGTAGCGCTGCTCGACGGCATGGCGATACGCCCGCCGGATCGGTTCGACGCCGGCAAAGGCGGACACCAGCATCAGCAGCGTCGACTTCGGCAGGTGGAAGTTGGTGATCATCCGGTCGACCACCCGGAACCGGAAGCCGGGGGTGATGAACAGGTCGGTCTCGCCGCTCGAGGCGACCAGCGAACCGTCGGCCGAACGCGCGGCGACGCTCTCCAGGGTACGCACGACCGTGGTGCCGACCGCGACCACCCGACCACCGGCGGCCTGCGTGGCCACGATTGCATCGATGGTCGCCTGCGGCAGCGACCAGGCCTCATGGTGCATGACATGCTTCGACAGGTCGTCATCGCGCACCGGCTGGAAGGTGCCGGCGCCGATGTGCAGCGTGAGGAAGGCACGGCGCACGCCGCGCGCCTCGAGCGCGGCCAGCAACGGCGCATCGAAGTGCAGGCCGGCGGTGGATGCCGCCACCGCGCCCGGCTCGCGCGCGAACACGGTCTGGTAGCGCGACACGTCCATCAGTTCCGGCTTGCGCTCGATGTAGGGCGGCAGCGGGATCTCGCCATGCCGCTCCAGCACGTCCAGCACCCGGGTCCCGGGCTCGAATGCCAGCAGGAACAGCGCACCGCGACGTTCGACCATCGTCGCGGCCACCGGCCCGGCATCGTCGCCGAAGGTGATCACCATGCCCGGCTTCGGCGACTTGCTCGCGCGCAGGTGCACCAGCGCGCGGTCGTCGGACAGCACCCGCTCGACCAGCACCTCGACCCGGCCGCCGGTGGCCTTGTTTCCGAACAGGCGTGCCTTGATCACGCGCGTGTCGTTGAACACCAGCAGGTCGCCGGGTTCCAGCAGTGACGGCAGATCGGTGAAGGAGCAGTCAGCCGGCACACCGTCCAGACCGTCCAGGCGCAGCAGCCGGCTCGCGCCGCGCACGTCCGGCGGCGTCTGGGCGATCAGGTCGGGGGGAAGCAGGTAGTCGAAGTCGGAAAGGCGCATGCGCGGGGTTTAGCACAGCCAGCGCCCGCGTGCTGGCGGCTGGCCGACGTTCGGGCGTTGCCGCGAGTGCCACTGGTCAGCGATAATGGCCGGCTTCCCTGCCGGGATGGCGGAACTGGTAGACGCACCGGACTCAAAATCCGGCGGTGGCGACATCGTGGGGGTTCGATTCCCCCTCCCGGCACTCGTAGACTGATGCCAGTACGTGCAGGAACGTTGCATCCGCGTGCAGTAATCCGTTGATGCAAAAGGCGATTTAAGCTTCCTCGCTAACGTTTCCGTGCACGAACGTTTCTCCCGCGTGCGACTGTTCGCGCGTTCTTCAGGGGGGACAGCTGGCGGAACGAGACGAGGGGATAGCATGGCGAGCAGGCTTTCATCGGCACGGTTGAATCTGCTGAGCGCACGCGAGGTGTTCAACGCACCTGCCGGCGATCATTCGGACGGCGGGGGCCTCACCCTGCTGATTGCGGGGGTCAGGGAGTGCTGGGTGTTCCGGTACACCGCACCATCCGGCAAGCGTCGCGAGATGGGATTCGGCGCCTGCGACCGATCGAGCCTGCGGACTGCCGGCGACAGCCTCACGCAAGCCCGCCGAGCTGCTGCCGACGCCCGCGCGATGCTGGCCGAATTCCCGCCCCGCGACCCACTCGACGAGCGCGGCAAGGCCAAGGCAGCGGCACGCGAGGCCGAGGAGCTGCGCAAGCGCGACAAGACCGCCAGCACCGCCACGCTGGCGCGCGTGGCACGCGCCTACCATGAGCGCGTCATCGAGCCGCGCCGCGCGCGCAAGTACTCGGCCGACTGGATCAGCTCGCTGGAGCGGCATATCCCGGCCAAGGTCTGGCACAAGCCGATCGCTGCGGTCACCCGCGCCGAGCTGCTCGACCTGCTGTCCGAGCTGCAGGCCAAGATGGCCGATACGGCCCACCGGGTGCGGCGCCGGCTCGAGGAAGTGCTCGACGACGCCATCGAGCGGGATCTGATCGAGGTCAACCCGGTCACCCTCCTCCGCGGCAAGCTGCGGCGGATGGCGGTGCCGAAGCGAGTCGAACCGCGGCCCGCCATGGCGTTCCCAGAAGTGCCCGCCTTCGTGGCAACGCTGCGTGCACGGCCGAGCATCGCGGCTTTGTGCATGGAGTTCACCATCCTGACCGCCGCGCGCACCGGTGAGGCAATAGGCGCCACCTGGCCCGAGTTCGACCTCGACGCCGCCACCTGGACCGTACCGGCTGCACGCATGAAGGGCGGCGAGCAGCATGTCGTGCACCTGGCGCCTCGCGCGATCGCCATCCTGCGTGAGCTGCAGGAACTCGGTAGCGCATGGGTGTTCCCGAGCCCGGACGATCTGCTCCGACCGCTGTCGAGCCCGGACGATCTGCTCCGACCGCTGTCGAACATGGCCATGCTTACCCTGCTGCGACGACTGAAGCGCACCGACATCACCGTGCACGGGTTCCGGTCGACCTTCAGCACCTGGGCGAACGAGACCGGGGCCGCGCGGCCGGACGTGATCGAGGCTTGCCTGGCGCATCGCGAAGGCGACAGGATCAGGGCGGCCTACAACCGGTCTAATTACACCAGCGAGCGCAGGGCACTGCTGGAAGCCTGGGCAGGCTACATCGATAGCACGCCGGCGCAGACGAACGTGGTGCCGATCAAGCGCCCCGCCATAGAAGCAACCACCGCCGCCTGACGGCCTCAGGCAGATCGGGGCCGCCGGTGTGTCACCACCGACTGCCCCTGACCACGAAGCACCTACACAGGAGGTTCATCATGGCTTCATCGAAGGTAACACCGCTCCCGATCCCCACGGCAAGCCGCAAGTCGCCGCACGTTCTGGCTCTGGAATCCCACGTACTGGCGGTCACCTCGATCCGCACGGGCCTCACGTCCGGGCTTCAGGCGCTGGCGGTCCTCTCTCGCCTGAGCCGGCAGATCGCGGAGCTGCGAGCCGATGGGCTGCTGAACGGCCACCCTGATCTCGCGGCATTGGAGGTGCCGGTGGTCGGCGACGGGCAGGACTTCGAGGACCAGGTACTCGACTTTCACCAGGCGCTCGATTGGCTCGATCAGCTGAGCCGCCAGGATGAGGTCGTGGCGGCGGCAGCACGAGCACAGTAAAGACGCGCCGCCCACGTACACGCTGTGTCCCCTACCACGCCGGTCGGGCCGCTCCAGCTCGGCCGGCTGGCCTGTCCAGCCGAATCCTTGAGAGCTGCATGCCACGCACTCCGAAACCTACACCGCCCGCAATCACGCCCGGCCGGGTGAGCAAGTGGTCCCCGCTTAACACTTACGACCTCGTCGAGATGCAGGCCGTGGTTGAGCAGGAATTGCTCCCGCTGGCCATTCGGCTTGGCGTGATCAAGCGGGGAATGTCCGCTACAGAGATCGCCCGGCGCTATTTGGACGAATGGGCCTTGGACTTCTTCGACCACGGTTACAAAAAAGCGAAAGATGCCGCGCGCGAGGCGGTGGCGAGCGTTGTGACCCGAGTGGAAGGCAGCATGAAAATGATTGCCGATCTCGACGACTACTCGGAAGCGAATAGGAAGCTGGACGCGCAGTTGTGCAGCGTCTTGATGGATCGAGCATTCACCGAGCTCAAATCCGTGAGCCGTGAGGCCCAGAGGCGACGCGATGCTGTCCCTAGCAGTTGGAAGCACCCGGAGTGGGACGCGAAGGCGATCGAGGAGGACCGGGACAGTTACATCAAGACTAACGGCACGGCGCGCGGTTGGATCGAGGACCTATCGGACCGATCGCGCCTAGACGTGCGCACCCTGCGCCGTCGCCGAAAAGGGAAATCGGACATAGCACGCTAACGTATCGCTTCGAGAAACAAAGCCATCGAGAATCGTCCCCGGTCAGTCAGTTACGCAGGAGGACGTTGGTGGATGAACTAATCCCGATTTGCGATGTGATCGGAGACCCCAAGGCGAAGCCGCCGATCCGAGGCATTCTCCCCGGCGCCAGCCGTTCTTTTCTTTACGAGCTCATCAAGGCTCGCAAGATCGCGCAGCCGGTCAAGGTGGGCAGACGAACCTATTTCCGCCGGAGCGACCTCGAGCGGTGGATGCGCGACCTGGAGCCGGTGCGGATCGCGGCCGATGCACCTGTAGCACCGGGCGCTGAAGACACTAGGGAGGCCGCGTAATGGCCGCCCGCGCTCGCAGCTTCATCGGGCAGGCGCCTACCCCTCACGTCGAGCACGCGCGAGAAGCAAGGGAATCACGAATCGAGCCGATCGTCTTCGACCTCGAGATGGTGGCGCGGTTCCTCGGCATAAGTATCCGCGCCGCTCACGGACTGCGCCGGCGACCCGAATTCATTGCACGGGTGCCGGCGATCGCGCTGC
Source organism: Burkholderiales bacterium (assembly GCA_044340265.1). GTDB lineage: Bacteria > Pseudomonadota > Gammaproteobacteria > Burkholderiales > CAIKXV01 > CAIKXV01. The sequence continues at coordinate 16,807 of JBIITW010000039.1, read as the reverse complement.
TGTCGCCCAGCCGGCCGCGTTGGCGTCGCAGCGACCTCGAGGCCTTCGTGGCCAGCCTGCCGACGATCGACGAGCCAGCGATGGAGCCCGCCTCGCTTCGGAAAGGGCGCGCAGCGCGCAAGGCGAAGGCCGACCAGGCCACGGTGGCGAACGAGCCCGCACCGATGCGGAAGGGGCGGGAGGAGCGCACCACTCGCGATAAGGCCACCGATCGTGGGACGGTTGCGTGAACCAGTTGCCCGACGTACTTCCGCAGCTCCCGGAGCAGCTTCAGAAGTTCGCAGTGCTCGCTCTCGACATCTCTGCCGGAAAGAAGCCGAGCCCCGGGGAGGCCCGCCAGGCAGTTGATTGCGCTGCAGTGATTGCCCAGGCATGGGGCGAGATCAACCATCAATACCCCGACCCGAAGGCACAGGGCTTCATCGACGGAGCGGATTTCCTACGCGACTTCCAACCGCCCGATTACCAGCTCGAGCCTTTGCTGGTGCGCAGCCAGGTGATCGCAGTCACCGCCCAGCCGGGAGGTGCGAAGACCACACTCGCGACGCTACTCGTGCTGTTGGCGATCGACCTTCTGCGCGTCAACGGCCTCACAGCGACGCCATCCACCGGTCGGGCGGTCATGCTGCTCGGCGAGAACGAGCTCAACGCAGCGGGGCAACTTTACGCGACCCTGCAGGCCTACGGCAGTTCACCCAAAGCCTTGACCGATCGCCTGTGGGTACTCCCGCGCCGCGATTCACTGCTCGCGGTAGCCGACGATGTTCGCCAGCTGGCGCTGCAGGTCGGCGGCCTCGACATCGTGATGGTCGACAGCAAGGCCGCATTCTCCGCGGCCGTGGATGAGAATTCCAACACTGAGGCCGGCAACGACGCAGCCATGCTACGGGAGCTCACCCGCGTGAAGGGCAAGCCCACTGTGCTCGTGCTTTGCCACCCCGCGAAGGGCGCCTCGGGCGAGGGCCTTTCCCCCAGAGGTGGAAGCGCATTCCTGGCCGAAATCGACGGCAACTTCTCACTTGAGAAAGTTGACGGACTGGTCGAGCTCAAAGGGACGAAGCTTCGCCAACCCCCTTTCGAGCCGATGCAATTCCGCATTGAGCAAGTGGAGCTTCCGGTACGCGACAAGCGCGGGCGATCGGTCGTGTCCGTATGTGCACGGCCAGCCGGACGCGACGACGCCGAGCAGATGATCGAAGCTCAACGCAGCGATGAAGACCGGCTCCTGATGCTGATGGCGCAGAACCCCGGCGGGACGATCCGCGAGTGGATGGAGGCCGCAGGCTGGAAGAACACGAGCAAGGTGATGCGGACCCTGAAATCGTTGGAGAAGGACAAGCTGGTTGAGAACCGTCGCCGGCGCTGGAGGCTCACGGAACACGGCAAGAAGGAGGTCGCATGACGCCCGCTCAATCCTCCGAAAACGACCACGCGAATCGCGGAACATTGTTCCGTGGAACTTGTTCCGGGAACACGCCTCCTTCAAATCGGGCTGCAACCCGCATGGATGCTCGATGTTCCATGGAACATGGAATCGGAAAACTGTCACTGTTCCGTGTGTTTCCACCCCTTAGGGTGGAACACGGGAACAACGGAACACGCGCGCCACGCCGGCAACACGTCATTAGGCCGAGCTACCAGCCCTGCCGGTGGCGGCCAGACATGGCCCCAACGGGACCGGAGGCGAGCTCGTGATCGCACGTAGGCTCGCCCTAGAGTTGGTCGCACACGTCCGCTCGGTCGGGGTCGATGTGTCGCTGGGCGCCAACTGGCGTCTGTCGATCACCGGCCCGCAGAATGCGATGGACGACTGGCTGCCGGTGCCACAGCAACACTCGGTTGGGATCGCCGCCGCGCTCGCGCCTGTATGCGAATCCCCGGCGCTGACGGCGGACACCCCCGAAGGCCGCGAGGCCGCGCTTGATGTCATCGCCCGCTTTGCCGCACTCGTGGCCCGCATCGAGGCGTTCGAGCGTGCACCGATGTTCGACCCCGTGCAGGCCCTGGAAGTCGCCGCTGCCCTTGCAGCGGTGGGCGGAAGCCCGCGCCGCGTGCCAACCGTCGACGAAGCAACGGAGCTCTCGCACCTGATCGCCGCCGTCGCCGCGGCGCACGGATTCCACGCCGACCAGCTCGAGGCCGCCCGGGAACTTGCGGCGGACCAGTCCGACCAGGCTTCGCCCGCTACCACGCCGCGCACGCCACGCCGGCATTTCATTTCAACCCGCAGCAGATGGAGGTAACCCGTGAATTCTCCGCAGTCGTACGCACCAGGGCGCGCGGCGCTCGATCAACTCGATCGGCTCTTCGGCCGCAAGCCCACCGACATCGCAAAGCAGGAGATGACCCGCGCAGCGAAGGCATGCATCACCGGAGACCCGCACGCGGTGGCAATAGCCGAGAGCGCGCTGCAATTGCTGGACGCGGCCAAGGTCGGCCTGAACGAACAACCGCGAGCAGTTGAAACCGGCGCTCGCGTAACCCGCACTCAAGCAAGGAGCACGATGGAATGAATACCGCACACACCTACCCCACCGTCACCGAGGCGAAAGCTGTGCTGGCCAAGGCGTGCCAGGCGCACGACGCGGCGATGGCCGAGCTCAAGCGCATCGGCGAAACGGTCAAGACCGTTCCCGGTGGCCCGCCGCGCACCGAGGCAGCCACGGCCGCGGTCGAGGCAGCGGCGGCCCAGGCGCAGGACACGCGCGCCGCGCATGCCCTCGGAGAGGTCGACCAGGCAGCGGTCAAGCGTGCGCAGGAAGCACTGACGCAAGCCCAACGAGCACGAGAATCGGCGGCGATCGCAGACGCGGATGCGCGCACGCTTGCCGAAGGCATCGAGCGCCGGCTGTACGCGGCGCACCAGGCGGCGGCCGAGACGAAGGCAGCCGTGACGCGCGCAGAGAACGCGTTGCTGCTCGCGAAGCTGGTGGAAGCAGACCAGGGCTACGTGACGACAGCAACGGCGGCCGCGGCGCACTTCGCGATGGTTGTTTCCTGCGCAACCGCCCTGCGCTTCAGGGACAAGTCGCTCTTGCCCGCGGCATCGGCGAGCGCCGCCGCTTTTCAAGGTTTGCCCACCATCGGCCCGGTAAGCGCCGAAGTGGTCCAGGTGCGCACCCAAGGCCGACAGCACGGCATTCGTCAGATGTTGATCGAACCGCGAGACGTCATGGCCGACCGGTACGCAGCGGAGCATGACCTCCTGCTCGACGGCCAGCAGGTCGCCGAGGGTCAGGAGCAGGCAGCATGAAGCCGGGCGGCCAGCTTACGACCAGCGGCATCGTGGACTTCGAGTTCGACATCGACGCACGCGACCGAGAGCAACTCGCCCGGGCTGCAAAGCGACAACTCGCCGCACCCAGGGTAGCTCGGCCGGCTCAGGCGCGCCGTACAAGCGCCGACTTCGCAGAGACGGCGCGCCGATCCGACCCCATCGAGATAGCCCGCCGGGCACAGGCGCAGATGGCCGAGAGCGCTACCCGCGGGCGCCCGCTGAGCGCCACCGAGGCCGTCCTGCGGGTCATGCAAAGCGAGGGGCCGCCGACGCCCGGGGCGCGGACGTGAGCGAGGTTCTCCTGACCCGGAACGGTGACGGCAAGATCACGGGCCTCACCGAACCCGATGCTCGCGCCTGGGCACGCTGCCGGCGGATGCTGGAATCACTCGTGCCAGGCGAATGCGTGCGCCTCGCGTTCTGGATACCTCGCTCGCCCCAGTTCCACCGGCGCCACTTCGCCCTGCTCGGCGCCGTGTTCGAACAGCAGGAGCAGTTCGCCGACCGCGAGCAATTCCGCATGTGGGTTCAGGTTGGCGCCGGACACTGCGACTTCGTGCCAGGGCCGAAAGGCCGCATGGTCGCGCTTCCGAAATCCATCGCCTGGCACAAGCTCGAGGACACCGAGTTCGCGGCGCATCACGCGGCGGTCGTCGAGTTCCTACGCAGCGCGCACTGCATCGGCTTCCTGTGGCCGCAACTGAACCAGGCCGAAAGGCAGCAGACCATCGAGGCCGTCCTGATGGAGTTCGAGCAGTGAGGTCGGCGGCGCACCCCGCAGCGCTCCCGGCCGGCGTGAAGGCCATAGATCGCGGCCCCCGTTGAACGCATGATCGGAAAGGAACCCCCGTGCAAAAAATCCTGAAGGAACTCGCCGACGTGGTCGGCCTCGCGCCGGCACTGAACATTTGCCAGCGATGGGGCGGCGAAGCCCTCTATGTGCCCGTCAAGGTGCGGCGCTTCGATCCGCTCGTCCTGGTGCTGGGCCTTGAAACGGCGCAGCGGCTCGTCAAGGCATTCGGCGGCGAGCGCCTGCAGCTGCCTGGCGAAGTCCAGTCGCTGCTCGACCTGCGCAATCGATCGATCCTGCACGACCACCGATCCGGCATGAGCAACCAGCAGATCGGCAGTCGCTACGGCCTATCCCGCCAGTCCGTGACGTACATCCTTCGTCGCATCAGTGAGCCCGGGAACAACGGATTGGCGGCCGCTGAGCACCAGCCGGCGGCGACAGTGCCCGCACGCGCCGCGGCACGTGCAGGAGGCACACCGCAATGGGCATGATCCGCCTCGCCACGACTCGACGCCGACCGATGATCATCGGGAAGCCGGCGCGCCCTGCAGCAGCGCCCAGGCCGCGGCCCGCACCGGCCGGCACGGTGAGCTTTCTGGAAGTGCCAGGCGGCATGGCGTTCGACGTGCCGCCCGAGCGCGCGCTGAGCTACTTCCGCGCCAAGGGCCTGCGTACCACGTTCAGCTATGCCGACATGATGGGCGCAGCGCACGACCAGGCGTTCACGGTCGCCAAACTGATGGACGTCGACCTGCTCGCCCAGGTGCGCGAGTCGCTGAACGTGGCGCTCGCGAAAGGCACGCCGATGAAGGAATGGGCGAAGGACCTGCAGCCCCAGCTCGAGCGGGCCGGATGGTGGGGACGCCAGAGGATGGTCGACCCGCTCACCGGAAAGACGAAGCTCGCGCAGCTGGGCAGCGCATGGCGCCTGGAGATCATCTTCCGCACGAACATGCAGACCGCCTACGCCGCCCAGGCGTGGGCCGAGATCGACGAGCAAGCCGACTTGGCGCCCTATCTCATCTACGACGCCGTAGACGACGAGAAAACGCGCGCGCAGCACCGCGCCTGGGACCGGAAGGTGCTGCCGGTGTCGCACCCGTGGTGGCGGACGCACTACCCGCCGAATGGCTACGGCTGCCGGTGTGGCGTGATACAGGTCTCCCGCGACGACCTCGCGGCCATGGGACTGAGGCCGACCAAGGCACCGCCCGCCTCGACCTTCCAATGGCGCAACCCGCGCACCGGCAAGGTCTCCCCGGTGCCCACCGGCATCGACCCCGGGTTCGACCGGAACGTCGGAACCTCCTACCTCGACACGCTGCGCCAGCTTCTATCGGAGAAGCTCCGCAAAGCGCCGGCGAGCACGCGCCAAGCGGCCAGGAAGGCCCTGCGGGACGAGATCGTCCGCCGGCCGGGGCGCAGTAGCCCGGGGCTGGCGCCAGCCGCGCTGGCGGCCGCCGTGGACGCCTACGTCGCCGCCTTCGGTGCCTTGCCCAGCGTTCCGTCCGACGTGGACGACGCGCAGCTCGCCGCGGTACTGAAAGCCGCCACGGACGCAGGCCGGCCCGTGCCGATCGACTTCGACTGGCAGGCGACCTGATGACCGAGCACCGAACCTCGACCGCAGGAGAATAGAGATCATGGCCGCACACAACAGAACGAGCGCCAGGACGGCGCGCACGCTGCACCTGCAGCTTCAGGCCCTCGAACTTCGGCGCCTGGGCTTCGGATACCGCGAGATCGCCGCGCACCTGGAAATCGGGCGCACTCGCGCACACCAACTGGTAGCCGCCGCGATGGAAGACGCCAAGGCGCAGGTCGCCGAGTCCGTCGACGTGATCAAGGCCGAGGAAATCTCGCGCCTGGACGGCATGCTGCGTGGACTATGGCCGAACGCCAGGAAGGGGGGCCTGGGCGCAGTCGATCGCGTCCTCAAGATCATGGAGCGGCGCGCGAAGCTGCTCGGTCTCGACGCACCTGTGCGAATCGCCGCCACCAACAAGGATGGCGACCAGGACGTCGACATGCCCCGCTACATCGTGCCAGTGCCGGCCACGATGGAACTCGAGGACTGGGTGCAGAAGTACGGACACAAAGCGCTGCAGTAGGCGCGAAACAGATTCGGCCGCCGACGGTGGCCGAATGGGGCATTACTCGGCGAGTCGCCCCGCTTCACAAGGAACCCCGAGAGCCCGGGGCAGCCCTCGACGGTCTGCGCGCCGGGCATCTTCGATCCGGCCTTGCCCGCATGAAAGTGGACACATGCAAGGCGGACACCGGGCAATTGCCGCGCGTCCGAGGCGCAGAGCGGCACCTCGATTGCCTCGAGCCTGCGACGCGCGCAGCGGCGCAACGGCTAGGTCGACGGCTCGCCGCTGCGCATCATCGATCGAAGGGAATCCCGAAGCTCTACGATCTCGAGTCTCTGCGCTGGCGCTCTCGGTGCGCCGTCGCGCGGCGTTTTGCCCGAGAGTACATGCGCGAAGTCATCGAGGTCGCAGAACAGTTCGAAGAACCGAAGCCGGTGATCGTGGATCGCCTTCAGCCCGAGAGCACGCGTGATCAGGCCATTCGCCTTTCGGGCCTCACCAGGCTTTTCTAACCTTGGTGTGAGGACGTATCGGCGGCCAACTTGCTCATCGGGATACCCCATCATCCGATAATGAGCGAGAGCATTGCGAAGTTTCGACGTGTCGCGGCACCTCCGTAGCAGCTTGGACCAGGTGTCCAGGTGCGCTGGCTCCGAAAGCGCCTTCGATATCATTTCATCGGCGAAGGCCAGCTTCGATCGGAAGTTCTCGATCGAGAAGTAGCCGTGACCGAGCGCGTTGAAATTCGTCGTTACCTGCGCAGCGAAAATGACGTCGAGAATCGACCTCTCGACGTGTGCCCACTGCGTCATGGCAAAGCCGATCTCGAAGTAAAGGCAGGCTTGCTCTTCCGCGTAGGTAAGGGTCTCGGCCTTCATGCTCTCAACACCCGGTCAGAACTGCCATCCTGCTCACGAGCGGTGAGCGCGCGGCCCGGCGAAGCTCTGCCGGCGACGTGTGTATCATACGTGGCCCGAGCTGTAAGCTTTGCCAGCCTACCCCATGCCGACTGCCGTCCGCCCTGCCCGTGACAAGAACGCGATCGAGGAGATCGCCTTCGTCGTTCGGCTCGCGCAACCGCTGTCCACGGAAGCGATGGGTCAATTGGAGTCCGTGCGCGAAGCGCTCAAGGACGCGCTGCCGGCGGCTGGCCAACTGACCGGGGTCACCGTGACTGTTCCCCCTGGCGGGCTCCCGATGGTGCAGAACCAGAAGGCCGCCGGACTGTTCCTGCAGAGACTGCGCGAGGATCAGCGTTCGGCCACCTGGTCGCTCAAGGTCGACGAGCACGCTGTGGTGGTGAACTGTACGGACTACACTCGATGGGCTCAGATCTGGCCGGAAGCGAAGCACTTCATCGCGATCGCTCTGAAAGCAGTCAAGGCTGATCTTGGGGGGATCAACGGCGGCGCGCTGCAGGTCGTCGATCGGTTCATCTACGACTCGCCCCCTGAGTCTATCGAGTACGCGTTGACCGACGTTTTTCAAGAAGACAGCCCTTACCTCACGCCTAACGTTAAGGCCGTGGGGCGCTTGTGGCACGTGTACCAGGGCTCCTTCTCTGAGTTCGCACTCGAAGGAACGCCGGGAAGACTGCTTACTGTCCTCAACCTATCGTCGAGCATTACCGGCGACTCGAAGCTCGTCACGACGATCGACCACTTGGCGCAGGTGGACTTGGCGGGATCGATCAAGGGTGGCGCAGTAGCTGGCTTCGTGTTGGACGAGTTGTTCCAGCGCCTGCACGACGCGAATCGTGCAGTGCTTGAGTCGACCCTGAGCCTAGATATGCTTCGCGCGATCGGAATGCGGCAATGAACTCGACGCAGGTGGAATCGCCCCCCGTCGCCCCCCTTCAGCCCGCGACCATGGGAACGTCGTACGCGGGCGCTCCGCGCCGGGAGCGGGCATTGCAGCGACCGCGTTGGCTCACGGCGACCATGTTCGCTGTCGGCATCACGGCCGCGCCATCTGCTCAGGTCGCCTCTGCTGGCCAGAGCTACGTTGGCCGACTGCCGGCAGCGAGCACTTCTGGCATTGCAAACACAGCGCGCCTCTCGCCGATCGACGGCATTCAGCCGCCGGCGCCGTCGAGCCCGCCAGACGCGTATCCGTGGGCGACCGAGATCGTTCTGGATTTCGTTCGAGAGCACCAGGACGCGGCTCTGCCGGATCTCGCAGCGCTGCGTGACGCCCTGCTCAACCTGTTTCCGGTCGCGTCGCTCGCCTTCTCGGGATACGTCGACCACGAGGAAGGCTGGCATCGCCTGGTACTAACGCTGTCGGCGGATCTGCCAGGCGACGAGTACTCGAGGCTCGAGGACGCGTTCTACCAGAGAGCGGAGGCCTCGGAGCCAATTGCGCGCGCGCTCGGGCACGTGATCGTCTCCTTCGCCTGAAGCGCGATGGCTATCGAACCCGTCCGGTTCTACGAGTTCGCGTCTACGCTCTACCTCGAAGCCAAGGACGATGAGGCAGCACAGCGGACCGTCGTGTCGAGAGCGTACTACAGCGCATTCCTCGCAGCACGAGCGCGCGCAGGCATCACGGTCAAGGGCGGGCGCGTGCACGAGGCGGTGATCGAGCACTTCCATGAGCGGAAGGACTACCGGTTGGCGAACGGCCTGGGCGACCTCCGCAGGCAGCGCAATCAGGCCGACTACGATCTTCACCTCCGGGTCACATCGCTCCAGGCTGGCGCGGCGCTCAAGCAGGCTCGCGCCCTTCTGGAGCGCCTGCAGGTATTGCCGCAGCCAGCCCCGCCCCAGCTGGGCGATTCGCCCTGACGCGGCCGCTCCAAGGCCCCAGATGCACGCGTAGTATCTGCGCATCACTGACGACGGGTCTTGAAGATGAGGCTTGCATTCTGACGTGACAGGCCTGCCCTGCCGTAGCCGGGCGATACCTGAGCCACTCTCATCGAGCCTTGCCATGACCCGCATGCAGATCGCCGTCGAAGCCTACTGGACCGCCTTCGAAGTGGACGTGCCCCACCCGTTCGGCATCAGCGACGAGCGCCTGGCCGAGGTGTTCGAGCAGGCCGTGGCCACATCGACGCCGGTGCCGCCGGACTTCGACTGGTACGACCACTTGCCACCCGGTGCGGTCGCCTAACCCCAGGGGCGCGACACGAAGGGGCCGCACGGCGAAGCTGGTACATAATCCCCTTCCGACATGGTTACCTCAGCGACTTCATGAAACCCATCGAGACCGTCTACAGGGGCTGCCGGTTCCGATCGCGCCTTGAGGCCCGATGGGCGGCATTCCTCGACGCACTGAACGCGAAGTGGTCCTACGAGAAAGAAGGCTTCGACCTCAGCGGAACGTGGTATCTGCCCGACTTCTGGGTCGAAGACTGGAACGCGTGGATAGAGGTGAAAGGCAAAGCGCCCTCGCCTGAGGAAGAAAGGCGATGTGACCTGCTCGCTCGATCCTCGGGCAAGGTCGTCCTTCTGCTGGCCGGCGATCCTTGGACCGAGAACGACGTGAACGAGTATGACGTGACCTTGTTCGGCCATCGCGACGATGATTGGAATCGCACGTCCGGGTGGGAGTTCGGCGAAGGCCGCCGGTTTTCGGATGAGATTTGGCTGGTGTCCGATCGCCTGGGCGCATTCACGTTGCGGGCGGTTCCCGGCGAGCGCGATGACAAGGGCCCTCTGACCGGCAGCTTTGCAGGAACCATCTCGGCTGCGCTGTCCCAGGCACGCAGCGCCCGCTTCGAGCACGGGGAATCGGGCGGCCGGTAGCTCGCGGCGCCGTGCGCGGAAAGCAATCTAGATGTTGCCGCCGCTTTTCTTCAACGTTTCGCGCCTGACCTCCTCGGCGTTCACGATGGCGGCCCGCCCGATGAGGATGAGCGACGGTTCTCCGATCCGAGTACCGTGCAGACTGATGCGCAGCATCTTGTCGCCATCACGCCACGTCGAGATTTCCTGATCGAACGACGCCCCCGCGCGATTCTGGATGATGGCCCGCTCGACCACGGGCGGGCCGTACTTCTCGGTGAAAGCGTCCACGGCGAGCCGATAGTTGAACGACGACACGCTGACCGTGAGCGCGATCCCCTTGCTCGACTGGCTGACCCAGAGACCCGCGCGCCCGTTCAGGAACGAGATCTCCGTGAACCACCGCGCAACCCCGTTCTCGCACGACTGCGCATAGGTCCCGGTCCTCACATCAAGCGATCGCACGTACTGGCAGTTCACGGGCTCGTCGACGGTGACCCCTCTGATGTCCAATGCCTGCGCGTGCTGGACGCCGAGCACGCATAGCGCGAGGCCGGCCAGCCAGGCGGCGCAGCGCGGCATCGCACGCCCCCACATTCCCCAATGGCCCGATCGCCCGGTGTGCAATCTCACGTCAGTAGCCCCTTCGCCACGGCCTGCGCCGCCTCCTTGACCAGCTCGATCGACATCTCGATCCCAGCATCGCGGAAACGCTTCTTCGTCCGCTCCCACACGGTGTCGCTTCGAATCGAATCGATCAACTCATGACCTGCCCAGGACAGCCGAGTGGCGATGAAATCTTTCACCTCTGGCCCGATGGTTTGCACCATCGACCCTTCGACCAGCCCGGCCTCCATAAGCAAGGCCATGTGGTACGAGATTTCCGCTGCCCGTTCATCGGGAAAATCCCCAAGCCTCACCGTGTCCGCCGGCAGCGTGCACTCCTCGACCTTGACCAACAGCTGGCGGATCGTTTCCCAATTTCTTTTCATCGCGCACCGCCCCCTTCGAACACCGCCCACGCTCTCGACCGCGAGGTTTCCCGAAGGTGGGGAAAACGGTTCGGCACCCGAGTGCTCGTCACTCTTCCAGCCGGCGCGGGATGTGTCAAGATTGCATCAGGCGGAACGGCTGGCGGAACGAGCCCCCCACTGCCCTGAAACCCGCATAGATACAGGGGGGTTGACACCCCCTCCCGGCACTCCGCTGCTTTGCCCGCATGCTCCCGGCACAGCGTTCAGGCGCAGGCGGCCCCGTTGCCGTCCACGGGTCGCGACGGGTATCAGTCCTGCCCGCGCGCCGTCTCGCGGTTTCGCCGCTGCAACTCGACCGGATCTTCCGTGTTGACGGCGATCGGATCGCTGGCGGCCATCGTTTCCTCCACGGCCTCGTCCAGCGCCGCGTCGACCGGGCCGTCCCGTTCGTTGCGCCCCGCTTCCGGGACGGTCTTGTCGGGCTGCTCTTTCGGTGTGTTCGTCATGTGTGCGCTCCTTCAGGTGGTGCAGCAGGGTCGCAGACCCCGTGCCCGTCCTGTCCAGATCCACGCACGCCATCGCGTCCCTGTCCTCCCGGAGCCTGCCCGCAGGTCGAACTGCACGACGTCGACACCTGGCTGTGCGGAACCACGGAAGACGCTGCAGCACGGGTGACGACCGCACCGGTGACGCAGTATGCTGCGGAGCCGGTTGCGCAGGCGACAGCCCCACATCACCGAAGCGAAGATCATGAGCACACACCCTCACGGCCACCCCCAAGGCGACCATGGCCACGACCACGACCACGACCATGACCACGCCCACGACCGCCCGCTGTCCGGCCCGGCGCTGCGCGTGAAGGCACTCGAGTCCCTGCTGGTCGAAAAGGGGCTGATCGATCCGAAGACGCTGGACGAGATCGTCGACACCTACGAGAACCGGGTCGGCCCGCGCAATGGCGCGCGCATCGTGGCGCGGGCCTGGACGGATCCGGCCTACCGTCAGCGGCTGCTGGACAATGCAACCGACGCGATCGCCGAGTTCGGCTACATCGAGCGCTGGGCCGAGGACATGGTGGCGGTGGAGAACACGCCGCAGGTACGCAACCTCGTGGTGTGCACGCTGTGCTCCTGCTACCCGTGGCCGGTGCTCGGCCTGCCGCCCGCCTGGTACAAGTCGGATGCCTACCGCGCCCGCGCGGTGATCGACCCGCGCGGCGTGCTCAAGGCCTTCGGCCAGGACATCCCGGAAGACGTCGAGGTCCGCGTCTGGGACTCGACGGCAGAGATGCGCTACATGGTGCTGCCGGAGCGCCCCGCGGGCACCGAAGGCTGGAGCGAGGAGCAACTGGCCGCGATCGTCACCCGCGATTCGATGGTCGGCGTCGGCACGGTGGCCGTGGCATGAACAGCATCCACGACATGGGCGGCATGCACGGCATGGGCACGCTGGTCATCGAACATGACGACGCGGTGTTCCATGAATACTGGCACGGGCGCGTGTTCGCGATGCGCATGGCCTGCGCGTTCCATCGCAAGTGGAATGCGGACATGGGTCGTTACGCACGCGAGCGCATGCCGGCAGGCGAGTTCCTGGCCGCGAGCTACTACGAGCGCGCGGTCTACGCACTCGAGCGCGTGCTGGTGGAAAGCGGCCTGCTGGGCGAGGACGAACTGTCCAGCGGCAAGGCGACCCGGCCGGTGGAGGTCGACGGCACCCTGCAGCCGGAACAGGTGGCGACGATCGTGCGCACGCGCCGGAAGGCACGCATGGATGTCGACGTCGCGCCGCTGTTCAAGGTCGGCGACGCGGTGGTCACGCGCAACATCCACCCGGAAGGCCATACCCGGCTGCCGCGCTATGCGCGCGGGCGCCACGGTGTGATCGACCGTGACCACGGCGTGTTCTCGTTCGCCGACAGCAATGCGATGACCCGCGACCGCAAGCCGCAGCACCTGTACGGCGTGCGTTTCGCGGCGACGGAACTCTGGGGCGACAGCGCCTCGCCGCGCGACAGCGCCTACCTGGACCTGTGGGATGACCATCTCCAGCCCGCCTGACGCGCACCTCCCCCCGGATATCGACGCGCTGCCCGCCCTGCCCCGCGATGATGCAGGGCCGGTGTTCAGGGCCCCCTGGGAGGCCCAGGCCTTCGCGATGGCGCTCGAACTGCATCGGCGCGGCCTGTTCACATGGCGCGAATGGGCAGGCACGCTGGCCGAGGAGATCGCGCATGCGAAGGCCCATCATGCCTGGGACGACGGCAGCCACTACTACGAACGCTGGCTGGCCGCGCTGGAGACCCTGGTCGCGCGCAAGCATCTGGTGGGTGAAGCCGATCTGTCGCGCCGCGTCGACGAGTGGGACGAGGCCGCTCGCGCCACGCCGCATGGGCAACCGGTCATCCTGCAGCGCGGCTGAACCTTTGCCTGGCAGCATTGCCGTGGCCTCCCCCTTGCTTTACCCTGCCTTCACGTGACCAGGCAAAGGCTGTCCACTGGCATGTGCGCATGCATACGCACTGTGCATCACACCGGTCACATGCATGAACGACACTCGTCTTCCTGCGGCAGGCATCACCCCGGCCCCTGGCGTGCGGGTGGTCGGGCTGGGTGCGTCCGCCGGAGGGCTTGAACCGCTCGAACAGTTCCTGTCCGGCGTACCGGCCGCCAGTGGCCTCTCGTATCTCGTGGTCCAGCACATGGACCCGACGCACCCGACGCTGCTCGCCGAACTGCTGCAACGCGCGACATCGATGCCGGTGCACGAGGCAGTCGACCTGAAGCTGATGGAACCCGACGCGGTCTACGTGATTGCACCCAATACGGAGATGACCGTCCTGGGCGGTGCGCTGCGCCTGGCAAGGCCGGCCAAGCCCCGCGGCCAGCGACTGCCGATCGACGTGCTCTTCAGTTCGCTCGCACGCGAACTCGGCGATCGCGCGATCGGCGTGGTGTTGTCCGGCATGGGCTCGGACGGGACGCTGGGCCTGCAGGCGATCAAGACCCAGGGCGGGCTGACGCTGGCGCAACAGCCCGAATCAGCGCAGTTCGACTCGATGCCGGCCAGCGCCATCGCGGCCGGCTGCGTGGATATCGTGGCCCCGCCGGGCGAGATGCCGAGGCGGATCATGGACATCGCAGGCACCCAGCCGTCGAGGGGTTCGCCGGCTGCCGAGCCAGTTGGCGCGGACGGCACATCGCTGGAAACGATCCTCGCGCTGCTGCACGAGCACACCCGGCACGACCTCGCGCTCTACAAGTCGAACACGCTGGTCCGCCGCATCGCACGGCGCATGGCGGTGCACCGGCTGGACTCGATGGACGCCTATGCCGGGTTCCTGCGCACGAATCCGCAGGAACTGGACCTGCTGTTCAAGGAAATGCTGATCGGCGTCACCTCATTCTTTCGCGATGCCGGCGTCTGGGCCGACCTGCGCCAGCAGGTGTTGCCCGCCCTGATCGAGCGCCGCACCGGCCAGGCGGGGCCGATGCGCGCCTGGGTGGTCGGCTGCTCGACTGGCGAAGAGGCCTACTCGCTGGCCATCGTGTTCATCGAGGCACTGGATGCGCTGCCGGCGGCCGCACGCTGCGAACTGCAGATCTTCGCCACCGACCTCAACGCCGATGCGATCGCCGCGGCGCGCAGCGGCCGCTTCACCGAAGCGCTCGTCCGGGACATCGATCCGGAACGACTGGCACGATTCTTCTCCAAACGGGCCGGCGGATACCAGATAGACAAGCGCGTGCGGGACATGGTGCTGTTCGCGCAGCACGACGTGATCATCGATCCCCCGTTCACCCGGCTCGACATCGTGTCCTGCCGGAACCTGATGATCTATTTCGGCAACACGCTCCAGCAACGGCTGATCCCCCTGTTCCACTACAGCCTGCGCGCAGGGGGCGCGCTGCTGCTCGGCGGCGCCGAAACCATTGGCCGCGCCCAGTCGCTGTTCCAGCCGCTGAGCCCGAAATCCAGGCTGTACTGGCGAAGCGACAACAGCGGGACGGGCAACCATGTGGTGTTTCCCACCTACCGTCATGTCGCGACACGTTCAGCCCACAGGGAGACAACCTTGGCCAACAACGATGCGCCCCCGGAAAGCCTGCAAGTGCTTGCCGATCAGTTGCTGCTGCAATCCTTTTCGCCCGCCGCCGTCCTTGTGAACGACGGCGGGGATATCGTCTACATCAATGGCCGCACCGGGCGATACCTGGAACCGGCTGCCGGCAAGGCGAACTGGAACATCCACGTCATGGCACGGCCCGCGATCCGCGCGCAGATCGCAGTGGCGCTGCGCACGGCCCTGGAGGAGAAGACGTCGATCGAACTGCCCGGCCTCAGGCTGGAGGAGGACGCTCCCGACCATGTCGACATCACCGTGCAGGCCGTGGTCCAGCCCCCGTCGCTCACCGGCATGGCGATGATCGTGTTTCGCGACGTACCCCTCGTACCGGGACGGCGCAAGCACCATCCCGGTTCGCCGGGCAATGCCGACCCGGGCCTGGCCGAGGAACTGCTGCGCTCGCGCGAGGAGATCAATGCGCTGCGCCGCGAGATGCGCGCATCGCAGGAACAGTTGCAGTCCACGAACGAGGAACTCCAGTCGACCAACGAGGAATTGCAGTCCGCGAACGAAGAGCTGACCACCTCCAAGGAAGAGGCGCAGTCGATGAACGAGGAACTGCAGACCATCAACGGCGAACTGCAGAGCAAGCTCGATGATCTCGCGCTGGCGCAGAGCGACATGCAGAACCTGCTCAACAGCACCGACATCGCCACGCTGTTCCTCGACAACCAGCTCAACGTGCGCCGCTACACCGAGCAGATCGCGCGCGTGATCCACCTGCGCGAGGGCGACATCGGGCGCCCACTGAGCGAACTGGCCAGCACGCTCACGTATCCGGAGTTCCATGCCGACGTGAAGGAAACGCTGCGTACGCTGGCGGTCAGCGAGAAGCAGATCGCCACCAGCGACAGGCACTGGTTCACGGTGCGGATCATGCCCTACCGCACGCTCACCGATGTCATCCAGGGCGTGGTGATCACCTTCGTCGACATCACGGTCGCGAAAGAACTCGAATCCCGGCTGCGCAAGGCGTAGAGTGCCCTGCCAATCTCCTTCACCCCGAGGTCACCTTGCCCAGCCTGCGCGCTCATCCCCTGGAAGCCGAACGTCTCGATGATCTCAGGCACCGCGCCGCATCGCTGCTGACCGGCACGGCAGCGACCAGGGGTTCCTCGACCCGCGCCGCCGACGCGCTTACCGTGCTCCATTCGCTGGCCTCCGCCGCCGAGACGGCCCCGGCGGCGCTGACCCTGCTGCACGAACTGCAGGTGCACCAGGTCGAACTGGAGCTGCAGACGCAGGAACTGCACGAGTCGCGCGAGGCACTGGAATCGGCCCTGCGCCGGCAGATCGAGCTCTACGATTGCCATCCGACCGGGTGCCTCACCCTCGATCATCGGCGGGTCGTGCTCGAGATCAACCGGGCCGGCGCCGAGATGCTCGGCTTGCAGCGCGACGACGTATGCGGACTGCCTCTGGACACCTGCTTGAGCATGGATAGCGCGCACCGCCTCGGAGCGATGGTGGCAAAACTCGAAGCGGGCGCGCAGGGTGCTGCCGGCCTGCTCCGGCTGAAGGCGAAGGACGGGATCGAGCGCTCGATCCTGGCAAGCTTCGGCACAGACCCTGCGGGAACGGGCTACCTTGTCAGCATCGCGCATGCCGGGGACGGAGAGGACCTTCCACCCGCGTCGAACTGACGACCTACAATGGCGCCCGTCCCCCAACCACAGACGAGGATCGCCACAACAATGTCCTGCCGCCTTCCGTCGAGCGCCCTGCTCGCAATCGCCCTCGGCCTTGCCGCCACCACCGCGCAGGCACAGGCCTGGCCGTCGAAGCCGATCCGCATGGTCGTGCCCTTCCCCCCGGG
>JBIITW010000227.1:0-7486 GCA_044340265.1 Burkholderiales bacterium | reverse complement strand
CGCGCGCATCGCCATCGCCGATGCGCAGCCCACGGCTGGTCGTGCCGCGCCATGCGCAGGCTTTCGGGTCGGCGCAGAACACGCTGAACAGTCGAACGCGGGACTGTTCGACCGGCATGCCCGCGGCGGCGCGCTCGAATCCGACGGTAAGTGCCAGCCGCCGGTACTCGAGCGCAAATCGTGGCGCGCCCTCGCGACAGCCGTCCGGACCGCAGTCCTGGGTCGTCGACAGGCTGGAGATCTGGTGATCGGTGCCGAGTACCCGCTCGACGTCCGCGAGCGTGGCGCTCTGCAGAAGCAGTTCTCCGATGCCCTGCCCTGGCATCAGGGGCTTGGTCGCGTAGTCTGCGCCGCGCGCCACGGATGCGCGCGGCTGCATGCCGAGTTCGGTGGCGCGCGTGGCCGATTCCGGGTCGACCGCGACGCGCTGCTCGCATGCCGCGAGCGAGAGCGCAGACATCGCGGCGATCAACGCCCGCTTCAGCATGACGGCGAGGCGGCCGGCGCCTGGATGCGGCTTCATTTCCTGGACATTCCTTCCTCGCTAAAATGGAAGACAGGACCTGCGGCGAGGGAGTTCGGACATCCGACGATTGATCTCGGTGGTTCGGGTCATGAGAGGAAGACAGCCGTGTCCGCGTGTGTCAATGTCGCACGTAGTTTACTTTCAGACATGAACGGAGGACATACGTCATGATCATGTTTGTCGCAGGGCTTGTCCTGCTCGTCATCGGTGCCAACATCCTGGTGCGCGGCGCATCGCGCATGGCCCTGTCCTTCGGCATCAGTCCGCTGGTGGTGGGCCTCACCATCGTCGCCTTCGGCACCAGCGCCCCGGAACTCGCGGTCAGCATCGGCGCGGTCCTCGACGGCAAGACCGACATCGCCATCGGCAACGTGGTGGGCAGCAACATCTTCAACGTGCTGTTCATCCTCGGCCTGAGCGCGCTCATCGTGCCGCTGGTGGTGAACATCCAGCTGATCCGGCAGGAAGTCCCGATCATGATCGGGGCGAGCCTGCTGCTGCTGGTGCTGGGCCTGGACGGCCGGCTTTCCTTCCTGGATGGCGGCTTCCTCTTCGCGCTGCTACTCGCCTACACCCTGTTCCTGATCGTGCAGTCGAGGCGCGAGACGCAGGCCGCAAAAGACGAATATGCCGACGGGATCAAGGCTGCCGAAGCCAGTGCCTGGGACAGCCACCTGCCTGTCCAGTTGCTGCTCATCGGTGCCGGCCTGGGTGCACTGGTGGTCGGGTCCGACTACCTCGTGCAGGCCTCGGTCGGCTTTGCGAAGGCCATGGGCGTGAGCGACCTCGTGATCGGCCTGACCATCGTCGCGGCCGGCACCAGCATGCCCGAGGTGGCCACCAGCATCGCTGCAGCCATCAAGGGTGAGCGCGATATCGCGGTGGGCAACGTGGTGGGCAGCAGCACCTTCAACATCCTCGGGTGCCTGGGCCTGTCCGGACTGGTATCCGGCGGCCTCGGGCTGGGCATGGCGCCCTCGCTGCTGGCCTTCGACATCTGGGTGATGCTGGCGGTGGCCCTCGCCTGCCTGCCGGTGTTCCTGACCGGCCGCGAGATCGCGCGCTGGGAGGGTGCGCTTTTCCTCGCCTACTACATCGCCTACGTGGCCTACCTCATCCTGGCGGCGCAGCAGCATGACGCGCTGCAGGCGTTCTCGGCGATCATGCTCGGCTTCGTGGTGCCGCTCACCGTGGTGA
Organism: Burkholderiales bacterium; assembly: GCA_044340265.1. Classification (GTDB taxonomy): domain Bacteria; phylum Pseudomonadota; class Gammaproteobacteria; order Burkholderiales; family CAIKXV01; genus CAIKXV01. The sequence continues at coordinate 5,763 of JBIITW010000227.1, read as the reverse complement.
CGCTGATCGTGGTGATGATCAAGCGACCGGCTGCGCCTGCTGGCTGAACCGTGTGCCGGCGTGCACCAGCGCGGACACCGCGCGCACCGCGGCGATGCCCGGCCGCCTCTGTTGCCTGCGCACCGACTGCCTGACTCGCACGGAATCTCACATGGTACGGATCGTGCATGGTGGTACGCCTGTCCGAGCACAGGAGTCCCGCCATGCAAGCATTCGCCACACCTTCCGAGCCGCTGTCTTCCTTGCCCGCCAGACGCGATGCCCGGTGGCACATGCCTGCGTCCATGGCTGCGACCGTGGCCGTCACGGTCGTTTTCTGCGCCGCGATGCCTGGCTTCGCCCAGGCGCAGTCCTCTGGCGCCGGCAACTTTCCCAATCGGTCGATCCGGATGATCGTGCCCTTCGCGCCGGGCGGGGTGTCGGACATCCTCGGACGCGCGGTTGCACAGAAGATGGGCGAGATGCTCGGCCAGAGCGTGGTCGTCGAGAACCGCGGTGGGGCCGCCGGCACCATCGGCGCCGACGTGGTCGCCAATGCGTCCCCGGACGGTTACACGATCCTGCTGACCAGCCTGTCGACGCATGCCATCGCGCCGCACATCCAGCGCAAGGTGCCCTACGACACGACCACCGCGTTCGCCGGCATCGGCGGCATCGCGCTTTCGCCAAACATCCTCACCGTCGGCGCCTCCCAGCCGATGAAGACGGTGAAGGACGTGATCGCCGCGGCGCGTGCGACCCCGGGCAAGGTGATCTTCGGATCCTCCGGCATCGGCAGCATCGGACACCTCGCCAGCGAGATCCTGCGCGCATCGACCGGCGCGGAGATGACGCATGTACCGTTCAAGAGTGCTGCGGTCGCCTACCCTGACGTCATGGCGGGCAACCTGACCATGGTGTTCGACACCCTGCCCTCGGCGATGCAGCACATCAGGTCGGGTGCGGTACGGCCGGTGGTGATGTTCTCGGCCAGCCGTGCGCCGGCGTTTCCCGATGTGCCGACGATCAGCGAGGCCGGCTTCCCGGAGGCGACGCTGAACTTCTGGTCCGGGCTGGTGGCTCCCGCGGGAACGCCCCCCGCGGTGCTGCAGCGCCTGAACGAAGCGCTCAACAAGTCTCTGGCAGCATCCGACTTGCGCGAGCGACTGATCACCGTCGGGGCCGACCCGTGGGCCACCACCCCGAAGGAACTCGAGAACCGCGCACGCGATGATTTCGAGCGGATGGGCAAACTCATCCGGGCCGCGGGCATCAAGGGCGATTGATGTCCTTCCTCTGACCTGCCGCGATCACGTTCTCGGCTACATTAGGCGGCCTGCCACCGAGAACAGAACCGCCCGATGATCTACGCAATACTGAAGACCCTGCATGTCCTCGCCATCGTGGTGTGGATCGGCGGCATGGTGTTCTCGCACTTCTTCCTTCGACCGGCGCTTGCCCAGCTCGAGGCGCCGGCGCGGCTTCGCCTGATGCACGAGGTCCTCGGCCGATTCTTCCGCGTCGTGCTGGTGGCTTCACTGGTGACGCTCGCGAGCGGCATCTGGATGCTCGGCCGGGTGGCGAAGCAGGTGGTGCAATCGGGCGGCCGCTTCGAGATGCCGTTGTCATGGACCGTGATGGCCGTGCTCGGCGTGGCGATGGTTGCGATCTTCATGCACATCCGGTTTGCGCTCTATCGCCGGCTCGATCGCGCCGTAGTGGCGTCCGACTGGCCCGCCGGCGGCGCAGCCCTGGCGCAGATCCGCACCTGGGTGTCGATCAACCTCGGGCTGGGCATCGTGGTGCTGGTGGTCACGTTGATGCGCTGGACGGGCTGAGCGTGCGCTGCGCGCCGCGAGGAGCCGGAAGGGACTGCTAAACTGCGCCACCGGCACGCCAGAGCCGAAAGTGACCGCCAACCGGAGGAGGACACATGCCGTTCCATCGCATCGAGGACTACCAGTCGCATCGTTTCAACCCGCATCTGTCCACCGCCGAAGGGCCGGTGATCGAGGGTCAGTACCTGTACTTCCGCATCGTCACGAAACGCGCGGGCACCGGCTCGACGCTGCATTACCACCCCAACGAACTGATGACCTTTCCGCTCGAGGGAAAGATCAACCTGTGTGTCGGGCGTGAACGGCGCATCGTATGGCCCGGGACGTTCGTGCACATTCCGCCGTTCGCCCGCCACCAGTTCATGGCGACCGAAGACGGCGACATGCGCTACCTGTACATCAAGGACCGCACCTGGACGCTGATCGGCGCAGCAGCCGACGAGGCGCTGCCCGAGCGCGCGCTGTCCGCGGTCGAGGTGAAGCGCGACGTCGCCGAGGGACGCTACCCCGGACAGGAAAAGGACGCATCGAAGTCGCAGGCCATCCTCGACGGGCTCGGCTGCTGCTTCTACCCGATGATCGCATCGCTCGACGCGCCGCCGTCGTCCGGCCATGACGAGCACTGGGTAGAGGGCACCAACCTTGCCTTCGGCTTCATCGAATCGACGCCCGGCCATGCGACCCGCTGTCCCGAGGCACCGCACGAGACGTTCTTCTACGTGATCTCCGGCGCGCTCGATGCCGAGGTCGATGGCGAGCGTCGTCGTGCCGGCATCGGCGACATCATCCAGGTGCCGCGCGGCAAGCCGTATGCACTTGTCGTCGCGGAAGGCGGCAATGCCCGCTATGCGGGTGTGCGATCGACCGAGCGCCTCGAGCAGCACATCGACAAGAACGGAGCCGCCGACAACTGGCGGGGCTGAGGCACGGCGGGGCCGGTTCCGATTTTGGGGCCGGCCCCGTGATCGCTACTCGGGCTTGACGCCGGCCACCTTGACCAGCTTGCCCATCGCCTCGAAGTCCTCGCGGATCAGGCGTGCGAAGGCATCGGGCGAATTCCATGCCGGTTCTTCGCCCTGAACGGCATACAGCTGGCGCACGTCGTCGCGCTTGAGCGCCGTCACCAGCGCACCGTGCAGCCGATCGACCACGGCGCGCGGCGTCTTCGCCGGAACCACGATGCCGTTCCAGCCACTGAAACGGAAGCCCGGTACTCCGGACTCGGCAATGGTCGCAAGGTCCGGATACAGCGGCGAGCGGCGATCGCCGCCGGTGGCCAGGCAACGCATGCGTCCGGCCTTCACATGCGTGGTGGCCGCCACGATGGGTCCGACGGTCCAGTCGGCCTCGCCCTGGGCCACGGCCGCCATGGAAGGACCGCCACCCTTGTAGGGCACATGAGTCGCATCGATCCGGGCGAGCGAGGTGAACAGCAGCCCGCCCATGTGGCTCGTCGATCCGATGCCGGCGGACGCCATCAGCAGGCGTCCCTGTCGCGCCTTGGCCAGTTCGAGCAGTTCTCGGACCGATTGCACTGGCAGTTGCGCATTCACGCAGACGCCGGTCTGCGCGATCGCGAACACGGATACCGGCTGGACATCGCGGAACACGTCATAGCCGACCGACTTGAAGGTGTGCGGTGCGACGGCCAGCACCGCGAGCGTGACGGTGGTGATCGTGTAGCCGTCCGGCTGCGCGCGCATGCCGATCTCGACGCCGGTGGTGCCGCCCGCGCCTGGTCGGTTGTCGACCAGCAGCGGCTGGCCGAGGATGTCCGCCATGCGCTGGAACGCGATGCGCCCGAGGATGTCGGTGGCGCTGCCCGGCGAGTTGGGCAGCATCACGCGGATCGGCCGGGCGGGCCAGGCGGTGGCCCCTGCAGCGCTCGCAGCGTACGCGGCCACCGGCGCGGCACACACCATCGCGACTGCGATCGCCTGCGCGACCACGGGTTGCCAGTTCGGGCGAGCGCGGCGTGCGCCTGCCCATGCGGCCTTCTGACGGACCATCGGGCGACTCCTCCTTTGCGGAAAACAAAGAATACGCCACGCCTCGGTCAGTCGCAATCGGAGGGAATCTCCCGATGGCGCCCGGTGGAAAGGTCGGACCCGCGTTTTACTTCAGGGCCCACCGGGAACACACTTGCTCCGGGCACATCGACGGCGCGAGAGCCCGGATGGTCAAGGACCTTGCATGAATGAAGCGACGCCTCATCCCGCGAATGTGCTCGAGCAGCTGAAAGGCCGGACGCGTGCAGAGCACATCGAGATCGAAATCGCCCTCGATCTGATGCGGGACGACTTCCTGCTGGCTGACTATCGCCGGCTTCTCGAGCGCTACTTTTCCTTCTACGCGCCGGTCGAAGCACGACTGGCCTGCATGCTGTCCTCGGTCCAGCCAGGCCTGGACTTCGAGGCTCGCCGCAAGCTGCCCCTGCTGCGCGCCGACCTTGAAGCGCTGGGCGCGGGGTCGCCCGACGCCCTGGCCCTGTGTGACGCGCTACCCCCGTTGCATACCCCTGCTCAGGCCCTGGGGTGCCTGTACGTGCTCGAGGGCGCCACACTGGGTGGCCAGGTCATCGGCCAGCACCTGAGGCGCCGGCTCGGACTCACCCAGGCGCTCGGTGCCCGCTTCTTCCATGGAAACGGTGCGCGCACCGTCGAGATGTGGCGGTCGTTTCGACACGTGCTCACCGGCTTCGCTGCCGACGCCGAAGCCACCGACACGACAGATGTCATGGTCGAATCGGCGAACGCGACCTTCCGCTCGCTGCGCCGATGGTGCGTGCGCCCGCCCCCCGCCTGAGCCCGGGCGCAAGGATGGCTCGGCCCTGATCGGACGCCCGCTCGTTCGCCACTATGTGCGGTGGCGAACATACGGGCAATGGACCTTGCGGCACCATTCAGGCCTCGTCGCGTCGAGAGTCCTTGAAGGAGATCCATGGCGCTGTCATCCACTGCCCCTGCTGCACCCTCGTGGGCAGGCGGGGCCTACAGCATCAAGCGCCACGGCGCCACGCTGTCCAACTGCGATGTCGAGCCGGTACAGACACCGGGCTGCATCCAGGGGCACGGTGCCTTGCTCGTGCTGCGGCCGGATGACCTCATGATCCTGCAAGCGAGCGAGAACAGCGAGGCCCTGCTCGGGCTGGCGCCCGCAAGCCTGCTCGGCCGCCCGGTCGAAAGCGTGGTCGGCGAGGCCTGCGCTGCGCGGCTCCGGCTGTCGATGACGGGCGGTGCCAGCGATGCCAATCCCCTGCGCATCTTCACGCTGCCTGGCCGTGAAGGCGTCCCGGCGCTCGATGTGTCGATGCACACGCTCGAAGGCCTCGTGCTCGTGGAGTTCGAGCCGACCTTCGCGGAAGACGAAGCGCAGGCGCAACTGGGCTATGCGCTGGTCAAGAAGGCCGTGGGCCGTCTGCGCCAGGCATCCGGCCTGCTCCACTTCTGCAACATCGCCGTCGAGGAGATCCGCGCACTGACGGGCCTCGACCGGGTCATGGTCTACAAGTTCCATGCTGACGGCCATGGAGAGGTGTATGCGGAAAGCGGACGCGCCGACCTGCCTCCCTGGCTCGGGTTGCACTACCCGGCGGAAGACATCCCGACGCCTGCCCGCGAGGTGTTCAAGCGTGCGTGGATCCGCCCGACACCGGATGTCGGCGGGGATCTCGCCGAGATGGTTCCCCTCGTCAATCCCGAGACCGGCCGCCCGCTGACCATGACCCATTGCGCCCTGCGCGGCGCGTCTGCAATCTACACCGAGTACCTGCAGAACATGGGCGTGACCGCCGGGCTCACGATGGCCCTGCGCCGGGGCGACGACCTGTGGGGCCTGATCGCCTGCCATCACTACGGTGGCCCGGCCCGGCTGTCCTTCGAAGTACGTGCGGCGTGCGAACTGCTTGCCCAGGTGGTCTCGCTGCAGCACCAGGCGATCGAGCACC
>JBIITW010000226.1:0-7528 GCA_044340265.1 Burkholderiales bacterium | reverse complement strand
CCACTCGGCGGGCTGGCTGCAGGCGGTGAGCAGCGGCACCCTGAGCGCACAGCAGCAGCGCGACATCGGTTTCCCCTGGTCGGAACAGATGGTCGAGCGTTCGCGGCGCTCGAGTGGCGCAACGGTTGCCGCCTGTCGCGCGGCGCTCGAGGACGGAACGGCGGTGAACCTGGCTGGCGGCACCCACCATGCGTTTCGCGACCATGGCGGCGGCTACTGCGTGTTCAACGACGCAGCCATTGCCGCCACCGCCATGCAGGCCGGACGCCATGTGCAGCGGGTGCTGGTCGTCGATTGCGATGTGCACCAGGGCGACGGCACTGCGTCGATCCTGGCCGATGATGATTCGGTGTTCACCTTCTCGATCCATGGACGCAACAACTATCCGTTCGTGAAGCAGGCGAGCGACCTCGACATCGAGCTCGATGACGGCGCCGGGGACGATGAATACCTCGGGCGGCTGGACGGTGGCCTCGACCACGCGCTGGCGGCCGCCCGGGCCGGCCTGGTGATCTATCTGGCCGGGGCCGACCCCTACGAAGGCGACCGGCTCGGCCGGCTGTCCCTCAGTCGCCACGGCCTGTCCGAACGCGACCGCCTCGTGTTCGGTCGCTGCGCTGCCGCGGGCCTGCCGGTAGCTGCCTGCATGGCTGGCGGCTATGCGCGCGACATCGAGGACACCGTGGGCATCCATTTCCAGACCGTCCGAATCGCCGCCGGCTGCTGAGGATCGGCGTCGCTGCAGTGCCGCAGGCGCGCCGCTGCAGCACGGCATTGTTGCGCCTTTGCGGGCGCAGCCGGCGGATCGCGAAAAAATCCCGGCAAGCGGCTTGACGCGTCCCTGCAAACCCCTAGAATTAGGGGTGAATGCATACCCAGCCACTAGATGTTGTGGCTGTAACCAAAGCTATAGCGAGCGGGTGGGCAGCGCGCACTAGATGTGGGGGGCGCCTTTTCCCCGAGCGGCACCTGCGGGGCCCCGCCGTCTTTTTCGAAGTACCGAACTGGAGAGAAGCAATGCAGACAGCGAGCGAACTTTCGCCTCAGGCAACGCCGGCGATGCCGGTTTCCGTCACCGAGGCAGCGCTCGCGCCGGTCGATGCACGTTATGCGCAGTACAAGGTGATCCGGCGCAATGGCGCCGTGGTCGGCTTCGAGCCGGGCAAGATCGCCATCGCGGTGACAAAGGCGTTCCTGGCCGTCGATGGCTCGCAGGCGGCTGGCTCGGCGCGCGTGCGCGAGCAGGTGGCGCAACTCACCACGCTGGCGATCAACGCGCTGCTGCGCCGCCAGCCCAATGGCGGCACCTTCCACATCGAGGACATCCAGGACCAGGTCGAGCTGTCGCTGATGCGCTCCGGCCTGCATGAAGTATCCCGCTCGTACGTGCTCTACCGCGAGGAGCGTGCGCGCACCCGTGCCGAACTGCGCAAGTCGCAACCGGTCGCCGGCGCGCCGTCCACGGCGGCACCGATCCGGGTGAAGATCGACGACGAGCTGGTCACGCTCGACTTCGCCTGGCTCAGGGGACTGATCGACGAGGCCTGCCACGGACTGCCCGAGGCCAGCGCGGAAACCATCCTCGACCAGACGCTGAAGGACCTCTACGACGGCGTGCCGATCGCGGAAGTGCGCAAGTCGGCGGTTCTGTCCGCCCGCGCGCTGATCGAGCAGGAGCCCAGCTACAGCTATGTCACTGCGCGCCTGCTGCTGAACGACCTGCGCATCGAGACGCTGGGTGAAGAGAAGACCCATGCGCAGATGAAGGAGGGCTATGCCGTCGCCTTCCCGAAGCTGATCCGCGAGGGTGTCGCCGCCCAGCTGCTCGACGAGCGGCTCGGCCAGTACGACCTTGACAGGCTCGGCCGTGCGCTGGTCGCGGACAACGATTTCAAGTTCGACTACCTCGGCCTGCAGATCCTCTACGACCGGTACTTCCTGCACATCGACGAGCGCCGGATCGAGATGCCGCAGACGTTCTTCATGCGCGTGGCGATGGGCCTGGCGCTGGGCGAGATCGACCGCGAGGCGCGTGCGATCGAGTTCTACAACGTGCTGTCGTCGTTCGACTACATGAGCTCGACGCCGACGCTGTTCAACTCGGGGACGCGGCACAGCCAGATGTCGTCCTGCTACCTGACGACGGTGGCCGACAACCTCGACGGCATCTACGAGGCGATCAAGGAAAACGCGATGCTCCAGAAGTTCGCCGGCGGCCTCGGCAACGACTGGACGCCGGTGCGTGCGCTGGGCTCGCACATCAAGGGCACGAACGGCAAGAGCCAGGGCGTGGTGCCGTTCCTGAAGGTGGTGAACGACACGGCGGTCGCGGTGAACCAGGGTGGCAAGCGCAAGGGCGCGGTCTGCTCCTACCTCGAGACCTGGCACCTGGACATCGAGGAATTCCTCGAACTGCGCAAGAACACGGGCGACGACCGTCGCCGTACCCACGACATGAACACGGCGAACTGGATTCCCGACCTGTTCATGAAGCGCGTGATGAACGCCGGCGAGTGGACGCTGTTCTCGCCGGCCGACGTGCCCGACCTGCACGAGAAGTTCGGCGCGTCCTTCGAGAAGGCCTATGTCCGCTACGAGGACAAGGCGGCGGCGGGCGAGATCCGGCTGTTCAAGAAGATCCCTGCGCTGCAGCTGTGGCGCAAGATGCTGTCGATGCTGTTCGAGACGGGCCATCCCTGGATCACCTTCAAGGACCCCTGCAACATCCGTTCGCCGCAGCAGCATGTCGGCGTCGTGCACAGCTCGAACCTGTGCACCGAGATCACGCTCAACACCAGCGATGCGGAGACCGCGGTCTGCAACCTCGGTTCGGTGAACCTGAAGGCGCACCTGAAGCTCGATGGCGGCACGGAGACGATCGACCACGAGAAGTTGCAGCGCACGATCAATGTCGCGATGCGCATGCTCGACAACGTGATCGACCTCAATTATTACGCGGTCAACAAGGCACGCAACTCGAACATGAAGCACCGGCCGGTCGGCATCGGCCTGATGGGTTTCCAGGACTGCCTGCATGAACTGCGCATTCCGACCGCCTCGCAGGAGGCGGTTGAATTCGCCGACCGTTCGATGGAAGCCATTTCCTATTACGCCATCTGGGCTTCGACCGAACTGGCCGCCGAGCGCGGCCGCTATGCGACGTTCAAGGGCTCGCTCTGGGACCGCGGCATCCTTCCGATCGACACCATCCGGCTGCTGCGCGAGGAGCGGGGCGGTTTCGTGGAATGCGACGAGTCGGCCACCCTCGACTGGGATTCGCTGCGCGCGCGGATCGCCCGCTTCGGCATGCGCAACTCGAACACCATGGCGATCGCGCCGACCGCGACCATCGCCAACATCACCGGCGTGTCGCAGTGCATCGAACCCACCTTCCAGAACCTCTACGTGAAGTCGAACCTGTCGGGCGAGTTCACCGTGGTCAACGAGTACCTCGTGCGCGACCTGAAGAAGCTGGGCATGTGGGACGAGGTGATGATCTCCGACCTGAAGTACTTCGACGGCAGCCTGGCGAAGATCGACCGTATCCCGGGCGAAATCCGCAACCTGTACGCAACCGCGTTCGAAGTCGATCCTTCCTGGCTGGTCGAGGCCGCGGCCCGGCGGCAGAAATGGATCGACCAGTCGCAGTCGCTCAACATCTACATGGCGGGTGCCTCGGGCAAGCGGCTGGACGACACCTACAAGCTCGCCTGGCTGCGCGGCCTGAAGACCACCTACTACCTGCGCACGGTCGGCGCGACGCACGCCGAGAAGTCGACCATCAAGGCCGGCCAGCTCAATGCGGTGGCGGTCAACGGTGGCACGCCCGGCGGTGCCATGGCGGCGCCGGTCGAGACGCTGCCTGCGACCGACGCGAAGTTCTGCTCCATCGACAACCCTGATTGCGAAGCCTGCCAGTAATTCTGGCGAATCACTGATTCACGAGGAACAGACTCATGCTTTCATTCGAAGAAGATTTCGGCGCCGCGTCAGGCCCGCAACTGGCCCAGCGAGCGACCGGGCGCGGCCTCGATGCCGCGCTTTCCCCGGTGCCGGAGGGTGTCCGCGCTGCAGCCATTGCAGCGCTGGCACCGGCCGGTGACGCCGCGGTCGCCCGCCGGGTCTCGGCCGACGACAAGCGGATCATCAACGGCCAGACCGACGTCAACCAGCTCGTGCCGTTCAAGTACGAATGGGCCTGGAAGAAGTACCTCGACGCCTGCGCGAACCACTGGATGCCGCAGGAGATCCAGATGAGCCGCGATATCGCACTGTGGAAGGACCCCAACGGTCTCACCGATGACGAGCGCCGGCTGGTCAAGCGCAACCTCGGATTCTTCGTCACGGCGGACTCGCTCGCGGCCAACAACATCGTGCTCGGAACCTACCGGCACATCACCGCCCCGGAATGCCGGCAGTACCTGCTGCGCCAGGCCTTCGAGGAAGCGATCCACACGCATGCCTACCAGTACATCGTCGAGTCCCTGGGGCTGGACGAGGCCGAGGTGTTCAACGCCTATCACGAGGTAGCGTCGATCCGCGCCAAGGACGAGTTCCTGATCCCGTTCATCGACACCCTGACCAATCCGTCGTTCCGTACCGGCACGCCCGAGGCCGACCAGAAGCTGCTGAAGAGCCTGATCGTGTTCGCCTGCATCATGGAAGGCCTGTTCTTCTATGTGGGCTTCGTGCAGATCCTCGCGCTCGGACGGCAGAACAAGATGACCGGGGCTGCCGAGCAGTATCAGTACATCCTGCGCGACGAGTCCATGCACTGCAACTTCGGCATCGACCTGATCAACACGGTGAAGGCCGAGAACCCGCATCTGTGGACGCCGGAGTTCCGCGAGGAGATCCGGCAGTTGATGAACACTGCAGTCGAACTCGAGTATCGCTATGCCGAAGACACGATGCCGCGCGGGGTCCTCGGCCTGAATGCACCGATGTTCAAGGAATATCTGCGGTATATTTCCAATCGTCGATGCCAGCAGATAGGTCTCGAGCCTCTCTTCCCCGGTGCGAATAATCCGTTTCCGTGGATGAGTGAAATGATCGACCTCAAGAAAGAGCGCAACTTCTTCGAGGCCCGGGTCATCGAGTATCAGACCGGTGGTGCGCTGTCCTGGGAATGAAACGCGCTCGATAACCCTCACCCGTTTCCAAAGCAGGAGTCACTGATGGCAAAGAAAGTCGCGAAGAAGGTTGCACGCAAGTCCACGGCAAAGAAATCTGCCCGTCCGGTCGCCAAGAAGGCGGCGAAGAAGGTTGCCGGTCGTACGCCGGCAAAGAAGGCCGTGAAGAAGGTCGCGAAGAAAGTCGCGAAGAAGGCGGCCAAGAAGGTCCAGAAGGTCGTGCGCAAGCCGGCCAAGAAAGCGGCAGCCAAGAAGGCAGCGCCGAAGAAGACGCTGGCCAAGGTGGCGAAGAAGGCCGTCAAGAAGGTCGCGACGAAAACCGCGAAGAAGGCCACGAAGAAGGCTGCGAAGAAGGCGGGTCGCAAGGCAGCCAAGAAAGGCGCGAAGAAAGCGGCGGGCAAAGGTTCCAAAGCGCCTGGCCGACCGGCGCCCTCGGCCACTGCCAGGGCGGAACCACGGGTGATCGCCAAGGCGATCGTGAAACCGGTGGTCAAGGTGCCGAAGCGGGTGATCGGCGCGGGATCCAAAGCTGCGCCGGTAGCGGTGACCAAAGTCGCCAGGCCGAAGGTCGTGGCGAAGCCGGTTGCAGCAAAAAAGACAGCCCAAAAGCCGACGGTTGCCAGTACTCCGGTAAAGCCTGCGGTTGGGAAGTCGATAGCGAAGCCCGCGACGGCAACTATGATCAACCCGGTTACAGCGCCTGCCTCGTCACTCGCAGCACCCCGGCCGGTTACCGTGCCGGGAGCCTGGCCTTTCCCGATATTCGGGCGTTGACCGGCTGCGTTTGAGAGGCCCTGCAAGCCTTTTCGGTCGGGCACCGCGCCGCTGTTTTCAAGCGGCCGGTGCCTGCACGAGAACTTCGGACTCGACAGTCTGGAGTTGCTTCCGTCAGCCTTGTGGGCTGCCAGAAAAGAATAGCAGACCGACCGCAGCGCGCCTATCTTTGCCAGACAGATTCGCACCAAATCGCCGCAAGATGCTGATTGAAAAAGAAATTATTTTTTTTGCAGCAGGTGCAGACAGGCGTTGCATTGACCCTATGTCGTGGTCGGGAATACGGTCGGCTTTTCGTGAGAAGTGCTTGTTTCTCGGGCGATAGACTCAAATCGCCGGACCGGCAAGCGACGAGCATTCCAACGCGCGTCTTCGCGCTGCCACTGGATCAGGCCTGACGACTGACGTGAAGGCGCGAGGCGACGTCGGTCGGTGGCGACAGGACGCGACGTCAGGACGCGACGTCAGGACGAGCCTGCATCCGCCCGCTCGGTCGCGCCGGGCGGGCGGTATGCTTTCCTGCTATCCCTTGAGACAGTCGCTCATGAATTTCTTGCGTTCGTCGCCCTTGAGCGCCTTCGCGCCGGCATCCTTGTTGCAGCTCGCCATCCGCTCCTGCTGAGGAGAGCGCGCCGGGGCCACAGGGACGTCGCCCTTGAGGCAGGCGCTCATGAACTTCTTCCGATCGTCGCCCTTCACTTCCTTCTGGGCCGCCATCTTGTTGCAGGCAGCCATGAGTTCCTGCTGCTTGGTGCGCCCGTCTTCTGCGGCTTGAGCCATCGGCGGCAATGCGCCCGATGCCAGTGTCATGACGGCTATCGCCGCTGCGGCCTTTGCGATGGAAAGCATTCTCGGTCTCCTCCGATGGACGCGCCAGCCGGGATGGCAGCGCCGTCCTGCGGCGTGACTATGCCATAGCAGCATCAGGCTTCGTCATCCCGGAGTCCAGGTTCTCGCTTTGTGGCAGCCATCAGCGCGCAGCGGAAAGGATCCGTTCGGCGACCGAGAGCCCGCTCAGGCATGCGCCTTCGACCCGTGAACCCGCGAGCCAGTCGCCGCAGGCACCTGCGCGGCTGTCGCCATCGAACAGGCATGACAGGTCCGACCTTGCACCGGGACCGGAGTAGCGCCATCGATGGGCGCGTGCAGTCACTGGCTGATCGCCGCAGCCGGTCACGCGGCGGAACTCTGCGAGCATCTTCGCGCAGACCGCTTCGGGCGGCGCTTCCAGTTCTCGTTCGCTCCAGTCGCGCGCGGCATGGAGTACCCAGCATTCGAACTGCGGATCGCGGCCGGGCTTGTGGCCATTGCGCGCGATCCAGGTGAGGGACGATCCGTTCACGAAGGCCGCGTCGAAGCCGGTGGTCAGCGGCGCAGCGAACGAGGCGAGGACGGCCCAGCAGGGGACCATCGGCAGCGCGCGGGCCTGCGCCTGCATCGATGGCACATCGGCCAGCAGCAGGGCCGCCTGTGGCGAGGGCATCGCCGCGACCAGCCAGTCGAAGACGCCATCGATCATGACTGCCGCACCCCGGCTGTCGGCTGCGGCCAGGATCCAGCCAACGCCTGCGTCGTGCGCGCTCGTGCGCCGGGCGGCGGTGACGGTGCAGTCCGTGCGCACA
>JBIITW010000225.1:0-7532 GCA_044340265.1 Burkholderiales bacterium | reverse complement strand
TCGCGTAATCATGGGACACGATGCGCGTGCCCGGACGCAGCGCGGCGAGCTTCGGCGTGAGCAGCTGCATCACCTTCGGCAGCAGGTAGACGCTGACCACCGTCGCCCTGGAGAAATCGGATTCGAACAGGTCCTGGGTGAGGAACTGTGCACGGTCGCTGATGCCCATCTTCCGTGCAGCCTGCCGACTGCGTTCGATCAGCCGCGGGTCGATCTCGATGCCGTGTCCGCGGGCGCCGAACTTCGCCACTGCGGTAAGCACGATCCGCCCGTCGCCCGAACCGATGTCGATCAGGTAATCGCCCTTGCCGACGCCGGCCAGGTGGAGCATGCGTTCGACCACGTCGGCAGGGGTCGGGACATAGGGCGTGTCCGTGTCTTCGTCGACGATCCCCGCATCGGCAGCCGTGCGCGTGGGCGCGGTGCCCGCCTGCGCCAGGACAGACGACGGCGACAGCAGGACCGCTGCCGCCAGCCACGCCAGCAGCGCCGCACGCAGCCGACTGGCAGGGGCGGCCCCGGCGGGACGCGCGCCGGACATGCCGGACGGGCGGATTGAATCGGGGAACAGCATCATCGACGACCTTTCAGCAACTGCCACGCCGGCAAGTCTAGCAAACGCGACGGGCGGGAATTTGACCGCTGCGGCGACGGCACGGCAGCCGTACAATCCGCGACCTTCAGCATACCCCCTGCGTCGCCCTGCCGACCCGCTCCGGATATCCGACCATGTTCCTGCTGCACGCGATCATCTTCTCCACCGGCGGCGCGATCCTCGCGCTGGAACTGCTCGCATCCCGGATCATGACGCCCTATTTCGGGGTGAGCATCTACATCTGGACCGGCATCCTGTCGATCACCCTGATCGCGCTGGCAGCCGGCTACTGGTGCGGCGGACTGGTCACCCATTCCAGCCGCAAGCCGTCGATCGAACGACTGGCGCAGTGGTACCTGGCACAGCCGGCCTGGGCCGGGCTTGCGATCGTCGCCGCCTGCCTGGTCTATCCCTACGCGTTCCATGCGCTGGCCAGCTTCGACCTGGTGGTCGGCGCGTTCATTGCGTGCATGGTGCTGCTGTTCCTGCCGCTGCTGACCACCTCCGCGATGAATCCGCTGCTGGTGGCGATCATGACGCAGTCGGCAATGGCGTCGGCGTCCCGATACGGATCGAAGTCGACGCCTGCCGACAGTCGCCAGAGCGCAGTTCTCGAACAACTCGATGCCGGCTCCGGCCGGGTGTTCTTCGTGAGCACCGTGGGGTCGGTCGCGGGCGTCATCGTCACCGCATTCGTGCTGATGCCTTACATGTCCAACTACAACGCGGTGCTCGCCGTCGCGCTGGTGCTGTCGCTGCTGTCACTCGCAGGCGCGCTGCGTCCGCCGGTGCCGGTCGCCAGCCGCAGCCGGCTGCTCGCCGTGGGCATCGCCGGCACGCTGGCCTCGGGCGGCCTGCTCGCTTTCTCCGAAAGCTACCTCGACCGGATGTGGCCCGCCCGCTACGGCGGCATCGAGTGGCAGAAGACCGCCGAGTACGGCTCGCTGTTCGGCACCGTGAAGATCCTTGCCGGACCTGCAGGTGCCCCTGCGGCGTCGCAGTTGCGCATCTATTTCCAGGACGGCCTGGTGCAGAACACGCTCGACTCCGACAACCGGTCGCAATCGTTCTTCACCTACGGACTAGAGGCGCTGGTGCAGGCCTATCGGCCACAGGCCTCCAGCGCGCTGGTGCTCGGCCTGGGCGCAGGCGTGGTGCCGATGTCGCTGGCCCGGCAGGGGGTCGACGTGACCGCGGTCGAGATCGATCCGGTGTCGTTCGAGGTCGCCCAGAAGCATTTCGGGTTCGACACCACCCGGGTGCGTGCGATCGAGGCCGATGCGCGCACCTTCCTGCGCAATTGCAAGGCGGGCTACGACGCGATCGTGGTCGACCTGTTCCATGGCGACGGCATCCCGGAGTATCTGATCACCCGCGACTTCTTCAATGACCTGCGGGCATGCCTGAAGCCGGATGGCGTCGCGGTGTTCAATACCTTCGTCGACCTCGACCGCCCGTCGGTCTACGCGCATTTCCTGGTCACGCTGCACGCCGAACTCCCGGAGATCGTCGTCTATCGCCCGGACGCGGCCGGATCGCGGCATGTGAACAGTTTCGTGGTGGCCAGCGCGGCACGCCTGGTTCCGCCCGAACCGGTGAGGCTCCGCGATGCACCGCCCCGCCATGCCGCCACGCTGCAGGCGATGCTGGAACGTCCGAACAAGCTCGATTCGGATACGCTGCGCCGGGGATCCATCATCACCGATGCACGCAACACGATCTCGCTCGACATCGCGGATGCACAGATGGCGTATCGCAGGCTGGTGATAGAAACGGTGCCTTCGGCATTCCTGATCAACTGACCGCTCGCTGAGGTAACCTGCTGCGAGCAGGGGAAGCTGCAGCGCACGGCGCAGCCGGGTTGAATCCGGACGGGTGTTCCGGCCGTACAACCGGAGGCGGCAGGTGCCGGATGGTGATCTCTGCCGCCCTTCTCCCACAGAGCCCCCCATGGTCGCAGTCCCGATGACCGAAACACCACGGCCCGCGTGCCCGACGTGCCCGACGTGGCCGACGCGGCCGACGTGGCCGATCGGCCGCCTGCCGGCGCTGGCCTGCGCCCTGCTGCTCCTGCTGGCGATGCCGTTCGCGGGTGCCGCCAGTGCGCAGGGCCAGGGTGCAGGGCTACCCTCGGCACAGAACCGGGTTCAGGTCGACCTGATCGCCGAGCCGAGCACGGCGCGGCCCGGGGAGCGCTTCCATGCCCTGCTGCGCATGCGCGTTGCGCCCGGATGGCATACCTACTGGATGAACCCGGGCGATTCCGGCCTGCCCACGACCCTCGAATGGCGCCTGCCCGAGGGCGTGACCGCAGGCCCGCTGTCGTGGCCGGTGCCGAAGCGGCTGCCGGTCGGCCCGCTGATGAACTACGGCTACGAGAGCGAAGTGCTGCTGCCGGTGCAGATCAGCGTGCCCGAGGGGTTCACGGGCGCGCTGCTCCAGGTCACGGCGCAGGCCGACTGGCTCGTGTGCAAGGACGTCTGCATCCCCGAATCGGCCACGGTCGGCTTCACGCTGCCGGTCGCGCCGATCGCCGCCCTGCCTGACCCTCGATTCGCAGCCCTGTTCACCGCGGCCCGCGCCGCCCTGCCCGGCAGCCTGCCCGGCTGGACGGCCACCGCCCGCGTCAGCGGCAACCGCCTGCAGATCGCACTGCGCGCACCCGAGGGCGTCGCGGCGGCGCAGGGCGAAGTCTATTTCTTCAATGCGACCGAAGGACAGGTCGCGCACGCCGCGGCACAGACGGTCGCGCACCACCGCGACGGACTGATGATCGAGGTGCCGCTGCTGGCGCAACCGATCACGCCGGTCGAGCGCATGGCGGGATTGCTCGTGGCAGCGTCCGGCTTCGGTGCCGGGCAGCCGGCGGCAGGGACCATCGATGCGGAGCTGTCCGCGGACCTGCCCGACCTGGGTCCGCTGCTGGCCACGACCACCGTCGCCGGCGCAGCCGCTGCCGCCGCCGCCATGGATGGGACGCCCGGTACGGCGCAACCGGCTGCACCGCTCGGCCTGCTGCTCGCATTGCTGCTCGCGGCGGTCGGCGGCATCGTGCTCAACCTGATGCCCTGCGTGTTCCCGGTGCTGTCGCTGAAGGCGATGTCCATCGTGGGACAGGCCCGTTCCGACCCGGGCGGCCTGCGCATCAATGGCCTTGCGTTCGGCGCAGGCGTGCTCGCATCGTTCTGGGCGCTCGCCGGGACGTTGATCGCCTTGCGCGCCGGCGGCGAGCAGGTCGGCTGGGGATTCCAGTTGCAGTCGCCGCCGTTCGTCGCGGCGATGGCCGTGCTGTTCACGCTGCTGGCGCTCAACCTGGCCGGGGTGTTCGAGGTCGGATCGCGGGTCGCCTCGCTGGCCGGCAGCATGCCGGAGCGCAAGGGCCCCGCCGGGTCGTTCTTCACCGGCGTGCTGGCGGTGGCGGTGGCGGCCCCCTGCACCGCGCCATTCATGGGTGCGGCGCTCGGCTATGCGCTCGCGCAGCCCGCGGTGCATGCACTGGCCGTGTTCGGCGCGCTGGCCATCGGCATGGCACTGCCCTACCTGCTTCTTTCGTTCGTGCCCGCGCTCGCGCAGCGGCTGCCGCGGCCAGGCCCGTGGATGGTGACCTTCCGCCAGGCGATGGTGTTCCCGTTGCTGGCGACCGTAGCCTGGCTGGCCTGGGTGCTCGGCCTGCAGTCCGGCATGGACGCGGTGTTCGGGTTGCTGGCCGGCCTGGTACTGGTCGCGCTGGCCGCATGGCTGTACGGACGCTTCGCCGTGCCTTCGGCATCCCCGCGCATCCGGGCGGCGACGGTCGTGGCCGGCGCCCTGATCGCGCTGGCCGGCGGCTACACGGCGTGGCCGGCGGCGACCGACGAGTCGGCCGGCAGCAGCGCTGGCAGCGCGCAGCGGCAGGACGCCGGGAACGCCTGGCAGGCGTGGTCTGCAGACCGGGTGGCAGCCCTTCGCGCCGAAGGACGTCCGGTGTTCATCGACTTCACGGCCGCATGGTGTGTGACCTGCCAGGCGAACAAGCAGCTGGTGCTCGATACCCAGTCGGTGCGCAAGGCGTTCGCCGATCGCGATGTCGCCACGCTGCGCGCCGACTGGACACGACGTGACCGCGCGATCAGCGAAGCATTGACCGGCTACGGTCGCAGCGGCGTGCCGGTGTATGTGCTCTATCTGCCCGGGCGCGCCGCGCCGGTGCTGCTGCCGGAACTGCTGACCCGGGACATCGTGCTGCAGGCGTTGTCCGGTGCAGGTTCCGGCGCCGTCGCGGACGCGCGCCGATCACCGATTCCTTGATGCAGCAGAGATGGCCCAGGAGACTGAATCCATGATGCAGGCAGCCCCCGCCCCCACGTCTTTCGAGACCGCCCTGAACTGGCTGGCACCCCGGCTGCTGCCGCTGCTGGCCCTGCTGGCGGTGCTGGCCGTGCTGCCAGCGGCCTCACCTGCGGCTGCGCAATCGTCTTCGCTCGCGCGCGTCGGAGATCCGGCGCCCGCGTTCACCCTCTCGGCGATCGACGGCCGCAAGGTGTCGCTGTCCGACTTCAAGGGCAAGTACGTGGTCCTCGAATGGTGGAACAGCGACTGCTACGCGATCAACACACACTACGGCGCCGGGGCCATGCAGGCTGCCCAGAAGCGCGCACGCGACAACGGCGTGATCTGGCTGTCGATCGACTCGACCCATCCCGCGCATCCGAGTTTCGTCGACGCGAAACGCAGTGCCGCGATGCTGCGCGACTGGAAGGGCAACCAGCACGCGATGCTGCAGGATCCCGACGGGCGCACCGGACGCGCATACGGCGCGGTGATGACGCCGCATACCTACGTGATCGACCCTGCGGGCAGGCTGATCTACGCGGGCGCGATCGACGACCAGCGGGCGATGCGCGATGTGCGCAAGGCGCGCAACCTCGCGCTGGCAGCGATCGAGGAAGCGAAGGCCGGCAAGCCTGTGTCGCGGCCGCTGACACAGGCTTATGGGTGAAGCGTCAAGTACGCGGGCTAGTCTGGCCCGCCTGATCCAGCAGCGCGATCGCCCCGCATAGGTCGGGTTCGCGTTCGAGCAGTGAAGCCCAGTCGCGCAGGCCCTTCGTCTCGGCCAGCCAGGACACCGCGCTCACCCAGCCATCGCGCCATCCCTGCCGCTCGAGCGGCAGCGGCAGCCGGAAGAAGCGCGTCACCCGCCGGCCTCCGGCGACGACGCTGACCAGGAAGCCCGGGATCGGCGCGAGGTGCGGCGCTCGACCGGGGCGCGTGGTGCAGAAACGGATGCCACGCACCGTGGTCGACCCGGCGGCGCGCGACTGGGGCTGCGCCTGGGCGGCCTCGTACGCGCGATAGACACGCTGCATGCCGCTGAGCGCTGCATCGCGCTGCAAGGCCTTCCTCTGCACCCGTGCAAAGGCCGGCCCGGTCATCCGGAGATAACGCTTCGAGCCGCTGCCGACCCGGCGCCGGCGATCGATCAGCGAGAAGAACTCGTCGTACACCTGCCCCCCGATCCGGCGCACGACCCGGAATCCGTACAGCCCACGCGCAGGGTAATCGAGCAACTTGCAGGACATCGAGGAAACCCGGCGGGTCGCAGGCAGAACGAAAGGCGGGAACGCAGACGATCACGAAGCTGCGGAAATGGTAACCCCGACTTTCGACAGATGCCACCAAAATGTGAGACTTTCGGCCGCGGAACCCTTGTCTGTCCTTGCGTGCAACAAATATTTGCCAACGGCGGATGTTCAGTACACCGTCCGCTCGTCCGGTTGCACGCACACGATGGGCCCACCAACCCGGTCGTCATTCGCACAGCCCGAGTGTCGTCGCGGCCGGAGCCATGGGTCACCCATATGCCCTGCCCGGGCGGCCCGCGGCGATTCTGTCAATGGCGTGCGCCGACGGCAGGCCGGTCTGCGCACAATCGCAATCGGACCTGGGGGTGGCACCAATGGATATCGCAGTTCCCAAACAACTGGAATCACTTTCGCGCGAACCCCTGGTTCGCATGGACGAACACTCGGTCGAGTACTACTTCGGTGACCAGATATCGGCACGCTTCGAACCGGACACCGGCGCGGTGTGGATCACCATGTGCGGCATGCCCAGGCCGTGCTTCAACCACGGACTGCTCGAGGCATTCAACGGCGTCTTCAGCATGCTCGAAGACAGTGGCGGCCTGCTGGAGCACAACGGCCAGCGGCGCCGCTTCCACTACGTGATCCTCGGCTCGGCGATCCCGGGCGTATTCAACCTCGGCGGCGACCTCAACCACTTCAAGGAGATGATCGAAGCAGGCCACCATGCGCAGATGCGCGCGTATGCGCACATGTGCATCAACCCACTCTACAAGACCTACATGGGCTACCACACGCCATGCACGACGGTATCGCTGGTCCAGGGCCAATGCCTGGGCGGCGGATTCGAGCTCGCCCTGTCCAGCGATGTCATCGTCGCCGAGCGCGGTGCCACCTTCGGCTTCCCGGAGATCCTGTTCGGCCTTTTCCCGGGCATGGGTGCGACTTCCTTCCTGTCGCGGCGCGTCGGCGAACGGATAATGGACAGGCTCATGCAGTCGGGAGAGATCATCTCCGCCGAAGCGGCCCGGGAACTGGGCGTCGTGGACATCGTGTGCGACGACGGTGCCGGGCCTGCGGCAGTGGCGGACCTGATGCGCAAGCGCCGCAACCAGGTCGCCGGCTTCGGCGCGATGGCGATCGCCAAGCGGCGTGCCCGCAACCTCGACCTGGCAGAACTGAGCGACATCACCGACCTGTGGGCCGATACCGCGATGCAGCTGACTCCGATGAACCTCAAGCTGATGGGCCGACTGGTCGCCCGGCAGAACGACCTCGCTCGGCGTCACCAGCCGGTCGCGGCCTGACGGAAATGACCGTCCTTCGATCAGGCTTTTGCAACGTCCTGCATCGTCCGGCCCCCTCGGCGGACGGCG